>JALYIA010000001.1 GCA_030776065.1 Acidobacteriota bacterium
CACCGGCTGGGGTGTGGTCGAGATGGACCACGCCGCCTCTGGCCCCGCTGCCCGCGAGCCCCGCCTCATCCACTGCGCCGCCGGAACCATCCGCCTCAGCAAGAAGGACAAGACGCCGCAGCGGCTCCTGCAGGTCTACGTCGAACTCACCGGGCTGATCCAGCTCCACCAGCCGGACTGCGTGGCGATCGAGGACGTCTTCTTCGCGGCCAACGCGAAGTCCGCCCTCAAGCTCGGTCAGGTCCGCGGTGTCGCCCTGCTCGCGGCCGCGGCCTGCGGCTCGCCCGTCGCGGAGTACGCTCCGCTCGCGGTCAAGAGCTCGGTCACAGGCTACGGCCTGGCCGCCAAGGAGCAGGTCCAGTTCATGGTGACCCGCCTGCTTTCGCTCGATGCGGCGCCGGACTCCGCCGACGCCGCCGATGCCCTGGCGATCGCCATCTGCCACCTCCACACGGCGCAGACGCTCCGCGCCCAGGGTGCCGCGCGATGAACCGCACCGCCCTTGCCTTCGCCGCTGCGCTCGCCGTGGGCTGCACAGCGCGCTCGGCCGTACCGGAGCAGAGTCCCGCCGCATCGGGCGCCGCACCGGAGATGTCGTTCCACTTCGAACGCCCCGGGCTGCCCGTCCCCGAGTATCAGCTCGTCCTGCGGCAGGATGGAACCGGAAGCTACGAGGGGCTGGAGATGCCGGCGGTCTCCGAGCGCGCAACCGCCGCCGCCGACACCGCCGCCCGGCCCGGAGAGCCCTTCCGGCAGCCGGTGCTGGTTTCGCCCGCAACCGTACGCCGTATGTTCACGTTGGCCCAATCGCTCAAGCAGTTCAACACCACCTGCGCCTCGAAGGCAAAGAACGTAGCCGATACAGGCACCAAGACGCTCACGTACCGCGGCCCGGAGGGCGCAGGCTCCTGTACCTATAACTACTCTGAGAACAAGGGCGTCGTGCAGCTCACCGATCTGTTCTTCGGCATAGCGGAGACGATGGACGAGGGCAGAAGGCTCGATCACCTCCAGCGCTACGACCGCCTCGGTCTGGACTCGGCCATCGGGTTCCTGGCTCAGGAGGTGACGGACGGACGCGCGCTCGAGTTGGGTGCGATCGCGCCGACGCTGCGCTCGATCGCCGGCGATTCAGAGTTGATGCAGCGTGTGCGCCTCCGTGCCAGCAAGCTGCTCAGCCTGCTGCCGGCAGACCTGCAGATCAAAGCACCCTGACCGTTCGCGTTATCCCGCGGATCGGAAAGGGCAGCGCAGAATTACCACAAGTACGGCGTCTGGTTTGTCGAGAAGTGTGGAGCAACCGTTCCTATTCCTGTGCAACTTGTTGCATATGCGTGGTGGGAAGCACGCCGGAACAGTCCAACCGGACCTTCACCGCAGAGCACGTTGTTGTTCATTTCAGAAGGGTTTGGGTGCGCGTCGCGTGGAGACACCTTTTTGGCCGTGGAAATGCACAGTACCTGACCAAAGGGCAACGCGTTCGCTGTGCATCTGTTCTCCGTTTTCAAGGACAGTGAAGTGGGCACTGTGCGTCGCCTCGGGCTATCTTCCACCTCGGGCCTCGCTTCACCGCTCACATCACAGCGGAACCCTGACTAATCTGCGCCGACAACAGCTCCCGCGGGGAGCTTGGAGGTATTTGCAATGTTTATTGCTCGAGGACTATCCATAGTCGCTCTCGCTGCCGTATCCGCTTCGCCTATGCTGGCAGCCAACATTCCATCCGGCTATGTCGCCGTCGCCACCGGAAACAGCACGGTAAAGGTCTTCGCTCCCAACGGAACGTTGTTTGAGACTCTCAACGACGCCTCGGGATCGACCTACACGACCGGCATGACGTTCGATAATGCGGGGGATCTGTTCGTAACGAACTTCTCGACCAACACGGTCAGCAAATTCAACGCGAACGGCACGCTCGCCAGCTCCAACTACCTGTCGACGGGCTCCACGCCGGAGTCGATCCTGATCAACCAGGCCGGCTCCTTCCTCGTTGCGGGCCCCGGCAGCGCGACGATCAAGGCCTTCTCGTCAGCCGGTGTGCTCACCCAGACCTATAACGTACAGGGCGGCAATGGAACGGGCGGCACGGATTGGATCGACCTCGCGGCCAACCAGTCCACGGTGCTCTACGACGGCGAAGGCACTGAGATCCTGAGCTACGACCTGACCACCCACACGCAGAACGCCGCCTTTGCAACAGGGCTCGCCTCAAGCGTGTTTGCCCTTCGCATCATCCCGGCCGGAGCGATGGCGGGAGATGTACTGGCGGCGGACAGTGCCCATGCCATCCTGCTGAACAGCTCCGGCGTCATCATCAAGACGTACAACCTGCCGGGCAACAATGGGACCGACTTCGCCCTGAACCTGGACCCGAACGGTACGTCCTTCTGGACGGCCGATACCTCCGGCAACGTGTGGGAGGTGGACATCGCCACCGGTACGATTCTGCAGAGCTGGAACTCAGGTTCGAGCTCCACGTTCGGTCTGGCTGTGGCAGGAGAACTGACCGCCGGCGGCCCCCCGCCGACCAACGTCACTCCGGAGCCCGGTTCCCTGGCGCTGCTTGGGACTGGACTGACGTCGCTGACCCTGCTCAAAAACAGGTTCCGCCGCCGCCGGTAACATTTTTTTTCCGGCCCTTTCGAGCTGCTTCGGTTCTTTCGAGCTGCTCGGCAGGGACCGGAAGCTTGCACCACAGCCTGGTCCATCTGGAATGGCCATCCGAGTCGTCGATACGTGACGCGGATGGCCGTTTGTTTTTTGCGGCGGCGATCGCCCGAGGCCCTCGGGTCTAGAAGCTGCGCACCCCGGAACGCCATGGAGCAATCAGCTCGTCCTCCCTGCGGATGGGGGCTTCGCCGAGCGTGAGGCTGGCTGCCGGAAGACCGGGCGCTGTGGCGGTCACACGGAGCGTGCCTCCCGCGCCGGATGCCCGCAGGATGGCGCAGACGGCGCCGTCGTACAGCCTGCGCGCGGTGGCCTGGAAGGGCTCGTGATCGGTCATATCTCCATTGTCGATGGCGATCACGCTGCCCGCGCCGGAGACGGCAAACTGCACCTCGGTGGTGGAGTCCGGGATGCGTGTGCCTGCGTCGTCGACGAGTGTGGCGGTTACGTACCGCACATCGTTCCAGTCGGAGGTGAGCGGCAGGTCCGGCTTATCGGCTTGAAGCTTCAGCCGCGCCGGCGCTCCCGCGGTCTTCAGCGTGTCGCTCGCGATCTCCTGTCCCGCGGTGCGCGCCACTGCCTTCAGGGTTCCGGGCTCGAACGGCACGTCGTAGGCGATCGGGCTGGCGTCGGGGTGGAGCTTCTGCAGGCCGAGCGATCTGCCGTTGAGCAGCAGCTCCACCTCGTCGCCGTTGGTGTAGATCTCTACCTTCTCGGTGTGCGGCTCGCGGTTTTTGGGGGTCCAGTCCGCCAGCAGAGGCTGCGAGAATCGCACAGACGGATCGAGCGGAGGCTGCACCGCGCCTGCGGGCCGGGCTGCCGCGGGAGCAGCGGCCTGGCTCGTCGAGGTGGCGCTGGTGTAGCCGGGGTCGACCGGTCCCTGCCGCGCGGCCTGCACACGGCGAACGATGGCGACCATCGGCCTGGTGGTCCACCAGCTCTGGCGTTCGAAGGCGCGCGGGCGGGTCAGGCCGTTGGTGAGCAGCAGTCCGGAGCCGGAGCCGATGGTCGGCCAGCGTCCGGACTCGCCGAGGTAGTCGATGCCGGCCCAGAGGAACTGGCCGGAGTATTCCGGATGGTCGCGCATGGCGACCCACTGGTTTCTGTCGTGCGTGTTCTCGGTGCCGATGATCTTGCGCGTCGGCTTCTGGGCGTGCGCGGCGAGGATCTCCTGCTCGCGGTAGTTCTGGCCCACCACGTCGAGCAGGTCGGCGAGTCCGTTGTCGTAGTCGTGGCTTACGTTGGGCCGGAAGAGCGCCTGGGTGACCGGCCGCGTGGGATCGTTCGCATGGAAGGTGTCGACCAGCGTCTTCAGGATGGGGATGGCGATCTGGGCGTGCGGTGTGTCGTGAATCTCGTTGCCCGCGGACCAGAGGATGATGCTGGGGTGGTTGCGGTCGCGCAGGACGGTGTCCGTGGTGTCGCGGACGAACCAGTCCTTGAAGTAGAGGTGGTAGTCGTATGGGTTCTTGGCGACAGTCCAGGCGTCGAACATCTCGTCCATGACGAGGAAGCCCATGCGGTCGCAGAGATCGAGGAACTCGGGTGCGGGCGGGTTGTGCGCGGTGCGGATGGCATTGACGCCGAGCTTGCGCAGTTCGGTCAGCCTGCGCTCCCAGGCGGCGAGCGGGACGGCGGTGCCGAGCGCGCCGGCGTCCGTGTGGAGGGCCACCCCGTAGACCTTGTGGTGCGTCCCGTTCAGAAAGAAGCCGCGGTCGGGGTCGAAGTGGAACTCGCGGATGCCGAAGGGGACGTACTCGTCGTCGACCGGGCGGGCCGCTCCTCCCCGCAGCGGGGTTTGAAGGAGGGTGGCGTGCACGGTGTAGAGCGCGGGATGATCGATGTCCCAGCGGTCGGGATGCGGGATGGAGGCTTCGGCCTCGAGGTTCACCGTGGTGTGGGCGGGGATGGTGGCCGCGGGCGAGCGGAGGGCAGGTTCGACCACGAGATGCGCGCCGCCGGGTGCGGTGAGCTCGGCGGCAAGCGAGACGGTTGCGGGCGAGGCGGAGTCGTTGGTGACGGTGGAGCGAACGTGGATGGTGGCGGAGGCGGCGTCGACCTGCGGGGTGGTCACGAAGGTGCCCCAGGGCACGATGTGCACGTCGTCGACCGTGATGAGGCGCACCGGGCGATTGATGCCCGCGCCGGGATACCAGCGGCTGGCGGGCTGCCGGGAGTCGTCGACGCGCACGGCGAGGAGGTTCGAGCCGGGGTGGAGATGCGGCGACAGCTCGTAGACGAAGCTGACATACCCGTAGGGACGATGGCCGAGCAGCCGGCCGTTGAGGTACACGTCGGAGTTGGCCATGACGCCGTCGAAGACGATAAAGGTGCGCTTGCCGGGGTTGAGGTCTGCGGGTGGCAGGGTGAAGGTCTTGCGGTACCAGCCGACGCCTGCGGGGAAGAAGCCGCCTGCGCCGCGGGTTGGGGCATCCTCTTCGACGGGGCCGGCGATGGCCCAGTCGTGGGGCAGGGTGACGGGCTTCCAGGCGCTATCGTTGAAGCCGGGCTGCTCGGCGCCGGGGGCGTCGGCCTGGAGGAAGCGCCAGCCGGCGGTGAACTGCTGGACGATGCGTGGCGGCGAAGCGGGAGCGGCGTGGGCCGGGGCTGCGGCGGCCAGAAGGAGCGCCACACCGGAGAGTGCTGTGAGTGCTGCCGTGCGTGCGTGCATGCGTCTCCTGCAGTTGTTCCGTTGCGGCCGGGCAGTGTGCAGCCGGCGAGCACGTTGGGGTTTGTGCGAACCCTCCGCTACTTGGCCGCAGTGGTCGGGGTGGGCATCAGGGGGTTGTACTTTGTGGCGAGCTCGGGGGTGGACTGGATGTCCGTGGCGGTCGCGGGAGCCTTGGCCACCTCGGCTGCGAAGACATAGCCGCGTCCGAACATGTTGCTGGTGAAGAAGACGTACTTCTTGTCGGGGGAGAAGCGCGGGTTGGGCTCTGCGCGGTAGTTGTGGTGCTTCATGTTGACGAGATGCTCGGAGCGAAATACGCCCGGCTGGAAGAAGGCCGGCTCATTCAGCGCGCCTTCCGTACCGCCGATCATCTGCGGGCGGAAGAGCTCGATCCACTCGCCGTCGTGCGCCCGCGCGACCTGACCGGAGTCCCCGCCATCGCCGCAGAAGAGGTCGAGGTCCTGGGTCAGGTTGAAGTGAATCGACCACTCGTCCCGCTGCAGGTGATAGGCGGTGCGCTTCTTCGTCGTGAGGTCGTAGCCGGCAACGAAGAAGTCCTCGCCCTTGGGATATTGCCAGTCGTACCAGATGGACTTGCCGTCCAGACCCCAGAACTCGTGGCCTGCGATCTCCATCACCATGGTGCGCTTGTGGATGAGCGTGTTCTGCGTGCCGTCGGTGTGGATGAGCCAGATGCGATCGACCTTCTGCCACATGCCTTCGTGGCAGTACAGGATCAGCTGCGGGTCGGTGGGCGAGAAGAGCAGGTGTCCGATCCAGTCGGTGGAGTGCAGCAGCTGCCGGATCGTTCCGGCCTGTTCGCCGTTGGGACCGGGCGCCAGCCGGATCGTGAACAGGACCACGGGAATGCGTGCGGCGAGGCGGCGCTCCATCATCGTGCCCTTGTCCTCGGCTTGCACGTTCTGGCTGCCGAGGACGGGGTTCTGGAGATTGGCGTCCGGCCTGGGCGGCGCAGGCATGCCGCGGTCGCGCGTCGTCTCGCCCTGCGCAGGCGGTGCTCCGAAGGCGTTCGGCGCGTTGGGATCGCCACCCGGGCAGTCCGCCTCGTTGTAGGTTCCTACGCCCAGGGTCTCATCTGCGTTGACGCTTCCGATCGAGACGTGCGGGGGAAGGTCGATCAGCTTCGTGACCGCTTTGGTGTGGGTGTCCGCCTTGTATACGGCGTTGATCCGCGTCGCGGGATCCATCTGCGTGAAGAAGACGCTGTTGGTCTTGTGGCCGACGACGATGGTTCGCGGACCCATTCCGAATCCGCCGCGTGCCCTGCCTTCGGCGGTCTGCGGACGCGGGGGATTGGGGACCAGCAGCGTACTCTTCATGCTCGCGAGATCGAGTGCCATGATGCCGCTTGGGGAGTTGTAGACCATCTGCCGGCCGTCCGGCGTGAAGGCGTTGACGTTGAAGTAGAAACCGCCGGAGTTTGGCTCGTCCGAGACACGCCACACGCGATGACCGGTATCTTTGTCCACCCAGGTCTTGGGAGGCATCTCTCCAGTCACCGACGGGCCGTCCGGGTTGCCCTGCGCAGCGCGCGGCTGGGCGGTGGCGGCGGAACAGAGGGGAAGCACAACGACAGCGAGCAGCAGAGGAGCTCTGAACATGGCCAAGATCGTGCTCCGGAGTGGAGTGGGGTCGCTCGGGGCGGTCCGGCCCCGCAGGCGAGGCACGGGCGGATCGCACGGATGCGCCCCAACGTTATACACGGCGCTGGATGCGATAGGGAAATGGTTTCGGCAGGGAAAACCGGGGCGTTACCGCAAGTGCCGGCCTACCCCACACGACGCGCGGGGGTACGAAGCGACGTGGTACGAGGCGACGGGGCGCGCGTGCGTCTCGGGTTGCGTGCGTGCTTCCGTCGCGGACGGTGTGACGTGCCGGACTCTACTTCGCGAACATGCGGGAGAGATCGCGGAAGGACTTGAACTCCAGGGCGTTGCCGGCGGGGTCGAGGAAGAACATGGTGGCCTGTTCGCCGATCTGCCCCTTGAAGCGTACATGCGGCTCGATGATGAACTGGACGCCGGCGGACTGCATGCGGCCGGCGAGGGACTCCCATTCGTCCATCGGCAGCACGACGCCGAAGTGGGGGATGGGGACGTCGTGCAGGTCGACCGCGGACCGGTGTACGGGCTGTGAGCTGCCGCCGGGCTTCAGGTGGGCGACGATCTGGTGGCCGAAGAGGTTGAAGTCGATCCAGGTGTCGGAGCTGCGGCCTTCGGGGCAGCCGAGGGTGCCTGCGTAGAACGTTCGCGCGGCCGCGAGATCGTCCACCGGGAACGCAATGTGAAAGGGTGCGAGTGCCATTCTATGCCAGCCTCCGCAGCCCAGTCTAACTCCGTTCGCGGGGCAGGCGCACCCGAAACTCCGTGCGCCCTGGCTCGGAGGAGAAGGCGATGCTTCCCCGGTACTGATCGATGATGCGCTGTACGATTCCGAGCCCAAGACCCGTGCCCACACCGACGGGCTTGGTGGTGTAGAAGGGGTCGAAGATGTGCGGCTGGCTTTCGAGCGGGATGCCGCCTCCGTCGTCTTCGATCGCCACGCACAGGAACTGCCGCGGGGCCGCGCCTGTTCCCGGTTCGACGGGGGTCTCTTCGGCCCAGGTGCGAATCCGGATGCGGCCGTTCTGCTTGACGGCGTCGATGGCGTTATCGAGGAGGTTGGTCCAGACCTGGTTCAGCCCCGTGCACTCGCTGACGAGACCGGGCAGACCGGCGGCGAATTCCTTTTCGACCGTGATCTGCTTTTCGCGCATCTTGTGCGCCAGAATCACGAGCGTGGCGTGGATGCTCTCGTTGACGTCGACCGTCTGCTTCTGGCCTTTGCCTTCGTAGGCGTACGTCTTCACGGCCTTGACGAGGCCGGAGATTCTGCCGATCGATTCCTCGATGGTGGAGACCAGGTGCATGCTCGAGACCAGGGCTTCGAGCCAGTTCAGTGCGTCGGAGAAGAAGGGTCCCGGGAACTCGCTGCGGGCGCAGGTGAGCTCGTTGGAGTCGATGCCGATGGACACCAGCGTAGGGGCGAGCCGCCATGCGTCTTCCACTCCCGCGCCTTCCATCCATTGGGCCAGGGACTCTTCCGCGTCACTCTGTTCGAGCGAGTTCATCTGAACGGGCTTCGCCTTGCCGAGGGCATACTCCTGCAGCTCAAACATGCAGGCCTTCTGCTCGTCGCTCATGTGTACCTTGCTGAACTTGGCGGTGAGCCGGTGCATGCGAAGGAGGTTTTCGCGCAGTTGCGAGGCGGCGCGTACAGCGGCCGTGCCCGGGTTGTTGAGCTCATGCATCAGGCCCGCGGCCAGGGTTCCCAGGGCGGCCATCTTCTCCTGCTGCACCATGGCGCTCTGCGTCTTCTGGAAGCGGTAGGCCATGTTGCCCAGGATGGCTTTGCGGACGTCGGGGCAGGCGGTCATCAGATTCCAGAACTGCTGCTCGTCGAGCTGGAGGAGCTGGGAGCGGCTGACGGTCTGCACATTGGCCGCGTTCGGCACGTTGGCCAGAAGCGGAAGCTCGCCGAGCGCGGTTCCGGAGGCGACGGTGGCCCATGTCGTTTCGCTACCGTCCGGACCGCCGGAAAAGACCCGCAGCTCACCTTCGAGCAGGATCCAGAAGAAGCGCGCCGTCTCCCCCTGGCGCGCGACGTATTCGCCGGGCGCGAGATGGACCAGCCTGCCGCCGAGCAGGCACTCCAGCTCGCTTGTGGGAAGGGATTCCAGGATGGGCACGGAGCGCAGCCGGGCAAGCAGCGTCTGGTCGACGGCTGCCGCGTTCGTTTTAGCCTCTGAGGTCTGGCTCACCGCCGGCACCCTTCCATACTGCCCATCCTTCGCGCGCGCGTCTATCCCGAACTGCGCGTCTGTTCCCCTTAGATAAGACGCGCGACCCTTGGCCGCGATGCAGATATCTGCCAGTGCGCGTCTACAACCAATGGTCGGCTACAGGGTGGCGAGGTACTGATGCATGAACTGTACGGCGATCGAACCCTCTCCCACGGCGGACGCACAGCGCTTAACGGAGTTATACCGGACGTCGCCGGCTACGAAGATTCCGGGGACGCTGGTCTCAAGCAGGTAGGGTTCGCGCGCCAGCTTCCAGTGGTCTGCCGCGCGGGTCTTCAGGTCGGGCCCGGCCAGGATGAATCCCTTCGCATCCATGGCGATGGCGCGTGGGAGCCAGTCCGTCTTGGGCGCGGCGCCGATAAAGATGAACAGGGAGGTGGCGGACCGCTTCTCCTTCCCGCCCGGGGTGTTCAGCGTCATGCATTCGAGGTGGGTGTCGCCGTGGAGCGAGGCTACCTCCGTGCTGGTCTCGACCACGATGTTTGCGGTGGATGCGATCTGGTCGATGAGGTACCTGGACATGCTCTTCTGCAGACCCTCACCGCGCACCAGCATGTGGACACGACGTGCGTAGCGGGCGAAGTGCATGGCCGCCTGGCCGGCGGAGTTGGCTCCTCCGACCAGGTAGATCTCCTCGTCCGCGCAGCTCATCGCCTCGGTCTTTGCCGCGCCGTAGTAGACGCCTGCGCCGGCGAATTGCGCTTCTCCTGGGATGTCCAGTTTGCAATAGGACACGCCGGTGGAGATGAGTGCGACGTGGCAGGTCAGCTCGCGTCCGTCCGCCATGCGCAGGAGGTGGTAGCCGTTCTCGGAACGGATGGAGGCGACCCGCTGCGTGAGGAACTCCGCACCAAGCCGGTTGGCCTGCAGAAAGGCGCGCTTGGCGAGTTCGTCGCCGCTGAGCCCCTGCGGGAAGCCGAGGTAGTTCTCGATGCGGGAGCTGGAGCCGGCCTGTCCTCCGATGGATTCGGCCTCGACGATCAGCGTTCGCAGTCCCTCGCTGGCGCCGTAGACGCCGGCTGCCAGCCCGGCGGGACCTGCGCCGACGACGATGACGTCGTAGAACTCCTCCTTCGCCTGGGTGCGAAGTCCGATCTTCTGCGCCAGTTCGGTCGAGCCGGGCTGCACCAGCGCGGTGCCGTCGCCGAAGACGACGACGGGAAGCTGCGCATCGTCCAGACCCTTCTCCTTGAGGAGGCTTTGGGCTTCCTCGCTGGCCTGCGGATCGAGCCACTTGTACTCGATGCGGTTGCGCGACAGGAAGTCCCGTACGGCATGGTCGTTCGGGGACCAGCGTGTGCCGACCACACGGATGCCTTCGTAGGGTGCCTTGTAGCCCTGCTTCCAGGCTTCGAGCAGGTCATCCAGCACGGGGTAGAGCTTTTCGTCGGGCGGATCCCACGGCTTGTTGAGGTAGTAGTGGATCTTCGCCGAGTTGATGGCGCGGATCGCGGCTTCGGTATCGGCGTAGGCGGTCAACAGGACGCGCTTCGCGTCAGGGAAGAGCGGCATCGCCTGCTGCAGGAACTCGACTCCCGTCATACCGGGCATGCGCTGGTCGCTCAAAAACAGCGCGACGGTCTCCTTGCGCTCGGTGAGCTGCCGGCACATGTCGAGCGCGGCGACGCCCGAGGCTGCGCGAAGGATGCGGTACTCCTGCCCATAGTGCCGGCGAAGATCGTCCACAACCGCGGCCAGCACACTGGTATCGTCATCGATCGCCAGAAGAATGGGTTTCGCCATACTGGTTCCTTGTCTGTCCGTATCCCGTTCCACTTCGCGGGGTTGCGAGGGGGCGATGGAAGCGGAGGGGCTCTGCGCTCCACTCTCTGCCGTTTATCATCGAGCTATTCGATTCACGAGACGCCGGAGGGGTTCAGTAACGTCCGAACTCGTTTGCAGTGTGCCGGCCCGAGGTTCAAGATGCCTGTACGAATTGTAGACAAGTCCCGACGTCGCGGAGTCGTTCGCCGATACATCCTGTGACGGCGGGACCACGCCGCAGGAGACCGGAGCGAAATGAACCGCATCATTCTTGCCGACAATCAGGCTATCTTCCGCGCGGGCGCCGCGCGCACCCTCGCCCTCGAAGACGACATGCGCATCGTTGCCCAGTGCGAGGACGCCGCCCGTCTGTTCAGCGCGATGGAGAGCTTTCGGGGCTGCACGGTTCTATTTTCGTCCTCCCTTCCTCTGGATGTGGACGCGGTAGTTGTCCGGGCCCGCGCTGCGGGGCATCGTCCGGTCCTGATCGGGGAGAACGGCTACGAGCTGCCGGACAGCCTGGCGCGCGCGCTGGACGGGATCCTTTTCCGGGGCGTGGACGGCGCGGCACTGCTCGATACGGTGCGGCGGGTCGGCCAGGGGCAGCGCTGCATCCAGACCTCCAATCTGAGGTCGATCTCGGCCCAGGACGTGGTAGGCGCGCGCGTTCGAGACCGGCTGACGCCGAAGGAGATGCAGATCGTCGCGTTGATCGTGCAGGGCTGCAAGAACAAGGTGATCGCCAGTCAGCTCGGCACCAAGGAGCAGGTGATCAAGAACTACCTGCGATCCATCTACGATAAGACCGGCGTCTCCGACCGGCTCGAGCTGGCTCTGTTCACGATTCACCACCGCAACCTGGCCGAAGCTGCGGCCCGCGCGGCCGACCTGCTGCACGTGCGGACCGCTTAGGCGGACCCGCCCCAGCCGCCTGAAGCGCGACGGTTCCCACGCTCTGCCGGCATCGCCGGGAGCCGTCTTCCGCGCGGTTGGAACATTCAATACCTGCCGCGTACAGAGAGCAACGTCCGGCTCGGACGCCGCAACGAACCACAGACAAAACTCAGGCAAACCGAAGACCAGAGAACTGCTCGGCTCTACAACTTCCGAACTGCCTTGTTCACCCTAGGTGCAATTCCCAACCTCCCCCCTCGCATGGGGAAATGGACGGCAGTGTCATGAAACGGCCAGCTCTCATTCTGTTCGCGCTCGCTATGCTGTTCGGCAGTCCCCGTTCACCGCGGGCTTTGACGGTGCATGCGCCACGCCCGTTGAGGCCGTCGTACGATGTACGCATCACGCCAACCTCTCTCCCTTCGGGTTCAACCTCGATCGACATCGGGCCCACGCTGTGGAGCCTTCAGGGGTACGATCTGCGCGGGCTTCTGGCCCACATCTACGGCGTGGAATCGTCGCGGGTCGATCTGCACGACCCTGCGCCGGGCGCCGAACCGGAGCGGTTCGACATCAGCGTTCCCCTGGCGGGAGACGAGAGCGACGCCACCGTCCAAAAGATTCTTGAAGCGGCGGTTCGGGCGCGGTTCCACCTGGTGGCGTCGCTCGAGACCCGCTCGGTGGAGGTCTACGTTCTTACTGCCCCGAACGGTGCGGGTCCGGGGTTGCTGCGGGCCGAGGCCTCACGCGCCCGTATGCGCCCGATTGCTTTCGCCCCGGCCTTTCTTCGGGATGACAGCGGTGCGGATGGCGACGCGTCTTCTCTGCCGCAGAGCATTACGGTGGCGGGGCGTGTGTGCCCGGGAGTCTCGTCCGCGGGCATCTCGGCTACGGCTGCGACCGTGGAGGCCCTGGCGCGTGTGCTGGAGGGACAACTCGATCGCCCCATCGTCGATGAGACTCACCTGACCGATGCCTACGACTTCCAGATCCCGGAGTACAGAAGCCGCGAGCAGCTCTTTGCGCTGCTGCATGAGAAGCTAGGCATCGAGATCTCCGTCACCCGCCGCAGCGTAGCGATTCTCGCCGTCAGATCGACCGCTCAGGTGGGCGCGTCGAACGCCACGTTGAGCCGCCTTGACCTCCCCACGTTCTAACTAGGGGCGAACGTAGATAAATCTGGCGAGGAAGAGCAGGGCAAGCAGGTAGAGCATCCAGTGCTGACGGCGCCCGCGTCCTGTGGCGAGTTCAAGCACTGCGAAGCTGATGAGCCCGAACGATAGCCCGGTTGCGATCGAGTACGTCAGGGGAATCGTCACCAGCGTCAGAAAGCTGGGGATGGCGACCCGCGGCTCGTCCCAGTCGATGCGCGCCGCGCCGGCAACCATCAACGCGCCCACCAGGATCAGTGCGGGAGCCGTTGCGAAGTCCGGAATAGCGCCGACCACCGGAGCGACAAAGATCGCCAGCAGAAACAGCACGCCGGTGGTGATCGCCGTCACTCCGGTGCGGCCGCCTGCAGCTACCCCCGCGGAGGACTCGATATAGCTGGTCACGGTGGAGGTTCCGGCGACCGATCCGACAACCGTCGCGGTCGCATCCGCGAAGAAGATGCGGTCGAGCCGGGGAATCGTGTGGTCGTCCGCGATGAGCCCTGCGCGGTCCGTCACGGCAAGCAGCGTGCCGATGTTGTCGAATAAGTCCACAAACAGGAAGACGAAGATGATCTCGAGCGCATTCAGCTTGAGTGCGCCGCGAAGATCCAGGTGGAAGGCGGTGTCGCGAATTGCCAGGGGATTGAACGTGGACGGCGCATACTTCACCTGGTGAAGCGCAATGCCCAGCACAAGCGTGGCTAGAACGCCGATCAGCATCGATGCCTTGACTCGGTACGCCTGCAGGATAGCGATCAGCACGATGCCGAAGATGGCGAGCTGAGTGTCGTGGGAGTGAAGGTTGCCGAGCGTCACCGTTGTTGCCTGGCTGGGGACGATGATTCCCGCGTTGCGCAGGCCGATGAAGGCGATAAACAGTCCGATGCCCCCGGCGACGGCCGCGTGGAGTTGGTAAGGAATGGCCGCCACCAGGCGCTGCCGGATGCCACCGAAGGTAAGCAGCAGGAAGATGATTCCCGACAGGAAGACGGCTCCGAGCGCCGTCTGCCACGGCACCCCCATCCCCTTCACGACCGTGTAGGTGAAGTAGGCGTTCAACCCCATACCCGGCGCCAGCGCGAGCGGATAGTTCGCGAGGGAGCCCATCAGGATGGACCCGATCGCCGCGCACAGGCAGGTGGAGGTGGTCACCGCCGCAAGCGGCATGCCGGTCTGGGCCAGAATGGATGGATTGACGAAGATGATGTAGGACATCGTGACAAACGTCGTCACCCCGGCGAGCAGCTCGGTGCGCCACGTGGTCTGATGCTGTGCGAAGCGGAAGTATCGTTCCAGTCGGTCGAGCATGGTGGCGCGGCTCCCGGTTTGCTTGAAGTAGAGTGGGTAGGTATGGATTCCCTACAGCATAGCGCGACCACGCTCTCCGCCGAAGAGGTGAAGCGGATCCTTGGGCTGACGCCGCATCCCCGCGAAGGTGGCTGGTTTGTGCGCACGTACGAGTCCGGCGAGATGCTGCCGCTGGACGTGTTCGCGGATGGGCGGTACTCCGGTGCACGCCACACGGGCACAGCGATCTACTATCTGCTCGAGCCCGACACGTTCAGCGAGATGCATCTGCTTCGCTCGGACGAACTCTTCCACTTCTACATGGGGGACGCGGTGGAGATGCTCCACCTGCGGCCCGACGGAACGGGAGATACCGTGCGGATCGGGTCCGATCTTGCCGCTGGGGAACGCCCGCAGGTGCTTGTACCGCGCGGGGTATGGCAAGGCTCGAGGCTGGCCAGAGGAGGACGATGGGCGCTCCTTGGATGCACTGTAGTGCCGGGCTTCGACTTCGCGGACTACACCTCGGCCACGCGTGCTGCATTGATCGCAGACTGGCCGGCGTTCGCGGACGAGATCACCAAGCTCACCCGTGAGGGGGACGGCTCATCGCCGGACCGGCAGGAGGACGCAGCAGATGCCTGAGAGTTGTGGAGGCGCGGGTCGGGATCGAAAAGGCGATACGAATCGAGTTCCGGCGATATACCCAAGACGAAATTGGACGAACTTTACGAGATTGAGGAGCTTCCCACGGAAACAATGAATGCCCCCATTTGGGGGCATTTTGTGCTTGCAAGTTGTTGATTCTATGGAGGCGCGGGTCGGGATCGAACCGACGCATAAAGGTTTTGCAGACCTCTCCCTTACCACTTGGGTACCGCGCCTCATGCGGGCCTGTCTGTGACACCACGCCCGGGCATTGGAAGAGTGTATCGCAGAAGGGAAGTGCTGGAGCGGGAGACCGGGGTCGAACCGGCGACATCTTCCTTGGCAAGGAAGCACTCTACCACTGAGCTACTCCCGCTCACACAGATCGAGTATAGCTGTGGCGGCGCGCCGTGGTCAACGATCCGCAGGCTTGCTGAACTCAGGCGCAGAAGCCCGCTGATTCAGGGCATAACCGGTCCGCCGCCCGGGCTGTCTTCGTGCACATGGACGGGGATCTTCGGCCCGGCGAGCAGGTAGGAGCGCCGCTTCACGACGTGGGGCGTGATCAGTACGACGAGCTGCCCGGTATCCCGCTGCACGTTGCGGTCGAGCGGCACCTGGAAGCCCGGCAGCTCACTCAGGCCCGGAATCCCACTCACCGCCGCACTCTCTGAGCGGCTCATGCTGCTGACCAGAAGCGCCGTATCGCCGTCATTCACGCTGATAGTCGAGACGATCTGCCGGTTGGCCAGGATCGGGTTGCCATCGAGCGACCCGCCCGCCAGTGCCTGAATCTTCATGTCGAGCTTGAGATTCACCCGCCCCGACTTTTCGATCGCCGGCGTAGCCTTCAACGTGACACCCAGATCTTCATACGAGATCTGCGGGATGGTTGTGCTGCTTCCCCCTGAGTACTGCGACAGCAGGCTGGCCACGCTGACCCCGTTGATCGTCGCCGACCCGACCCCGGCAGTCGAGGTCGACAGGCCCGTTGTGTAGGTCGAGGTCGTGATTGGATACCGTGTGCCGGAGCGAAAGGTTCCCGGCTCGCCGTCGGCCAGGTGCATCTCGACATCGTCGAGCGTGCGCGTGTCCGACTGATTCAGCCCGAAGTTGAAGCCCACCGAGCCCGTCTCGGTGAGTCCGGTTAGCGTAAGGCCTCCGCCGAAGTAGCCCACGGTGCTTGCGGCCAGGCTGCTCTGCACGAGTCCCAGGCCAATCAGCGCGAGCGCGATCTGCAGGTTGCTCGCGCTCGCGCTGACGTAGCCCTGCGCGATTGCCTGCTGCACCAGCGACTGGTTCTGGCTGACAATCTGGTTGGCCGCCGCATTCACGCTGTAGATGCCGGCCTGTGTGGGGATCGTGGCGCCAATGTTGCGCGTGTGCGTGAGGTCGATCTCGTACAGCTTCACTTCGAGCATGATGTCGCTGTCCGCGTTCAGCAGCTCCTCGAGCGTACGGTTGATCGGGCCAATCACCTCCGCGGGAGCGCGCAACACCATGGTGCCGCCCGAGGCCTGCAGAACCGCCTGGCGTACGCCGAAGAGGCCGCGAATGATGTTTGCCAGATCGTTCATCTGCGGGGGAGTCATGCCGGACAGATACAGGGTCTCCTCCACCATGGGCTCGAAGCGCAGGCGCAGTGCAGGATCTTCTTTGGCGATCAGGATCGTGGTCTCATCGACGGGCACAGCGAAGACGTGCGCCATGCTCATCGCAATGTCCATGGCGCGCTGGTAGTGCTGCCCGGAGAGCTCGAAATGCAGGGTCTTGCGTTCAACCGACTCGTCGAAGAGAGTCTTGATGCCGTAGGCCCCTGCCGTCTGCCGAAGCACCTCCTGCGAATCCCCGCGCAGGTTCAGGTCCGGGGTGGCGTCAGAGGGCTGCAGGCGGATGGGCCCGGCGAACGCCGGGAAGGCCGTCTTCGCTGGCTGCCGGTCCTCGCCCGCAGCTATGGCCCGAGGGTCCGTGGGCGTTGCCGCGGGGCCAACGGCTGCGCTGGCGCGCGTCTGCGAGGGTGCTGAAGCAAGGCTGTGCTGGAGCACCAGAGGGTTCTCTGGATCGAGCGTTCGAGCCTGCGCCAGCAGCGTCTCCGCCCGTGCGGTGTCTCCGCCGCGCCGCGCCGTGCTGGCCTGCTGCACAAGGGAGGTGACCTCGTACTCCCGTGCAATCGCCAACGCGACTGCGTACTCCTGCCGCGAAGGGTCTAACCGGGAGGCACGGCCGAATTCGCGTTCTGCAGCCGCCAAGTTGCTTCGTTCGAGCTCCCTTGCGCCGGAAAGATAGGCAGCCCGCGCCGCCGGGATGTTCTCCGGGGTCACCCGCTGGGTGGCTGACGCAGCCCCGGCGGGTGCTGGAGCTGGAGTTGCGGGGGGGGCAGTGGGTTGTTGCGAAGAGGCCGTGGCGCCGGGGGCGAGAAGAAGACACAGGACCGCGCAGGTCGCCCTCCGCAGGACACCATCTGCGGGGCGCACCCCAGTCTCCCCGCGCAATTGGCTGAGCCGGTTCATTCCTGTCCGTAATGTTAGACGTAACGCAGCATAGTCCGCGAGGGGAGTGCGTTTCCGGGTGGGGCTGACGCGATCAGACCCCGCCGCGGACCTCACGGTGGTTGATCGCAAGCTGCATCCTCGGCCGCTCGCTCACCACAGGACGACGCATTCCGTTGCGGATCTGGGCCGTATTCATCTCGAGCTCGGCCAGGGTGCGGCTGAGCGTGTTGCGATGCATGCCAAGCTCCGCTGCAGCCTTGCACTGGTTTCCCTTGTGATGCGCGAGAACCTCCAGGATGTATCGCCGCTTGAATTGCCGGATCGCCTCGGCATAGGGGATGCCGGCGCTGTACATCTGCGTCACCACGGAGTCAAGTTCGCGCTTCAAAGGCTTACCTCGTTTCGAGCCACACCCAAGTCCTCATCGTATCGCATCGCTGATGCGTGTTCCGGCACTGCAAACCGCCCGATTCCCGCCAGCATTCTGCAAAATCTGTTCTGAACGTATCAGCGCAGCGTGTGAGGTACAACGAAGGATACCGCATGACCGGCGGCAAGGAAATAGGAACTTAGCCGCGATCGAACGAGCACCTCCGCACTGGGCACAACTGCCTTCATCATCAACACCACAGCCACTCCAAGCAGCACGCCGCGCGCTGCGCCGAGCACGCCGCCGAGCAGGCGGTCCACCATTCCCAGGCCCGCTGCATGCGCCATGCGCTTCGCCACGGAGCCCGCAATGGCGAATACAATCACCACTCCCACAAGGATCGCGGCATAGCACACAACGCTCGCCACGTCCGCCGCCGCGAACCATCCCTGTCGCATCGCCCAGGCGGCCGCCGAGCCGTGCTCCATGCCGGCGAGCAGAAACCCGCACACGATGCCGGCGAGTGCAAACAGCGCCTGCACCAGGCCACGCATCAGAGCGCGCACAGTCGAGAGCACCACGATGGCCGCCAGCAGCCAGTCCAGCCAGTTCCATCCTGCAAGCGCTCCGGTCACGGTTCAGCCCTCATGCGCCCTCGAGCACCTCGCGCGCGGTGAGCAGCCGGAACGCGTCGAGATACTTGTCTCGCGTTCGAGTCACCACGTCGTCGGGAAGCTCGGGGGCGGGCTCCTGCTTGTTCCACCCGATCTGCTGCAGGTAATCGCGCACGAACTGCTTGTCGTAGCTGGGCTGTGGTCCTCCGGGCGCGTAGCTCTCCCGCGGCCAGTAGCGAGAGGAGTCCGGCGTCAACACCTCATCGGCGAGGACAATCGTCTTACTGCCATCGGAGGCGGTCACGGTACCGAACTCGAACTTCGTATCCGCGAGCAGCAGTCCTTTTCTCGCCGCGTAGCCGGACGCGGTCTCATAGATGGCGAGCGACAGCCGGCGCAGTTCCGCTGCGGTCTCCACGCCCACCATGGTCTCCACCTCCGCATACGTGATGTTCTCGTCATGGCCGCCCACGGCGATCTTCGCGGCCGGCGTAAACAGCGGCTCGGGTAACCTGTCGGACTCGAGCAGCCCCGATGGCAGTGCGATGCCGCAGATGGCGCCCGTCGCCGTGTATTCCTTCCATGCCGACCCCGAGAGAAAGCCGCGCACCACGCACTCCACGGGAAACATCCGCGCGGGACGCACGATCATACTTCGCCCGCGAAGCTGATCCGCAAACCGATCAAGCAGCGCTTCAGCCTCCGGTTCTACCGCTTGCAGCAGGTGATTCGGGACCACATCGCGCAGGAAGTCGAACCAGAACTCCGACATCTGGGTCAGGATTCTGCCTTTGTCCGGGATGCCGGAGCCCAGCACATGGTCGAACGCGGAGATCCTGTCGGTCGCGACAAACAAAAGATGCTGGCCCACGGCATACAGGTCCCGCACCTTGCCCCGCCCCAGAAGTGGAACACCCGGCAGGTCGGTCTTCAGCAACGCCTTTCGCATAGGGAAGACGGTATCATCTCACCGCGCCGCGAAGTAGGCGGCCAGTGCCTGCACCAGCGCCGCCGGCGAAGGCTCGCCCGCTTCGAGATGTGACGCCATCCCAAGATCGCGCATGGCTGCTGACGTGATTGGGCCTATCGACGCCCGCACAACCGTCTCCGGCAGCACGAGCCCGGCCTCTTCGAGCAGCGCTGCCAGATTGCGGGCCGTGGAGGCGCTGGTAAACGTGGCCGCGTCGGGCAGGCTTTCCCGCGTGGCGAAGAGCTCTCGCAGGGCCGCCACGGAGGATGCGGGCACCTCGTTGCGGTAGGCCTCGGCGACCGTGACCGCCCCCCCGGCATTGCGCAGCGCATCGGGTATCAGATCGCGGGCCTCGGCAGCGCGGACGAGCAGGAAGCGGCTCCCGCTGGCCTGCGGAAGCAGCGCCTCGGCGAGTGACTCCGCGACCGACTTGTCCGGGACAAGGTCCACGGCGAGCCCAACCGCGTTTGCGGCCCGCTCCGTCGCCGGACCGATCGCCGCGATCCGTCGCGGCAGCTGGGTGATGCGGTGGAACTGCGCACGCCGATGAAACGCCTCCACCGCGTTGGCGCTCGTGAACACCATCCAGTCGTACGTTTCAAGACACGCCAGTGCCGCATCGAGTGCCGCGAGGGAGTGCGGCTCGGCAATCGCAATCGTCGGGATCAGTACCGGCTCCGCGCCAGACTCCCGCAGGCGATCGGCCAGTACGGACGCCTGGTGCGGAGCCCGGGTCACCAGGACGCGCTTGCCCGCCAAAGTCCCCGGCGGCGCCCCCTGCTCGCCCGTCACGGCAGGTCTTTCAACAGAATGCTCCGGTACTCCACCTTCATCGGAGGGCCGACGTGCACCTGCACTCCAATCAGTCCGGACATCTTCCTGTGCTCGGTGTCCGCGTCGATCACCTCGCACATAACATGCCCATTCAGGATGTGAAGGAGCACAGTGCCGCGTGCGATCACGTGATACCGGTTCCATCCGCCGGGCTTGATGAATGCCGCCAACTCCTCCGCGGAGCCGAGCGAGGCGATCACGGCCGGCTTCTGCCCTGTGGCCACGTACGTGATCGCTCCGCGCGGAGCAAGAAACGTCCGGCCCCGCTCCTCGTAGTTCTGCCCGGTGTACGCGTTCGCGCCGTCGATATCGGCCTGGTAGCCGCGCAGCAGAAACCTGGTCCCGGCGATCTCCTTGGAGCGGTAGTTGATTCCGCTGTTGCCCTGGCTGGAGATGCGGAACTCCACCTTCAGCTCGAAGTCTGCGGGCCTGCCGCCGCGCCAGATCGCGAAGTTGTTCTGCTTCAACAAAGTCGCCGGCGTCACCTCTCCCACCAGCAACCCGTTCTCGACGCGCCAGTATCGCGGGTCCGTCTCCCAGCCATCGAGCGAGGCGCCGTTGAAGATCGGGCGGAACCCTGTGTCTGAATCGTCGAGCGGTGTCGGTTGAATCTGCGGCCCCGCGGGTGGTGCAGGGGGAAACGGGGCCTGCGATCGGGCAGCCTCTCCCCACAGCAGAAAGAGGACGCAACCTGTTGCAACGGTACGGGTACGCCGGCAGCTCACCATCGCGGTCACACTCCAATGCAATCACCCTGTTGTACGTCCGGACCGGTGTGCGCCGCAACAGCTGCGAAGGAACCGGGCGCACCCCCGTCCATCGCAGCTTGACGCCTGCCGTAGACTGGAAGAGGGGTTACACAACGATGGAGGCCGACCGGATCACGCCGCGCCAGCAAGCGATTCTGAACGCCATCGTCGAGAGCTATATCGAGACCGGCGAGCCGATCGGCTCCTCAACCGTCGCCGGGATCCACTCGGCGTCCGGCCTGGCCCTCAGTCCGGCGACCATCCGCAATGAGATGGCAGAGTTGGCCGCACAAGGGCTGCTCGAACAGCCACACACATCGGCAGGACGCGTGCCCACAGCCAGCGCCTTTCGTCTCTACGTCGAAGGACTGAACGGCGCAGCAGGATTGTCGCCGCTGGCGGATTCCCCCAACGCCCAGTTGCGGTTGCGCATCGAGTCCGGCCTCGCCGGCGCATCGGGCACGCACGCGCTGCTCGAACGGACCAGCCACATCCTGGCTGCCGTCTCGAGCGGCGTAGGCGTGGCGGTGGGCGCGATGGAGGGCGCCGATCGGTTGGAGCACGTACACTTCTCCCGCTTGGCCCCCGGCCGCGTGCTCGCCGTGGTGGTCACGCTCTCCGGGCTGGTGCGGGATCGTGTTCTCTCGCTCGAGGACACCGCCGCACGTGACCTCAACACCCGCGAGCTCGAAGCCGCCGCCGCATTTCTGAACGACAACTTCCGAGGCTGGGAGGTGGACCGTATCCGGGCGGAGATCGGCCGCACCCTGGAGCGCGAGCGCGCCGAGTACAAGGCGCTGCTCGCCTCGGTCGAGCGCCTGTGGGCCGGAGCGATCCCCGATCCCGCGGCCCGCATGCAGACCGTATACATTGAGGGCGTCTCGAATTTACTGGGCCACGGAAGCTCCGCAGATATTGGAAGGCTGCGCGAGGTGCTCGCCGCGCTCGAGGCGAAGGAGCGGCTGGTCCAGCTGCTCAACGCCTACATCGATGCCCGCCAGGCCTCCGTCCGGGTCATCTTCGACCTCGAGGAGCATGCCCCCGAACTCGCCGGGCTGGTGCTCATCGCCGCCCCCGCCCGTATGGTCGGGGAGGGCCGCGGCACGGTAGGCGTCCTTGGGTCCAAGCGGATGCACTACGGCAATACACTCAACGCGGTGGCCTACGTGGCGGAGGTCTTCGAGCGCATGCTGCATCCAACGCCACCCCCAGAGCGTCCCATGTAAAGTTCGCGTTCGCCCCCGCAGCGTTACCAGAGCAAGGAGAGTCACCATGGACGACCACTGGCGCAGGGTCGCGCGTTGGACCGGAATCGGCAACAATGGAGCAGAAGGCAACGACACAGGGAGCAGTCAGCAGATGGTAGAGGAAACACTGATGCAGGATCAGGAGAATGCGGCCCACGAGGCCCCGCTCGGGGCAGAGACGCTGGAAGCCGGGCTGGAGACTCCCTCCGACCCCGCAGCAAACCTGCGCGCAGAGCTCGAGCAGGCCCGTGGCGAGCGCGACCAGCTGGTGGACAGGCTGGCCCGGCTGCAGGCCGAGTTCGATAATGCCCGCAAGCGGGAGGTCCGCGAGCGTGCCGACGCGCGCGATTACGCCGTCCAGGGTGCGGTGGAGCCGTTTCTCGGCGTCATGGACAACTTTCAGCTCGCGCTTCGGTCGGATGGGACCGCGGAACAGCTTCGTGCCGGCGTTGAGCTGATCCTGAAGCAGATGGAAGAGGCCCTGCGCGGCCTCAACGTCCAGACCGTGGAGGCCGTCGGCGCGCAGTTCGATCCGCGCGTTCATGAAGCTCTGGGCAGCGTCGAGACCGCCGAGTTTCCGGACCACCAGGTGCTGGAAGAGATACGCCGCGGTTACAAGATCCGCGACAAGCTGCTTCGTCCAGCCCTTGTGAAGATCGCAGTCAACTCCGCCCAGACCGCGGAGTAGCAGCTTCCCTGGAAGCACCGCAACCTCCCCGCCTTGAAAGCAGACGGGGTACCAGAACCGCAGACGATATAAGCTTTAAGGGAAATCATGAGCTCTACCGCAAACATGAAGATGGACTTTTACGAGGTGTTGCAGGTCTCTCGCACCGCAAGCGACCAGGAGCTCAAGGCCAGCTACCGCAAGCTCGCCATGCAGCACCATCCGGACCGCAACCCCAACAATCCCGAGGCGGAAGAGAAGTTCAAAGCCTGCAGCGAAGCCTATCAGGTGCTCTCCGACCCCGAGAAGCGGGCGGCGTACGACCGGTACGGCCACGCCGCGTTCCAAGGCGGTGCCGCAGCAGGCGGCAATCCGTTCGCCGGCGCTCAGGGCTTCCAGGGCGATCTCGGCGACATCTTCGGCGATCTCTTCGGCGAGATGTTCAACGTCGGCGGGCAGGGGACGCGCCGCGGCTCACGCCACCAGCGCGGGCGCGATATCCGGTACGACCTTTCGCTCGAGTTCGAGGAAGCGGTCTTCGGCGCGGAGAAGACCATCACCGTCCGTCGCCTGGAGCAGTGCCATGACTGTCAGGGCACAGGCGGCGCACACGGGCAGGCTGCCTCCACATGTCCGCAGTGCGCCGGCCGTGGCCAGGTGCGCTTCCAGCAGGGCTTTTTCTCCGTCGCCAAGACGTGCACCCGCTGCAACGGAACAGGTTCCGTCATCACGGACCCGTGCCCCGGCTGTCGCGGCGAAGGTCTTCAGCCACGCAAGCACGAAATTCTGGTCAAAGTGCCCGCCGGCGTCGAGCAGGACACCCGCATTCGCTACGGCGGCGAAGGGGAGGCCGGTCGGTTCGGCGGGCCTTCGGGCGATCTCTACGTCGTCTTGGCGGTTAAGCCGCACCGCTTCTTCGAGCGCGACGGCGACGATCTCCACTGCGTGATGCCCATCTCGTTTCCCCAGGCTGCCCTCGGCACCGAACTCGAGATCGAGACCC
Organism: Acidobacteriota bacterium; assembly: GCA_030776065.1. Taxonomy (GTDB): domain Bacteria; phylum Acidobacteriota; class Terriglobia; order Terriglobales; family Acidobacteriaceae; genus Edaphobacter. The sequence goes on from JALYIA010000001.1 coordinate 23,894, forward strand.
TCGAAGGCAGCGCCACGATCAAGATCCCGGAGGGCACCCAGAGCGGCCGCGAGTTCCGCCTCCGCAACAAGGGTGTGCCGCACCTGAACGAGAGCGGCAAGGGCGACCTGATTGTCGAAGTGCGGGTCGCTACCCCCACACGCCTCAACAAGACGCAGAAGGAACTGCTGCGGCAGTTGAGCGAGACCATGCAGATGGAGAACACACCCACCAGCCGTGGTCTGTTCGACAAGATGAAGGGAATTTTCAGCTAGCGGCTGCGGCGGAGGAAGGCGGGGATATCGAGCTCGTCGCCTTCCCCGATGGCGGAGCCTGAGCCGCTTGCTCCGGCGTAGAGAGCGCCCGTGGACGGGGGTGCGGGCGCGTACCCGCGGACGACCGGCCCGGCGGTGGCGTAGCCGTGGACGGCGGGGGTGCGGGCGCCGGAGCCGATGATGATGTCGTCGGGGTCCCAGGAGTGGGGGTCCCGGGGGCTAGGGTCATGGGGGTCGAGGCGGGGAAGCTGGGTGGCGTTGAGCAGGGTATCGGCGACCCGGGCTCGAACGCGTTCCGTGCGGAAGAAGTCGTCGTCGAAGACGGACGCGGAGACGGGGATGAGCTCGGGGGCGGCGGGCTCGGCGGAGCAGGCGGGCGGGGCGGCGGCGAAGGCGGGGAGTTCCCGGAGTTCGGCGGCTTCGGCCTCGAAGGCCTGGTCGTCTTCTTCGGCTATCTCATCGTCTTCGGCTACCTGCTGGTCGACCGCGTGGTCGATCGCGTGCCCGGGGGAGGAGAGGAGGACCTCGCTGCGGGAGTGCCGAGGCTCGGGTTCGGAGGCGTCGGGCCAGAGGGGCTGGGGCGCCTCCGGGGCGGTCGGGAGCGGGAGCTGGGCGGCCGGTTGGGCCGGGTGCTGCGC
>JALYIA010000002.1 GCA_030776065.1 Acidobacteriota bacterium
GCCTCATGCAGCGCGAGCCAGCGGCCGACCTCCGCGCGGTCCGCCGCCGAGTCCGGCGCATCCCCCGCGAGCGAGTTCCAGCCCGCGCCAAGCAGCCGGGCGATCCCCTGCGCGACGTCCTCGCCCGAGCTCTCGCTCAGCCGCCGCACCTCGCCCGCGTTCAGCCCCGAGATCCAGGACGCGGGCAGCTCGCGCCGCAGCGCCGCCACCAGCCGCACGAGCTCATCCATTCCAGACTCCGCCGCGCGCTCGAGCACGAACCCGCTCGAGCCGCGCTCCGCCATCTCCGCGGCGCGGCGCACCAGTGCCTCCACAGAGCCGCCCGCACACCGCAACCGGCCGACGACCGCATAGCTCACCACGCCCTCGGGATGCAGCCGGCGCCGCACCGCGTCCGCCTCCATGCCGAGCCCGATCAGGTCGTCGCTCCGCAGGCTGTCCAGCGCCTCTGTCCGGCTGATTCCCATCGCCGTCAGCGCCCCCCGCTCCGGATCAGCAGCATGCCGAGGGCGACCAGCACACCCACCAGCAGAAACACCACCGCGCCGAACAGCACACCCATCCTCGCCGCGGCCTTGCGGGAGAGCTCCGCCGCATCCTGCCATCCCTCCAGGCCACGCTCGAGCACACCGATCCGGGCCTCCATCGCCTCCACGCCCAGCCGCACGCGCGTGACCTCGACCGCGACCGCGCTCACCTGCACCGCCTGCTCGCCGAGCGCCTGCTGGACGCCGGCATGCGCCTCGCCGATTCGGCCCAGCTCCGGCAGCAGGGTCGCCGTCAACGCGGAGAGCGCGGCCTGCTCCTCCTGCTCGCGCGCGCCACGCGTGGCAAGAAATCGCTCAGCCATCGGCACCAGGCGGCTTAGGTGCGGCAGCAGGTCGAACAGCATCTTTGGCCACATCGCTCTAGTCTACGTGCTCGGAGAGCACAGCCCGCACGGACTCCGCACGCCGCCTGCGCCGCAGCAGAATCGCCACCACCGCGGCGATCAGGATGGCCGTGATGATCGCCTGCGACCACACGCAGTAGATACACCACGTCTCCAGGATGTAGGCCTCGATGTACGTCAGAAACGCGGCGAAGAAGAAGCCCACACGCGCCAGCTCCAGCACCACGCGCAGCCGGCCGGCCGCGGCAAAGCCCGCGATCAGCACATAGCCGGCGATGCCGAACACCGCTACGGGAACGTGTACCTTGCCCGGGGCCTCATCGAACCCCAGCGGAGGAAACACCGCGTACTTGCTGTGATTCACCGTGCCGCAGTCCCAGTGCTCCGAGACCGCGCACGGGGGCGCCGCCGCGGGATCCATGAAGTGAACCCGCAGCGCCAGCGAGCTTACGACGATGCCCGCACCAGCCAGCAGAACGATCAGGTAGCGCATGGCAACCATCTTACCCGGCCACGCACGCCCGGCGGACGACCCATGAAAAAGGAGGGCAGACGGGTACGCAGAGGAATCGTGCGGGAGACCCTTTCGCAGCAAAGCAACCGGACCGAGTCAAGGGGATTCGAGAGCGCCCCGCACACGTCCTCCCGGCACACGTCCGCCCCGTTCGCCCGCCCCGTTCGCCCGCCTCGTTCCCGCGCAGACACACTCATCCTCCGCAACCAATCTGCCGATACGTGGACCAGAGTCACGCCATGTCCTCGATTCCGTACCTCAACAAGCCGATCCTGAACGCGCGCGACGCCATCGCGACCCACATCCGGTGGAAGATCACGCTGCTCACCGCGGCGCGGATGCAGGAGCCGCTCAGCGAACGCGCCACCCAGTCCATCCAGCAGCCCGACGAGTGCGCGATCAGCCGCTGGATCCTGTCCGACTCCACCCTGCCCGTGCGCGGAACCCCGCAGTTCGCCGCCGTGCTCGCACGCCACCGGGAGTTTCACACGGAGATGCAGCGCATCGCCAAGCTCCTGAATGCAGGCCTCTACCTGCAGGCGGAGACGCAGCTCGCCAGCCGGACCGTCTTCGAACAGACCTCCCTGGCGCTGGCCCACGCGCTGATGGCGCTCGACCGCCTGCTGGCTCAGCCGATCGCCTCCTGAACGTCGCCGCCGGGTGCAGCCTGGGCCCCGGCGCGCTCCAGCCGGACGCCGTAGCCGGCCAGCCGCCGCTCCATCACCGCCACTGCCTCCGCACTCTCATCCACCAGGCAGAAGCTTCGCCCGTTGCGCGCCGCGGCCTCGCCCGCGGTCCCGCTCCCGGCGAAGAAGTCGACCACCAGGTCCCCTGGATTCGTGTGCACCCGCACGATCCGCTCGAGAATCCCGAGCGGCTTCTGCGTCGCATAGCCCGTCTTCTCCCTGCCCGTCGGCGACACAATGGTGTGCCACCACACATCCGTCGGAGTCTTTCCGCGCGCGGCCTTCTCCGCCCCGACCAGCCCCGGAGCCATGTACGGAATCCGGTCCGACGCCTCCAGGTTGAAGGTGTACCGCTCCGGATGCTTGGTGTACCAGAGGATGTTGTCGTGCTTGGCCGGCCACCTTCGCTTCGCCCGCGCGCCGTAGTCGTACGCCCAGATGATCTCGTTCTGGAAGCAGGCTCTCCCGGTGCCCTTGCTCCCGAACGCAAACACCTCGTCCAGCATCACCTTGCAGTAGTGCACCTCGCGGTAGTCGATGTGGAAGAACAGGCTGCCCTCGGGCGCGAGCACACGGTAGGCCTGCTCCATGCGCGGGCGGAGAAAGCCGAGGAAGTCGTCAAACCGGTCGGCGTACCCGCCCGCGGCCTCCACCCGCTGCGTGCGGTAGCGCCGGCCTCCGAAGCCGATCCGGTCCCCGGCCTCGTCGCGCACGGCGGACATCCGCACCCGGCTCTGCCGCCGCCCGGTGTTGAACGGGGGATCCACGTAGATCAGCGCCGCCGAACCCGCCTCCATTCGCTCGAGCGCCGCCAGATTGTCGCCGTGCACAATGCGATTCAGAGACCACACCTCGCCACTTCGATCCAGAGTACCTCCACGTCACAAATTCCGTTGCGGACGCCACCGGGAGGTGTATCGTTTCTTCGACCGGGACCGCGCGAGACGCAGCCCTGGAACGGCTCCCTGACATCAAACGGACTGGCGCTGCCCCACGTGCGCCAGCCAGACGGACGCGAACCCCATGCCCCAGGCCTCCGCTCTCCAATCCGCAGAACGGCCGAGGCCGAGCGCGAACGCTCCGTCCCACCCTCCGCCCCCCACGCCGGCGGGCGCCATCGAGCACGCCATGCTCTCGGACACCGGCCGCGTCCGCCACGCGAACGAAGACTGCTGCGGCGCAAACCCCGAGCACGGCGCGTTTGTGCTGTGCGACGGTATGGGAGGAGCCGCCGCCGGCGAGGTCGCCAGCCGGCTGGCCCGCGACACCTTTCTCCAGGCGATCGCGTCCTCGGAGTTCTCCGCCGCGCCTGCCCACGCACGCCTCACCGGCGCGATCCGCACCGTCAACCAGGCCGTGCACCGCCAGGCGCACCGCACCCGCGCGCTTCGCGGTATGGGAACCACCCTGGTCGCGCTGCTCTGCCCGCCTGCGTCCTGCTCCGGCTCATCCGTTCCGGTCACCATCGCGCACGTGGGCGACAGCCGCGCGTACCGGCTCCGCAACGGCAGCCTCCAGCCGCTCACCCGCGACCACTCGCTGATCGAAGAGCAGCTCGCCGCCGGCCTGCTGACCCCCGCCGAGGCCGCCACCTCCCCCATCCGGAACATCATCACCCGGGCGATCGGCACCTACCCCGCCGTCGAGCCCGAGATCGCCACCCACGCGGCCCTTCCGGGAGACCTCTTCCTTCTCGCCTCGGACGGCCTGACCCGCGAGCTCGACGAGGCTGCGATCGCCGCACTGCTCGCCGATGCCGCCTCCGTTGCCTCCGACCGGGCCTTCGCCGACACACTGCAGACCACGCTCGATCGCACCTGCCGCACCCTGGTGGACGCCGCCAACGCCCACGGCGGCGCCGACAATATCACCGTCCTGCTCGTCGCCATCCGCTGACAACCCGCACCCCGAGGCCGATAAACGCCGCATTCCTCGCGTCCGCCCCTTACCTCCCAGGCTCCTTCCTTGCTACCATCTCCACCTACAGGAGACACGCCCGCCATGCCCAAGGAGCTTTACTTCGAGGACTTCTACGTCGGCCAGAGGTTCGATTCGCTCGGCAGCTACAAGGTGACCGCGCAGGAGATCAAGGAGTTCGGTCAGAAGTACGACCCCCAGCCCTTTCACCTGGACGAGACGGCCGGCGAAGGCTCCTTCTTCAAAGGCCTGGCGGCCTCCGGCTGGCTCACCGCCGCCATCGTCATGCGCCTGCGCGTGGACTCCATCACCGTCGCGGGAGGCATGATCGGCGCGGGCGTGGAAGAGATGCGGTGGACCGCGCCGGTGCGCCCGGGCGACACCATCCGCTCTGCGATCGAGGTACTCGGCGTGCGTCACTCGCAGTCCCGCCCCAACTTCGGCATCGTCCGCACCCGGTCCATCGCCTCCAACCAGCGCGGCGAGGTCGTCCTTCGCGCCACCGTCAACTTCCTGGCGCCCATCCGCCCGAACTAGCGTGACCGCCCGCCGCGCCGCACGGGGCTCTTGGGATCTCCGCTCCGAGACCGCGCGGATGACCGCCCGCGCCCTCCGGCTCTTCGGCGCCGCCGTCACTGCCGCTCTCCTGCTCTCCGCCCTGCTCGCCGCCGCGTTCTCCTGGCGCTGGCCCCTGGTCGGCGACGCCTCGCTCATCCACTACATCGCCTTTCTGATCGAACGCGGCTGGGCCCCCTACCGGCAGCTCGGCGACATGAACCTCCCCGGCGCCTTTCTGGTCGAGCTCGCCGCCATGCACCTGTTCGGCACGGGCGCCCTGGCCTGGCGCCTGTTCGACGGCACGCTGTGCGCCCTCACGGCAGCCGCCTACGCCGTTCTCCTGCGGCTCCCCGCTGCCCCCGGCTCGGTCGCGCCC
>JALYIA010000003.1 GCA_030776065.1 Acidobacteriota bacterium
GCAGAGCTCGCCTCCGCTTCCCCGGTCGCACTCAGGCTCAACCCCAACTCCCGTTCGCACAACCAAATCCCAGCGAACGGCATACAGGGACTTCTCTCACTGTCTCACTCCACGGGGTCACCCCACCTTGTCAAGCCCCCCAACTCGTCAAACAACCCGTAAATGACGGATACGAAACCTCTTATTCCTTCAAAATAGTTGGCCGTTTAGTTTCGCTCCACCTGATATCCTGAATATAGGGATCGAAGATATACGGATCGAGGATATAGGCAGAGCCAAGGCCCGGCGGCCACCGCCGGGCCTTGGCTGCGCCGTTGGACCCCGGGGTACCGGTCCCACCGTAACTCCTTTGTCCGAGATACTTTAGGACCAAAGTACGGGGGGGGGAGGGGGGGTACCCCCAAAGCTCTTGTATCCTCGAACCAGCATGCCCAACCCCATCGTTCTCACCATCCTCGACGGCTGGGGCTACCGCCCCGAGACGCACGGCAACGCCATCGCCCAGGCCCGCAAGCCCGTATACGATTCGCTCCTCCGCGACTTCCCCAGCACGCTCCTCCGCGCCAGTGAGCACTTCGTCGGCCTCCCCGACGGCCAGATGGGCAACAGCGAAGTCGGTCACCTCAACCTCGGCGCCGGTCGTATCGTCCGCATGGACATGACACGCATCGACACCGCCATCGCCGACGGCAGCCTCTTCACCGATCCCACGCTCCTCGCCGCCATCCGCACCGCGCAGGAGCAGGGAAGCGCCCTCCACCTCATCGGTCTCCTCTCCGACGGCGGAGTCCACTCGCACCAGCGCCACCTCTACGCTCTGCTGCGCCTCGCCGCGCAGCAAGGCCTCACCCGCGTCTTCGTCCACGCCTTCATGGACGGCCGCGACACCATGCCCACCAGCGGCCTCGGCTACCTCCGCGAGCTCGAACAGCAGCTCCGCCTCATCTTCGGCGACCAGCCCGGAGTCGGCCGCCTCGCCTCCGTCTCCGGCCGCTACTTCGCCATGGACCGCGACCTCCGCTGGGAGAAGGAGCGCGCCGCATTCGACGCCATGGTCACCGGCAACCCCGCGGGCGGACGCTACGCCGACGCCCTCCTGCGGATCGAAGAGCTCTACAACTCCGGCACCACGGACGAGTTCATCCCGCCCTTCACCATCGTCGACGAGCACGGCGCCGCCCTCAGCCTCATCCGCGACCGCGACGTCGTCATCAACTTCAACTACCGCGCCGACCGCGTCCGTCAGATCACCCGCGTGCTGGCCCGCCGCGCCTCCAGCGCCGGCCCGAAGGGCCTTACCGCGAACGCCGGCATCGATCTCCCCAAGGCCGCGGAACTCGAAGCCGAGATCCCGCGCGACCTCGTCCCCGACGCGCTCCACTACGTCTGCATGACCCAGTACGACAAGAACTTCACCCTGCCCATCGTCATCCCCGCGGAGTCGATGGACAACCTCCTCGCCAACCTGATGGCCCAGGCCAACCTCCGCAACCTCCGCGTAGCGGAGACCGAGAAGTACGCGCACGTCACCTACTTCTTCAACGGCGGCATCGAGAAGCCCTTCGGCGGCGAAGACCGCGCGCTCGTCCCGTCGCAGAAGGTCGCCACCTACGACCTCGCGCCCGAGATGTCCGCGGCAGGCATCGCCGACGCGGTCATCAAGGCCGTATCCGACACCGCCTTCGACGTCGTCATCGTCAACTTCGCCAACGCCGACATGGTCGGCCACTCGGGCAAGATGGAGCCCACCATCCGCGCCGTCGAAACCGTAGACACCCAGCTCGGCCGCATCTACCAGGCCATCAAGCAGCGCGGCGGCAGCCTGCTCGTCACCGCCGACCACGGCAACGCCGAGATGCTCATCGACCCGGCCACCGGAGGCCCGCACACCGCCCACACCACCAACCCCGTCCCCTTCATCTACGTCACCGACGCCCCCACCGGCGCCGTCACCCTTCGCCCGGGCGGCAGCCTCCGCGACATCTCCCCCACCATCCTCTCCCTCCTCCACCTCCCCCAACCCAAAGACATGACGGGCACCCCGCTGCAGAAGCCAATCACAGAGTTCACAGAGTTGTAGAGAGGGAACACAGAGGAAGTAGTGGCTTTGGAAACTGTTCGACTCAATCAGATCAGCGGAACGATCATAGACTCCGCCATCGCAGTTCATTCCGCACTCGGCCCGGGTTTGCTTGAGAGCGCTTATGAAGCATGTCTCTTATACGAACTCCGCAAGCGCGGCCTCCACGTTGAATCGCAAGTTCCGTTACCAGTCGTCTACGAAGCAGTTCGCCTCGAAGCAGGCTACCGTCTGGACCTTCTAGTCGAGAACACAGTAGTAGTGGAGCTAAAAGCCTGTGACGCAATAGCACCAGTCCACCGCGTCCAACTCCTCTCCTACCTCAAACTAAGCAACAAGCCGCTCGGCCTGCTCCTGAACTTCCACGTAGCCCTCATGAAAGACGGCATCCTCCGCATGCGAAATGGCTACTAGCGCGACGCGCTCTCTCTGTGCTCTCTCTTCTAAAACCCTGTGCCCTCTGTGATTAGCCCTGGCACTTAGACAACCCTTCGCCCCTCCATCGCGCGCGACATCGTCACCTCATCCGCATACTCGATATCGCTCCCCGCCGGCACCCCGGTAGCGATCCGCGTCACCCGCACACCGCTCGCCAGGTCCCGAATCTCCTTCGCGATATACCCCGCCGTAGCCTCCCCCTCGGTCGTCGGCGAAGTCGCCAGGATCACCTCAGCGATCCCGCCCACCTCGTCCTCCTCGCCTCCACCCAGTCGCGTCAGCAGATTCGCAATCCGGAGCTGCTCCGGCCCCACGCCACCAATCGGCGACAGCGTCCCATGCAGCACGTGGTACACCCCGTTGTAGCTGCGCGTCCGCTCGATCGTAGCGATATTCGTCGGCTCCTCTACCACGCAGATCACCCGGTGATCCCGCGCCGCATTGGTGCAGTAGCTGCACGGGTCCACATCCGTGATGTTGTTGCAGACCGAGCACAGCCGCAGCTTCGCCCGCAGCTCCAGGATCGCGGCCGCCAGCCCCTTCGCGTCCACCTCCGGCGCGCGCAGCACATGGAACGCGAGCCGCTGCGCCGACTTGGTGCCGATGCCCGGCAGCTTTCGCAGTTCTTCGATCAAGCGCGACATCGGCTGCGCGAACCGTGAGCCTCCCGCGTATGCCACCTACGTCAGCCCCGGAAGGTCCAAGCCGCCCATCATCCCGGCGACGCTGGCCTTCATCGCGTCGTCGGCTCGCCGCCCCGCCTCATTCACCGCGGCGGCGATCAGATCCTCCAGCAGTTCAATGTCGCCAGTCGAGGCTCCCAGCGCCGTCGGCTCAATCCGGATGCGCAGCACCTCTTTTCTGCCGTTCATCCGCACGTGCACCATCCCGCCGCCGGACTCCGCCTCCACTATCGTTGCCGCAAGCTTCTGCTCCATCTGCGCCTGCATCTCGCGGGCCTGCGTCATCATCTTGCCCATATCCGAAAGATCCATTGCCCCCCCAGTTCGCTGTCATGCTGGTTCGACCCATCGGCCACACTGGAAAACTGTCAGCCTGAGCGCAGGCTAAGCGCAGCCAAGGACCCTGCCTCTCGTCAGGCGTCGTACGCACCCTCTGGCAGACCGGTCACACTGCGTATCTCCGCTCAAAGCCCCGTACAGCCCGCGCACTCCTCCGTGCTCTCACTTCCAAAAACTCCGTGTACTCTGCGATTCGCTCCCGGTCTTACCCATCCTCACGAAGGTCGATCACCGTCTGGATCTCAGCCCCAAACAGCCGCTGCGCCTCCTGCACCATGGGATGCTCAAGCGCACGCGCCTGGACCGACCCGCTCCGCGCAGCCCTGGGCCTGCTCGCCGCCGCCTGGGCCGCTGCAGCACCGGGCAGCAGCGCAAGCCGTAGGATTCCCAGTCCGCGCAGCGCGGCACGCACGATCTTCTCCGCCTCGGGATTCATCACCACCGGCAGCATCGTCTTCGAGAGCTCCGTCTGCACGCGAGCCTCGCCTGCCTCTACGGTCCAGCTCGCATCCTCCATCGCCTCTGCGGCCGAGCCCTGCTTTGCCTCGGTCAAAGCCTCTACCGCGAGGCGCTGAGCGCCCGCACCATCCGTGGAGGCCGCTTCGCCTCCCGCGCGCGGCGCCTCGGCCACCACAGGCTCCAGCCGCACTGGCTCAGGCAGAACCGGCTCAGGCACAACCAGCTCAGGCACCACGGGGGCATCGGGCAGCACCATCGGAACCGGCTCCGGAACACTCCGGACGCCCGGCGCAATCGAAATCGCGGTCGCACCGCGGGTCACCGTCGAAGCTTGTCCCGTTCCAGCCGAACCGACGCCAATGGGCGTGCCATCGGCCCCCGCCGCGCTCACCGGCCCGCGGCGGCTTCGGTCCTGCTCAAACGGGGAGAAGGCGGGCCGCGCCGGGGCCGCACTCACAGCGGGCTGCGCGGGCGCCGGCGCTCGTGCTTCCAAGGCCCGGGCTCCCCCCTGCGCTCCGGTGGCCGCCCTCGTCGCCGCGACCGCAGGCCTCGCGCCCGCGCCAAGCGAGCTCAGCGCCTCTTCGATGGGCAGCAGACGCCGCAGATGCACCAGCTTCAGCAGTCCGAGCTCGAAGTGGAACCGCTGCTCCTGCCTGTAGCCGAGCTCGTCAAACGTCCGCAGCATCACCTGCAGGAACCGCGTCAGCTCCTCTTCGCTGAACAGAGCCGCCGCCCGCGCCGCCCGCCTCTGCTCATCGGGCGAGATCTGCAGCAGCTCGGCCCCGAGGCCTGAATCGTCCACCGTCTCCGCCTGCAGCCCGGAGATCTTCGCGATCAGCACATTGCGCAGAAACCGGCAAAACTGCCGCGCGAGCTGCTGCGGGGAGTTGCCCGCGTCCAGCAGCCCGTTCGCCACCGTGATCACCTCGGCGGACGCGTTGCGGTCGACCGCCTGCAGAATCTGTTCGAAGACCGCGTTCGGCACCGTGCCCATCAGCTCGCGGATCTGCGAGGCCTCCAGCCGCGCCTGCCCGGCTGCTCCGTCCGCCCCGGCCTCGACCGGCGCGCTCGCAATCGCCTGGTCCATGATCGAGAGCGCATCGCGCATCGAGCCGTCGCCCGCCTCCGCCAGCAGACTCAGCGCGCCATCGTCCGCCAGCACGCCCTCCGCCGCCGCGATCGAACGCAGCTGCCCCAGGATGTCCACCAGCTTCACCGCATGGAACGAGTAGTGCTGGCACCGCGACCGCACCGTCTGCGGAATGTCCTCCGGCTGCGTCGTCGCCATCATGAAGACGATGTGGTCGGGCGGCTCCTCGAGCGTCTTCAGCAGCGCATTGAACGCCGCATCCGTAATCTGGTGCGCCTCATCCAGGATGTAGATCTTGTACCTGTCGCGCGCCGGCCTGTACCGCGCCGCATCCCGCAGCTCGCGTATCTCGTCGATGCCGCGATTGGTCGCCGCGTCGATCTCGATCACATCCACCGCGTTGCCCGCGCGAATCTCCAGACACGACTCGCATTGCAGGCACGGCTCGGGCGTAGGCCGCAGCTCGCTCCCGATCGCATTTCTGCAATTCAGCGCCGAGGCCAGAATTCGCGCAATCGTCGTCTTCCCGATCCCGCGATGCCCGCTGAAGATGTACCCATGCGCAATCCGCTCCTGCGCCAGCGCATTCATCAGCGTGACCGTGACATGGTCCTGGCCGATCACATCCCCAAACCGTAACGGGCGGTACTTCCGAGCTAAAACCTGATAAGCCATCGCACTCCGAGCCCTATTCTATCGCCGCGGCCCATCCTCACGGCTGATCGGGAATCTGCACTTCGGCATAGCTTGACGGCACTGCCCGGTCCGCCGCTTCCACCACGATTTGAGACATGCCGGAGCAGCTTCGGCCATTGCTGCTCTCCGAGCACAACGATGGCGATTGTGCGCTCATTCAGGTTCTGCTGATACCGCATTTTCTTGTCGGTCGTGAGGAAAACGTCGAAGCCCGCTGTCTCTGCCGCACGCAACAGGTCGCCGTTGCGGAGTTCGCTCCACCTCTGCTCCGCCGCCGTCCGAACCGTATGCTTCGTCAGGTACGCCCGAATTGGCACAGGGGTCCCCTGATCGAATAGAACAAGCATCAGGCAGCGAACACAGGCGGCTGGTCCAGACTTCGTGCCGCGAACTCAAGCACTGCCTTTACCTGCTCGCGATCGAGCCCATCGAACCACTCCAACAGGTCGTTCAGACTCGCACCCGCCTCAAGATTCTCGAAGATCGCCGAGACGGGCATTCGCGTGCCCTTCAACACCCACGCGCCGCTCACCTTCCCGGGGATACTCTCCACCGCTGTGCACTTGGACCAGTCCAGAGTCGCCATCGCCGCCTGCTCCTGTCTCAAGTCTAACGCCACCACCTCAGCGTGTTCCATTCTCAGCGTGTTCCATTCGCCTCCGCCCGCTTCGCCCGTCTCGCCCGCCGCTTCAGCTCCATATCGCTGAACATCGTCCCCCGGCAGTTCGCCGCGCCGCAGTAGCAGTCCTGGCTCTCATCATCCGAGTCGTACAGGTTGTACTCGTACGTCAGCTCTTCGCCGGCCTTTATATCCCGGATCGCAACGATAAAGATCCGGTTGTCCTCATCCTGCTCCGTCTCGCAGTTCGGATCGCAGCAGTGGTTGAAGAACATCGGCGTCCCAAACCCGTCGATCACCTGGTCCCCGCCGCACGCAAACAGGTAGGTGACAAAGCGGCCCTCGTACCTCAGGTCGGCCACCGCCTTCGACATTCTCGGCCCGTCATACTCGCAGATCCGCGCACCCTTCTTGATGCGCCGCATCGTGTAGCACCCCGCCGCGTGGATCGACGACGACCGGATCACCAACCCCACAGCCTTCACTTACACCCCCTGACTGCCCGACCATCATCTCGGCACTATAGCAGCGCGCATTCCACACCGGTGCGCCCGAACCGCGCGATGCGTCTAAACTTGCAGCATGGGTCCCAGCCCAACCACCGCCGTCCGCCTCGCAGCCGCCGCACTCGCAGCCATGTGCTCCCTCGCGGCGCTTGCCCGGAGCGCCCCGCCGCCCGCTCAGCCCTGCACCTCGACCCCCCAGCAGACGCCCTGCACCCCGCCGCCGGAAGGGAAGCCGACCGCCGCCCAGCGCTTTCCGTTCCCCGGCGAACAGCCCGCGCCGCCGGCTGCCACTCCCAGCGCTCCCGCTGCCGCCGCTACGCCCGCAACCCCTGCCCCCGCAAACCCCGAGACCGCGAGCCCGGCGAAGCGCTTTCCCTTTCCCGGCGAAGACCCCGCAGCCTCCAGCAGCTCAAGCTCCACCGATTCCAGCCTCCCCGTCGATCCCGACGCAGCCTCTTCCCCGAACCCTGACACGCCCCAGGCCCCATCCGGCCGCCGCCTGCTGAAGCGCGTCAACCCGCCCGGCACCAAGCTGCAAAGCCCCGAAGAGCGGGTCGCAGAAGACATCGATGTCGCACGGTTCTACCTGCAGACCGGGGATTTGCAGGGCGCCTACCTCCGCAGCCAGGACGCGGTCAAACTCGCCCCCGACGATCCCGAGGCCCACTGCACCCTCGCCGACTCCGCCCTCAAGCTGAGCAAGCGCGACCAGGCCATCGCCGAGTTCAATACCTGCCTCAAGCTCGACCCCGACGACAAGCTCGCGAAGAGCGCGCGCAGGCAGCTCGCCCGGCTCAAGTAACCCTATCCGGTCTCGGTCGTGGCGGCCTGATGGCTGTCGATTACGGCTTCGAGCTCCGTGCCGGGATCCAGGTCGTCCTCCACCCGAAGATACCGGCGCATGTACCGCAGCGGCTCCTCTGCCGCAGCCATCTCGCGCAGGTGATACCGCCACGCATCGTCGCGCGCGCTTCGCCGCGTGAACGCCTTGCGATGGACCACCCCGATGCTTCCGTCCTTCATGCGCCGCGTAAACGTCTGCGTCGGCACCTGGAACGTGATGCGCTCGCCCGCCTTCCAGAAGCTCGACGCGAACTCGTGCGCGAACAACAATGCGTAATACCGGCGATGCTCCGCCAGCGTCTCAAGAGCCTGCTTCGTCGTCGCCCACGGCAGACCCAGCCGGGAGACATACCACTTGCGGAACTCGAATCCGTTCGCACGGGCCTGCGCAACCAAAAGGTAAAGCAGCTCCAGCCGGGTCATGGCACCCATCCTCACGCATCGCCAAGGCTCGAGCGCCCTACGGCACACCGCCTCTTGTTTGAGAATTTACCTGAAGTTGTAGGCGGAAACGATTGCGATTTCAGCACTGCAGGCGCAATATAAGACCTGCTAAGGGAGATTGCTTCACCGCCCGCCGGCACTCTCCTCTCTGCTGCACCTCACCGACGCGGCCTCAGAGCCGCCCAGGGCCTCTCTCCCCCGCGGAGCAGACCGTCCAACTTTTTGGGAGACTACCGTTATGATCCACTGCTGCCCTCAATGCCGCGAATACCAGGTGCGCAGGTCCCACCGCCAGTTCTTCGACCTGCCGTTCCGGCTCTTCGGACTCGTCCCCTTCCGCTGCCGGATCTGCGGCCTCCGCTTCTTCCGCCAGCGCTCCCCCTCCGTCACATCCTTCTAGCCTCGGTGGCCTCCACTGTCACGCACGCCCCGGTCCTCTGCGGCCAGGGAACCCTCGCCCGCCCTCAGGCTGCACCCCGCCCCGCGCCCTCACGCTGCGGCCCGACGGCGTCCAAACCCCGCCGCCCCACGTACACTGCATAGCGTATGCGCGTCTCGCCTCGGCCTTCTCTGCACGCATCCCTCCTCTCGCTCTGCGGACTCCTTATCCTTGGCGTCCTTCTTGCGCCCCAGCCTGCGGCAGCAGACCCCCCCATACCCGACCCCACGCTCCACACGGACCCCCTCAACCTCGACCCCGCCGTCCGCGAAGCCTTCCAGCACTTCTACAACCTGGACTACGACGGCGCACTCACCCGCTTCGACGCCATCCTCACCGCCCATCCGCAGCAGCCCATGGCCTACGGCTACGTGCAGATGGTCACGGTCTTCCGCGAGCTCTACCACCAGGATCTGCTCGACACCACCTACTACGCGCACGACTCCTTCCTCACCTCCAGGCGCACTGTGCCCGTGCCCGACGCCACCAGGCGGCGCATCGAGTCCCTCACCGACGCCGGCATCCACCTCGCAGACGAGCGCATCAAGGCCAATCCGCAGGATAAGGACGCCTTCTTCGCACGTGGCTATCTCCGCGGCATCCACGCCTCCTTCATCACCCTGGTGGACCATAGCTTCGTCGCCGCCGCGCGCCAGGGCTACGCCGCCCGGGGCGACTCCGAGCAGGTGCTCCGCATCGACCCCCTCTACGCCGACGCCAAGATGGCCATCGGGATCCAGCAGTTTGCCGTCGCCAGCCTGCCACGCGTCGTCCGCATGATGGTCGGCATCGTCGGCGTGGGAGGCAACAAGGAAAAGGGCCTCGCCCTCCTCCGCGACGCCGCGGACCACGGCGTCGTCACCGCCGTCGAGTCCCGCACCGTCCTCTCCCTCTTTCTCCGCCACGACGCCCGCTACCCAGAGGCCCTCGCCGTCCAGCACGGGCTTGCCCTCGAGTACCCGCACGACTACCTCTTTCGCCTGGAGGAGGCCAACCTCACCAAGGATGAAGGCAACGGCCCCCAGGCCATCGCCCGCTACAACGAGGTGCTCGCGGACGGCGCCAGGCCCGGCTACTTCATCGATCCCCGCCTCCAGATGGCCTGGTTCGGCCTCGCAGATACAGAACGCGGTCAGAACAACATCGCCGCCGCCGCCGAACACTACGTCAAAGCCGCCGAGCAGCCCCGCTGCTCCGACTGGCTGCGCAAGCGCGCGCAGCTCAACGCCGGCGAGATGTACGACCTGCTCCACCAACGCGCCCGCGCCGTCGCGCTCTATCAGCTCGCCTCCGCCGGAGGAGGCGACCAGACCCAGGCCGACGCCGCCCGACGCCTCCTCAAAACGCCCTACACCGGCAGGTAGAAGGCGGCTTCCCAGCGCCTCCCCAGCCGGCACCCATACTCCGCGACGAAACCCCGGCGCCACCGGTTACACTCGCTAAAGACTCCATGGCTGGAATTCTGTTCATCATCTCCGCACCCTCAGGCTCGGGCAAATCGACCCTGGTCAGCCAGCTCCGCACCCTCGTCCAGGGTCTGGACTTCTCCGTCTCCTACACCACCAGGGCTCCGCGCGGCTCCGAGACGGACGGCCGGGAGTACTACTTCACCGGACGCGACAACTTCGAGCGCATGATCCGTGACGACGAGTTCCTGGAGTGGGCCGAGGTCTTCGGCAACTACTACGGCACAGCCCTCACCGCGCTCGACCATGCCCGGGCGTCGAACAAGGATCTTCTGCTCGATATCGACGTCCAGGGAGCGATGCAGATCATGCGGAAGGTGCCCGGAGCCGTCTCCATCTTCGTCCTGCCGCCCAGCCCCGAGGTGCTGAACATGCGTCTGCGCAACCGCAGCGAGGCCGAGAACGTCACGTCGGAGCAGGTCATCGAGCGGCGGCTCTCGCAGGCGCGCAATGAGATCTCGCAGGTCTGGGACTACCGCTACGCGCTGGTGAACGACGTGCTCGATCAGGCCGTCGCCGAGCTGCGCGCCATCGTGCTCGCCGAGCGCGGAGTGGGCGACGGCGTTACGGCGCTGGCGCAAAGCTGCCGCACCGCCGCCCGCTCGGCCCGGCTCACCGCCGCGCTTGAGAGCTTCCAGCTCCCCGTGCCGGCCTCCTCCACCGGCCGCTGACCGCGACCCCCCCGGTGCGCCAGCCGGAACGACTCGCATCTTAGCGCTAGGCGCGCAGCCCGCCTTGGAGTAGATTGAAGCTATCCCACGAGGTGATGCGCATGTCCGAACAGGACCCTCTCCACAATAAGTACAGCCTTGTACGCGGCGCGGCGCGTCGCGCGCGTCAGCTCCAGTCCGGAGCCATCCCCCTCACCGCCAGCAAGTCCATGAAGGCCTGCCGCGTCGCCCAGGACGAGATCAGCGAGGGCCGTGTGACCTTTGTCGTCGGGCGCAACCCCGCGCCCAACGTCACGCAGCTCGCCGAGCCGGAGCTCTAGCCGTAGCGCATGGCCCCTGCATCGTCCGCCCCCCCGCGTCCAGAGGACGCAGCCCGGCAGCACGCCCCGGTCGCCGATTGGATCGACTACTTCCGCGACCTTGGCGTCCATGACTTCTACCGCGCAGGCGCCCCCGATCCGGACGCCCAGGCCCCCCACGACCGCCACGCCTCCCAGCCCGAACAACCCGCCGCCGCCCCTCCGTCATCCGGACCCAACCCGCAGCCCTCCGAATCGGAGCCAGCCTCCACTCCCGTGCCGACGCCCCTCGCCTTCAACCTGCTCGCACCCCTGCCCGGCGCGCCTCTGCCGGTCGAGCAGCGCGCCGCCGCGCTTCGTGCGCTGCAGCAGGAGATCGGCGACTGCACCCGCTGCCCCCTCGCCTACGCCGGCCGCCGTACCATCGTCTTCGCCGATGGCTCCCCCGCCGCTCGCCTCATGTTTGTCGGGGAGGGCCCCGGAGCCGACGAGGACACCCAGGGCATCCCATTCGTCGGCAAGGCCGGCCAGCTGCTGAACAACATGATCACCGCCATGGGTCTCGCCCGGGAGGAGGTCTACATCGCCAACATCGTCAAGTGCCGCCCGCCCGCCAACCGTGTGCCCGAGCCGATCGAGGCGAACACCTGCTCGCCGTTTCTGCTGCTCCAGATCGACATCGTGCGTCCCCAGGTGATCGTTGCCCTCGGCGCCACCGCCGCAACCTACCTGCTCGGCGTCAAGCAATCGCTCGCCGCACTTCGCGGCACATGGCACACCTGCCGCGGAGCAAAGCTCGCCGTCACCTATCACCCCGCCTTTCTGCTGCGCGATCCGCGCATGAAGGCCGAGGCCTGGAAGGACCTCCAGATGGTCATGAAAGAACTGGGCCTGCAGGCCCCTCAACGCAAGACCTAGACCTGTCCTGTGCGCTCCGGGGTGTTCCGTGAGTCATCCGCCGCAGCCGCCTCCAGAATCCGATCCAGAGCAGGCCACAACCCAGCCATCGACTCCCCCAGCAACCGTTCCATCTCCTTGTGGACCTGCCGCCAGCAACGCTGTGCCTCCGCCAGCACAGAGGTCCCCAGCGGCGTGACCTGATAGAGCCGCCGCCGCGCATCCGCGCCGTCGCGAGTCACCACAATCCAGCGCTCGCGCTCCAGCAGCGACAGATTCCGCGACAACGTCGTCTGGTCCATCTCCAGCAGCGCAGCCATGCGATTCTGGGAAGAAGGCCCAGCATATCGAAGGGTCATCATCAGCTCAAACTGCGAAGGAGTCAGACCTGCCGGCCGCAGAGCCTCCTCGTACCGGCGCGTCAGCAGGCGCGACGCCCGCCGGACCGTCGCGCACAGGCACCGCATTCCATCCACAGGTTCAGTGGGCTGCCGCACTGGAGTTGTCCCCGATCAGGTAGCGCAGCGGACTCAGCGGCCCCAGCGGCATCAGGTCGAATTCGAGCTGCCTCGCCTTCACAAGCGGAAGCCGGCTCAGCAGCGCCTGCGCGTCCGCAACCGACGTTGCGTTGAGCAGAAACACCACACCGTTGCCGTCCTGCCGCACGAACCATTGGTCCAGCTTGCCCTCCAGATACAGAGCGACGGTTGCCTTGACCTCCGACGGCATCGTCGCGCGAATCGCCTGCGGGTCAGGCGCGCCACTACTACGCGCAAGATGTCCGATGGCAAGCACCCGGGTGGTCGGCACCGAACTCGTTACGGCGGAGCCTGCCGGTGGAACCGACCCGCTCTGTCCAACCAGAGAGGGCCCGCCAAGAAGTAGAAGCACGGCAAGAACGTGGGAAAGGCAGCGCATATAGGAACCTCCAGGAGAATCGAGTGAAATATATGTATATGCATGGAATCGTCCGTGTCAACCTGTTTAATCCGATCGCGTTCCCAGCTCACACGGAACCGGACACCGCCCCCGCACGTATCGATCGCAGGGGATATGGCACAATTAAACTCCCGAGGTGACGATATGTACTGCTCTCATTGCGGCAAACCACTGGAACCCGGCACTCGCTTCTGCGCAGCCTGCGGCACCGCGGCGCAGACGTCGGTGGGAACGACCCCCATGCCCCGGCCCCTCGTCCGCCCGCGGGAAGGCCGCTTCATCGCAGGGATCTGTGCGGGATTTGCCAACGCATACGGATGGGACATCACCCCGGTTCGAGTCTTAACCGTCGCCCTGCTGCTCGTCTCCGGCGGCACAGTCGCGCTGGCATACTTCGCCCTTTGGATCATCATCCCCGAAGGCCCGTACGCGCTTCCGCAGTACATACCCGCTCCGCCTCCTAACAACACAACCACTGGCACGGTAGCTTGAGCGTACGAAAGCCGCTCTCCCCAAGAAAGCTCAGAAAGCCGCCCGCTTCGCTCATCACCGAAGCGCCCGCACGTCCGTTTCACTACGCCGGCAGTGACCTCCTGTGTGAAGACGTGCCGCTGGCGGAGATCGCCCGCGAACACGGCACCCCCACGTACGTCTACTCGGCCCCGCAGATCGCCGAGCGGTTCCACATCTTCGCCGCGGCCTTCGCAGACCGTCCCCACACCATTTGCTACGCCGTAAAGGCAAACTCTTCGCTCGCCATTCTGCGGATGCTCGCCGGCCTCGGCGCCGGCTTCGACATCGTCTCCGGCGGAGAGCTGGAACGCGTACGCCTGGCCTCCAGAGCCGCACTCAAACGCGTCGTCTTCTCCGGGGTAGGGAAGCAGGTGTGGGAGATCGACGCTGCCCTCAAAGCCGGCATTCTGCTCTTCAACGTCGAATCCGAAGACGAGATCGCCCTGCTCGCCGCCCGCGCCCAGGCGCTCGACATCCGCGCTCGCTTCGCCCTCCGCGTCAACCCCGACGTCTTCGCCGACACCCATCCCTACATCTCCACCGGCATGCGCGAGCATAAGTTCGGCATCGACATCGCCCTTGCCCGCACCCTCTACCGCAAGGCGGCCCGCTCCCGCTGGCTCGATCCTGCCGGAGTCAGCGTCCACATCGGTTCGCAGATCCGTTCCGTGGACCCCTTCGCCGCCGCAGCCACCCGCCTCGTCGCCCTCATCGGCCAGCTTCTCCAGGATGGCCACGACATCCGCTACATCGATGCCGGAGGCGGTCTCGGAATCGAGTACGAAGACGCCATCGGGGACGACACGTCCCGGCCCGCCGTCCAGGTGGCCAACTACGCCGCTGCGCTGCAGCGTGCGCTTACCGTGCCCGGCCTCCCCGCCGGCACCTTCCGCGAACTGCATCTGCTGCTCGAGCCCGGCCGATTCCTCGTGGCTCAGGCCGGCGGACTGCTCGCCCGCGTGCTCGTCGTGAAGCGGAACGGCGCCAAGACCTTCGTCATCGCCGACGCCGGCATGAACGACCTCATCCGGCCCGCGCTCTACAGCGCCCACCACCAGATCGTCCCTGTGCGCAAGCCGCGCAGCGCCTCCTCCGCCCGCCC
>JALYIA010000004.1 GCA_030776065.1 Acidobacteriota bacterium
ACTCGCGGGCAAGATCCGCCGCACGCCCCAGCGCGACGATGCCAGGTACGTTCTCCGTGCCGGCGCGGCGGCCGCGCTCGTGCCGTCCGCCGAAGACCATCGGGTTCAGGCGAACGCTGCGCCGGACATACAGGATCCCGGTCCCCTGCGGTGCGTACATCTTGTGGCCCGAGAGGCTGAGGAGATCGCACCCAAGCGCGGCCACATCCAGCGGCAGCTTGCCCCCCGCCTGCACCGCGTCGGTGTGGAAGAGCGCACCGGCAGCGTGCGCGAGGTCTGCGAGCTCCCGGATGGGCTGCAGGACGCCGGTCTCGTTGTTCGCAACCATCACGCTGACCAGCCGGGTGTTGGGGCGAAGCGCGGCCTTCAGCGCGCCCGGTTCGACGATGCCCTGGCGCGTGCAGGGCAGCACCGTGACCTGCACCCCTCGAGCAGCCAGCGCAGTGGCGGCCTGCAGCACGGCCTCATGCTCGATCGCCGACGTAATCAGGTGCACGGGCGGCTCCCCAGCCGCCTGAGGCAACACGCCGAACAACGCCAGGTTGTCGCTCTCCGTGCCGCCCGAGGTGAACACGATCTCCGCAGGCCGGCAGCTCAGCAGGTGGGCAACGGACTGGCGCGCGCGGTCCACAGCGGCGCGTGCGGTCTGGCCGGGCTGGTGGATGGAGCTCGCGTTGCCGAAGCTCGCGGACCAGAAGGGCTGCATCGCCTCGACCACCTCGGGCAGCACAGGCGTGGTGGCGTTTGCGTCCATGTAGATCTGCTGCACACCCCAAGTTTACGCCTCCGGCCTTGCGCTGTATGGCGCCCGTGCCACGGCGCTACTCGGTCGCCGAACGCGGTGCCCCGCGCAGCAGATACGTGAAGGAGAAGCCGGCCACATCGCTGTACGCGCGCAGGCTTCGGTTGTAGAAGCCGGACAACGTAAGGTGCGGGCTGAGCGGGATGTCGAGCGACGTGAGGAAGCCGTTGTCCTCCGACACACCCACGTTCTTCGCCGTCGTCACCTTCTTCTTGCCCTTCGTAGTCGTGGAGTAGATCAGGTCCTTCGACAGCGGGAGCTGCTCATACGCGTCTGCTTCGAACCAGAGATCGCGCAGAAGCGGTACACCCAGGCCCACCTGGAAGTGGGCCAGCGGCCCGACAGAGATATAGTCCTTGCGAACGCGCGGATCGACCAGCGTGCTGCTGTCCCCGTAGCCGACTTCGACGTTTGGAGTGAAGCACCAAAGGCTGTGCTCGACGTGGTTGTTGATGTTGAACGTGACCTGTCCCGCGCCCAGTCCGTAGAACGTGTCGCCCGAGGGCAGCCCAACGGAGATGGAGGCGTCGTATCCGAAGTCGAACGGAGCGGCATCGGCGTGGAAGGAGAGCGACGTGTCCCCGAAGACACCCTTCTTCGGCGCGTAGGTATATTTGGGTTTGGCCTTCGTGCCGGTGTTTTCGTAGGTGCTCACGTAGGTGTACACCGGCACCGAGACGTCTGCCCTGAAATGCCGGTTCAGCCGATACGTGATGTCGGGCGTAAGGATGGACGACCAGCCGGAGCTTGAATCATGCTGCGAGCTCGTGCCGAGCGATGCGTTCAGCCCGCGGCGCAGAGGAATCACCCCGAACCGGCCAACCTCGTCGCCGGCGACAAAGGCGCCCGAGCGGCCGGCCTCTTGCAATTCGTTCTCCGACAGCACCTGCGCCTCGGCGTGCGAGGCCAAGCCTGCAAGAGAGGATCCAAGGCACGCGAGCAGAATGCCCGGCCTCAATCCGCCGAAGCGACGTAGGAGCGCCATAACGACAACAAGGCTAACAGACGCGTTACTCGGGGTCCGGGGAGACTCACCCCGGCGGAGGCGAATCCACTCGCGCCGCAAGGGTCAACGCTGGTCGATAAGAAGGTAGGGCTCCGGATACGCCGGCCCGGTGTACTCGGCGCGCGGGCGAATCAGCCGGTTGTTGTCGTGCTGCTCGATCACATGGGCCGCCCACCCGGAGATGCGACTCACCGCGAAGATCGGCGTGAACAGGTCAATGTCGATCCCCAGCATGGTGTAGGTGGAGGCGGAGTAGAAGTCGACGTTGGCATTCAGCTTCTTCTCCTGCTTGACGTACGCTTCGATCTGCTGCGACATGTCGAACCACCGGCTGTTGCCCGAGGTGCGGCTCAGGTCGGCCGACATCCTGCGCAGGTGGGTCGCCCGGGGATCTTCGGTATGGTACACGCGGTGTCCGAAGCCCGAGATCTTCTCCTTGCGCGCAAACATGCCGCGGACGTGCTCCACCGGATCGGCGCCCGCAGCATCGATCGCGTAGAGCAGCTTCATGGTGGCCTCGTTTGCGCCCCCGTGGAGCGGACCCTTGAGCGCGCCGATCGCCCCCGTGATCGCCGAGTGCATATCCGATAGCGTGGCGGCGATCACACGCGCGGCAAAGGTGCTGGCGTTCAGCTCGTGGTCGGCGTGCAGAATCAGCGCAACGTCAAACGTCTTGGTGGCGGTCTCGGAGGGCCGTTCGCCGTTCAGCATCCACAGAAAATTGGCCGCATGCGAGAGCTTCTTGTCGGCGTCCACGATCGCCTTGCCCTTGCGAATGCGATCGAAGATCGCCACCATCATCGGGATCTGCGCGGTCAGCCGATACGCCTTGCGGACATTGCTCTCGTGCGAGGAGTCCTTCTCGTCGGGATCGTAGAGGGAGAGCAGACTGACGGCGGTGCGCAGCACCTCCATCGGCGTTGCATCGGTCGGTACGCTGCGGAGGAACTCGATGATGCGCCAGTTCAGCACGCGGGCCGAGGCGAGCTGCGCAGTGAACTCCGCGAGCTGCGCGGCGGTCGGAAGCCGGCCGAACCACAGCAGATACGTGGTCTCTTCGAAGCTGGAGTGGGTCGCCAGCTCGTGGATATCGATGCCGCGATACGACAGAACGCCCGCGTCTCCATCAATCCAGCAGATGGACGACGTAGTTGCGACGATACCTTCCAGACCCTTGCTTGCGACGCCCGTTGCCATAGCGGATTCTTCTCCAAAGCCCCGACTCAGACCACTTACGGTTATAGCTCAGCCGTGAAAC
Source organism: Acidobacteriota bacterium (assembly GCA_030776065.1). Lineage (GTDB taxonomy): Bacteria > Acidobacteriota > Terriglobia > Terriglobales > Acidobacteriaceae > Edaphobacter. The sequence continues at coordinate 3,067 of JALYIA010000004.1, forward strand.
CGTTGTCACATGGGGGCGAATATCGCCATGTGCCGCGCCGCGCATCGGCTGCGCGACCCCTCCCGATATCGTCCGAAGCGCTCGACCATCGCGCCTGTGAGCTATAGTTTGCGTAGAGCAGAGCCTGGCTGCGTAGGACCCGTCAGTGTGCGGATTCGCTCCGTCCAGGACCGTGCAAGGAGAAAGTCGATGAACGAGATGGAACCCGTGGAACGATCCCCTTCAGGAGCATTTATCGTCGTTGTGCTGGTTGCCTGCCTCGCCTCCATCGGCGCGCTGATCTGGTGCTACGGCCTGCAGAATCACATGGCCGTTACAGAGCAGAAGCTCGCCGCGGCGGAGAAGAGGAGCGCGGATCTCACCGCCCGCCTGCAGGCCACCGATGCGCACATCAGTGCCGCGACGGAGACCCTGAGCCAGAACGTCGGAGCGACGCAGAAGCAGATCGAGCAGCGCGCCCAGGCCATCATGACCGCACAGCGCGCCGCCCAGGCCGCCGAGACGGAACGCCTCACGCAGATGCAGCAGGCCACCGAAAAGCAGATCGGCGCGGTCTCCACCGATGTCGCCAGCGTAAGAACGGACGTCGGCGGCGTCAAGACAGATGTCGCAAGCACACGCAGCGATCTCGAAAGCACAAAGTCGCAGCTCCAGCGCGTCATCGGAGACGCGGGTGTCATGAGCGGACTGATCGCCACCAACCACACGCAGCTCGAAGAGCTGAAGCACAAGGGAGACCGCAACTACTTCGAGTTCACGCTCCAGAAGGGTGCTCCGCCAACGCTGCTGTCCAGCATCAAGGTTCAACTGAAGAAGGTAGACGAGAAGCACTCGCGCTTTACCCTCAACGTCTCCGCGGATGACCGCAACATCGAAAAGAAAGACAAGAACCTGGATGAGCCGGTGCAGTTCTACACCGGCAAGACGCCGGTCCTGTACGAGATTGTGGTGAACAGCATCGAGAAGAACCGGGTCTCAGGCTATCTCTCGACCCCCAAGGGCGGCGCGCAGACGGCCTCCTCGCAATAGCGGCACTCGCGCCAGACACATCCAAACGCAGAACGGGGGACGCTGGTTGCGTCCCCCGTTCTGCGTTTGCCTTGGGTTGGATTACTTCTTTTTGGCTGCCTTCTTAGCTACCTTCTTCGCTGCCTTCTTGGTTGCCATTTGCCTATTCTCCCTATCGATTCGAGATCGATGCTGCAACAAGCTTCGCTGCAGCTAACGAAGGTATAGAAGTCGCGAAAATCACTGTCAAGAAAAATCGGTCGTAGTATGCATTTTTTTTGCAACAGGTGTTCCGTCCTGGATGCCGTTCGTAGCCTCGCGATGTTGTCGAGACGAGCGAAGCGACGCGCCTGTCCGTTCAGCACTCGATGACGTTCAGCGCGAGACCCGCAAGCGAAGTCTCCTTGTAGCGCGTCTGCATGTCCATGCCGGTCTCGTACATCGTGCGAATCACCTGGTCCAGCGAGAGCTTATGGCCTTCGGTCTCGTGCATCGCGATGCGACTGGCGTTGATCGCCTTTACCGCCCCCATGCCATTGCGTTCGATGCACGGGATCTGCACCAGCCCCCCGATGGGATCGCACGTCATCCCGAGATTGTGCTCCATCGCCACCTCTGCGGCGTGCTCCACATGCTGATTCGAGCCGCCCTGCGCGGCCACCAGACCGCCCGCCGCCATCGAACATGCGACGCCGACCTCGCCCTGGCAGCCGACCTCCGCGCCCGAGATGCTCGCGTTCTCCTTGTAAAGAATGCCGATCGCCGCCGCCGTCAGGAAGTAGCGCATCAGTCCGGCGCGCCTCTCTGCCTCCGTCTGGCCCGCGGCAACATAGCGAAGGAAGTAGAGCCCGACCGCGGGGATCACGCCCGCCGCGCCATTCGTGGGGGCCGTCACGACGCGTCCACCCGCAGCGTTCTCCTCGTTCACGGCCATCGCCCACATCGTCAGCCAGTCGAGCGCGGCCAGCGGATCGCCCGCGCCTGCCGCCGCGAGCCTGCGCGCGAGCGCCGGTGCGCGTCGCCGTACGTTGAGCCCGCCGGGCAACCTGCCCTCCGTCGCCATTCCCCGCTCCGCGCATCTCTCCATCGTCCGCCAGAGCTCGTAGATGGACCCATGAACGCGCTCTTCCGGCGTGGCCGAAGCGTGCATGGCGGCGGCCGGCCGCACGATGTGGATGCTCGCATCCGCAAGCAGAGCGCACTCGTTGGCGAGCACAAGGTCTGCGATGCTTCGCTTGTGGGCGGCTGCCATCTCCAGCAGCTCGCCCGCGCTGCGGAACGCATACGGCACAGAGCGCTGCCCGCCTGAGGCACCGCCTGCCGCGGCTGCGGTCCACTCACCGGCAGAGACGATGAAGCCTCCGCCGACGGAGAAGAAGACCGCCTCCCGAAGCGTCGCACCCTCCGCGCTCAGCGCGGTGAAGCGCATCCCGTTGGGATGCGTCGAGACCCCGGCCTCCGGAAACATCTGGTTGCGCCGGAATCGCAGGTCCACCGCGTCTCCGGCCGCAGCAGCCGCGGGATCGTCCGCGCGGTCCAGCCGGAACGCGATCTCTCTTCGCCCCGCCAGCATCAGCGTCGAGGTCCTGCGAACCTCGGCAACGCGTGCGTCGACCGTAGCAGGATCCACAGTCTCCGGCGACTCGCCCATCAACCCCAGCAGCACGGCGCGGTCCGTGCCGTGTCCGATGCCGGTCAGCGCTAGCGAGCCATAGAGGTCCACCGTCACCCGTTCGGTGGGGACCTGCAGTCCGGCAGCTTCGAGGTCTCGAAGGAAGCGCAGCGCAGCACGCATTGGGCCCACCGTATGCGAGCTTGAGGGGCCGATGCCAATCTTGAAAAGCTCGAAGAGGCTCGTGTTCACCCGTGTATTGTAGGCCGTTCAAGAGAGCGCTGTTCTCCGCTCGGCCGCGCGACATGAGCGTCCGAACCCGCACTCCACACCCCACCCCGGCCCGGTCAGCGCCTGGACTTCAGTCCTTTGCTCGTAGCCTTCGGTGCGGCAGGCGGAGTCATCGGCAGCGGTCCTGGAACACCTGTCGTCCTCAGGTATGCGGCTGCAGCCGTAAGCCGCACCGGATACTTCGGATCGGCCAGCAGAGGAAACAGCGCCTGTCCCGTATCTCCATCGTGATAATCGGAGAGGGCCTTGGCGGAGGCGGCGCGTACCGCGGGGTCTTTGTCCGTAAGCGCCGCGACCAGCTCGCGATGGATCGGCTCCGTCTTGTTCTGCGCGATCAGCTCGATCGCCGAGACACGCGCCAGGTCTCCCCCGTTCCGGCGGACGTATTCGTATGCGGTAATGCCGAAACCGAACGGACCCAGCAGCATGGACGCCCCCTGCATAGCACCTATCCGGGCAAGCGCCGTCGGGTTGTGCAGTTCCCGGTTGATCTGATGGCCGGTGCCGTGCAACAGCGTAGGCGAAGCACTGCGGTCTCCGTCCACGACCGCCATCAGGATGTCTTCGCCCGAGCGGTCCCCCATCTTCCAAAGCGTGCTGGCCGAGGTAAAGGCCACCTGCGGCTCCTTGTCGTCGAGCAGGGCGCGCACATCCGTCGTTAGGTTGCGGTCCATCGTCTGACCGGCCGCAAGCACCGCGGCGGTCCGGACGTCCAGGTCGGGGTCGTTCATGCCGTCGGAGATCAGCTTCGCCGACTGCTCGTTGCGGAGCATGCCCAGCGCGGCCAGCGCCTGGATGCGCGTCTGCGAATGCTTGGTGTCGTGCACCGCATCCTTCAGCACCGTCCATGCGTGACCCGCGCGTGCCTCCGGAGTAGCCGCGGCAGGCAGGGCGACCTGGACGGGCTCATTGTCGCCCACCATAGCACCGTCAGCCTTCGAGGTGCCGCCAGGCGCAGGCGTCTGGCCCACAACGCGCAGAGCTCCCGCAAACAGGAGGAGAAGAAGAAGAGCCCAGGATCCAATACAACGTACGTTTGGTGACTCGTTCATAACGTTCTCCATACCGCTTGCATGCGCTCTCGCCGGTACACCATTGTGACGCGAAAGCCGGAAATCTTCATCTCCTAATTCAATCGCCCATGTATCCACGTTCTGCTGCGGACGTGGGATACGGCCAGACTCGACAGCGATGCTAGACTCGTCGAAGTCCGCTTCCTACCGCGGAGTCCGCTCCCGACGCAGAGTCTCCGGCCTCTCCTATGCTCTTCAAAGCACGCAGTGCAGCTGTCTACGGCATCGATGCCAACCTGATCGATGTGGAAGTCGATTTCTCCGGCGTCGTTCTGGAGAAGGAGATCTTTTCCACCGTAGGGCTGCCGGATGCCGCCGTGCGCGAGTCGCGCGACCGCGTGCGCTCCGCCATCCGCAACTCCGGCTTCGACATCCCGCCCACCCGCATCACCATCAATCTCGCCCCGGCCGACATCAAGAAGGAAGGCTCCGGCTTCGACCTCCCCATTGCCATCGGGATCCTCGGCGCGTATGGCGCCCTCCACATCAAGGACCTCGCCGACTTCCTGCTCGTAGGCGAGCTCGGGCTCGACGGATCGCTGCGCGCCGTGCAGGGCATGCTGCCCATCGCGGTAGCCGCACGTTCCGCCGGCGTGCGTTCGCTTGTCGTGCCGGCCGCGAATGCGCGAGAGGCGGCCGTCGTCGAGGGTGTCGACGTGTATCCGGTGCACACCCTGCTGGAGGTCCGCCAGCTGTTGAACTCCGCCGCGCTCGGTGCGATCAGCGCGCAGCCGCTGCGCATCTCGCCGGCAACCCTGCTTGATGAGCTGGAACACTTCCCTGCCGACTTCAAGGATGTTCGCGGACAGATGACGGCCAAGCGCGCGCTCGAGGTAGCGGCCGCCGGCGCGCACAACATCCTGATGATCGGGCCGCCGGGATCGGGCAAGACGATGCTGGCCAAGCGCCTGCCGTCCATCCTCGCACCCCTGCGATTCGAGGAGGCGCTCGAAACCACCAAGATTCACTCCGTCGCCGGGGTGCTCGACGCCGACCGTGGACTGGTCGCGCACCGGCCCTTCCGCGCGCCGCACCACACCATCTCCGACGCAGGGCTGATCGGCGGCGGGATGATCCCCCGCCCCGGAGAGGTCTCGCTCGCCCACAACGGGCTGCTCTTTCTGGACGAGCTGCCGGAGTTTCCCCGCAACGTGCTCGAGGTTCTCCGGCAGCCGCTCGAGGATGGCACCGTGACCATCGCACGCGCCAGCATGAGCCTCTCGTTTCCCGCCAGGTTCATGCTGGCCGCCGCCATGAACCCGTGTCCCTGCGGATACTTCAACGACAAGAGCAGGCAGTGCATGTGTACGCCGCCCATGATTCAGCGGTACGTCTCCAAGGTCTCCGGGCCGCTGCTCGATCGCATCGATATCCATATAGAGGTGCCCGCGGTCCAGTACAAGGAGCTGCGCAGCGGCGCCTCGGCTGAGGGCTCGGCCGAGATACGCGCTCGTGTGCTGGCGGCCCGCCGGCGGCAGCACGACCGGTTCGCGGCTCTGCCCATCAAAGGCAAGTCGCAACCCGTCTTCGCGAACTCGCAGATGAATACACCCCAGATCCGTTCCTTCTGCGAACTCTCCGCCGATGCAGAGAGACTCCTCGAGCGGGCCATGCAGCAGCAGGGGCTCTCGGCCAGGGCGCACGACCGCATCCTCAAGGTTGCGCGTACCATCGCCGACCTGGCCGGCGAGGCCGCCATCGGGGTGCCGCACATCGCCGAGGCTATTCAATACCGTACCCTGGACCGCAGCTACTGGGCCTGAGAACGAACCGCCCGCACTGTCGGCTACCCAACAACCCCCGCGTTCTCATCCGCTTACCCCCAAGTCACACGCCGCTCGCACCCTCCTGTACGCCGAATAAAGATTTACCGATTATGGAATCTCTTTTTCAATTAATTCCCAAAATAAGTATTGACCTCGCCCGGGAGAGGGGTTAGTGTCCTTTATGTACCTGCTGGTTCTTCGGTGCGGAGCACTCCGGAGAGGGTCTTCCCGGGCAGCCTGGGCGGTCTTCTGGTCAGCGGAGTTCCCAGTCGCGGTAGCCGGTCGGTTCCCAGTCGCGGTAGCCGGTCGCGCTCCTCCCGTCGTCACCGACTCGTTGCTTCAGTCGGTTTCAGCTTCGAAGCGCAAAACGCTCTGCCTCTTTTTGCCGTCTGCCCTCAACGCGCGGTCTTCCGCGCCTAACCCGTGGTCCGTCTTCAGCAATCCGCTTGTTCAGCAATCCGGTTCAGTGTGGAGCAAAAATTCAGTGTGGAGCAAAAAGTGAGTCTTCACCCCCTCCCCGCGCATCCAAGGGCACTGGGTGGACGGTTCTCTTCTCACTTGTGCCTGCACCTTGAACGTTGCCGCACGAACCCACGCTCTATCTGCTACTGAAACGCTGGCGCTGCACGCTTTAGCGCCGATACAGAAAGGAAGATTCATGCGCTCCGATTTGATCTTTGCAGCTCTCACCCACGTCTCGAACCGGTACGAGCTCTGCCAGCTCGCCTCCAAGGCGACGCGCAAACTGCACAAGCCCAACACGCGGCTTCAGGACACCACCAATGAGGTGCTGGACCGCTTCAAGGACAGCCTCCCGAGCGAAGCATCGGCGGAGCCCGCCGTGCAGTCCGTCTCCATGGATCAGCGCAAAGCAGCCTGAACGTTCGGTGCGGCCGCCCTCCCCGGGCGGTCGCGCGTGCACTTCCCACGATTTTTCCTCACACCTCCCCGCGTCCCCGCCGTATAATTGGCACACCGCACCAGTCTGGCCCTCCGCACTACCCCCTTCTCCATCCCCCAAAAGAGATCCGCGTACGCAGGCAGGCGCTCCCCCTCCTACACACCTCACTACACCTCACTGCACCACACCCCCAGGACCATCCATGACAATCACAGAACTCAAAGAACACAACATAGCCGAGCTGGGCAAACTCGCCCGCGGCCTCGATATCGCCGGCACCTCCGGACTCCGCAAACAGGACCTCATCTTCAAGATTCTCCAGGCACAAAGCGAGAAGGAGGGACACATCTTCGCCGAAGGCGTGCTCGAGATCCTCCCCGACGGCTACGGCTTCCTCCGCTCTCCCGACTACAACTACCTCCCCGGCCCCGACGACATCTACGTCTCCCCCTCCCAGATCCGAAAGTTCGACCTCAAGACCGGAGACACCATCTCCGGCAACGTCCGCCCCCCCCACGAGGGCGAGAAGTACTTCGCGCTGGTCAAGATCGAAGCCATCAACTTCGAATCCCCCGAAGAGACCCGCAACAAGATTCTGTTCGACAACCTGACCCCGCTCTATGCGCAGGAGCGGGTCAAGATGGAGACCGTCCGCGAGCACATCTCCGGCCGCGTGATGGACCTGCTCACCCCCGTCGGCAAGGGCCAGCGCGGACTCATCGTCGCTCCGCCTCGCACCGGCAAGACCATGCTGCTGCAGTCCATCGCGAACTCCATCACCTCCAATCACCCCGAGGTCGTCCTCATCGTGCTGCTGATCGACGAGCGTCCCGAAGAGGTCACGGACATGCAGCGCAGCGTCAAAGGTGAAGTCATCAGCTCCACCTTCGACGAGCCCGCCGCACGCCACGTGCAAGTCGCCGAGATGGTCATCGAAAAGGCCAAGCGCCTCGTCGAGCACAAGCGCGACGTCGTGATCCTGCTGGACTCGATCACCCGCCTCGCCCGCGCCTACAACACCATCGTCCCGCCCTCCGGCAAGGTGCTCTCAGGCGGTGTGGACTCGAATGCGCTGCAACGCCCGAAGCGCTTCTTCGGAGCCGCACGCAACATCGAGGAGGGCGGCTCCCTCACCATCATCGCCACAGCCCTGGTCGACACCGGCTCCCGCATGGACGAGGTCATCTTCGAGGAGTTCAAGGGCACCGGCAACATGGAAGTCATCCTAGACCGCAAGCTGGTCGACAAGCGCGTCTTCCCCGCCATCGACATCCAGCGCTCCGGCACCCGCAAGGAAGAGCTGCTCATCCCCAAGGAAGACCTCCAGCGCACCTGGATCCTCCGCAAGGTCCTCAACCCGCTCTCGCCTGTGGAAGCCATGGAGCTGCTCACCGACAAGCTCGCCAAGACGCGCAACAACCAGGAGTTCCTGCACAACATGAGCTCCATCTAACTCCCCGCACCCCACAGCGGCCCGCCCCCAGCCAAAGCCCCGCACCCCACCCGTGGATGCGGGGCTCTTGCTTTCAGTCCCCGCGCCCTCCTCACCCGCGGTATTGCTCCTCCGTCACGTGCTCCATCCACTCCACCACCGTGCCGTCGAGCCTCTCCTGGATGGCGATGTGGGTCATCGCCGTCGCAGGGGCTGCCCCGTGCCAGTGCTTTTCACCAGGCGCGAACCAGACCACGTCGCCCGGGCGGATCTCTTCGATGGGCCCGCCTTCACGCTGCGCCCTGCCGCAGCCGGCCGTCACGACGAGGGTCTGCCCCAGCGGATGCGTATGCCACGCGGTGCGGGCGCCCGGCTCAAAGGTGACGCTTGCCCCCTGCACCAGGGCCGGCTCCGGCGCCTGAAAGAGCGGGTCGATGCGAACCGTCCCGGTGAACCAGTCGGCCGAGCCCTTGGTGGAGAGCTGCGAACCGTTTCGTTTGATCTCCATGCATGCTCCTCACGGTGCCTGTTCAACTACATCGGTTCCACCAGCGCGCGTCGAATCTGTTCGAGCGCATGCTGCGTCGCCCAGAATCGGATGCGTTCGCGGTCTCCCGCGATCTGGACCTCGAACACTTTACTCTCGGCTCCGGCGAACGAGAGGCCCACGTAGACGAGCCCGAGCGGCTTGTGTTCGTCCGCGCCGGTACCGGAGCCCGGACCCGCGATCCCCGTGATGCCGACGCCCACCGACGCCCCCGCGCGCAGCCGGATCCCCTCCGCCAGCGCCTTCGCGACCGGGCCGCTCACCGGGCCTTCGCTGCGGATGAGCTCTTCCGGAACCCCCGCAAACGCCGTCTTCAGGCGATCGGCGTAGACCACGGCGCCGCCCAGGAAGTAGCGCGAGCTGCCGGGCACCGCAGTTAGCCGCTGCGCCAGCAGGCCGCCGGTGCAGCTCTCCGCGGCCGCAAGCGTCATGTGCCGGACGCCCAGCATCAGCAGCACGGTCTCCTCAAGCGACTCCCCGTGCGAGGAGAAGACGGCGTCGCCCATCTCCGCCTCCACGCGTCCCGCGACCTCATCCACCCGCGCCTGCGACTCCGCCAGCGTAGGGCTGGCGCACAGAAAGTGCAGCTGGATCTCGGCCGAGCCCGCCAGGATGGTGGTCTCCACGTCGGGATACAGGCTGTAGATCGGCGCCGTGCGCGCGTCCACCTGCGACTCCGGGATCAGCGCCATGCGCAGCATCCGCGTGGCGATGTGCCGCTCCGGCAGCGCCGCCGCCAGCCGTGCACGGCACTCGGCTTCGAACATGCCCTTCAGCTCCTTGGGCGGCCCCGGCAGCAGGATGACGATCTTCCGGAACCCGTGCACCACCGTGTCGATGTACTGCCCGGCGGCGCTGCCCTTCGCGTTCGGCATAACCTCCGCGCCTTCGACGACGTCCGCCTGCTTGCGGTTGTTCTCGGGCATGGCCATGCGGCGGGCGGCGAACCGGGCATACAGGCCGGCGAGCAGATCCGCATCCTGCTCGAGCCCCACCCCGAGCGCGCCCGCCACAGCCTCACGCGTCAGGTCGTCTTCCGTGGGCCCGAGACCCCCCGAAAGCAGAATCACGTCCGCGCGATCGAGCGCGATCCGCACGGCGGAGGTGAGGTGCTCCAGCTTGTCGCCGACGATCGTCTTGAACGCGACCGAGACCCCCAGCGTATTGAGCTCGGCCGTGAGATACAGCGAGTTGGTGTCCTGCCGGAACGGCGTCAGCATCTCCGACCCCGCGGCAATAATTTCCGCAATCATTGCTTATAGTTCTACGCTGTCGGGGCGAAGCAGACTACTGGAACGCCTCCTCTCGCCACGACGAATCCATGGACGTCTACCCCGAGAACTCAGCTAGAACAGCTTCGCGCCTTCGATGTCGAGGCACACATGGTAGAGCGCATCGCGTGTCGCCAGCGCGGCGCAACCGTCTTCAAGAAAGGCAAGGCCCACAAGGTTGTTGCCCGACACCACGAGCGAGGCCTCGCGTCCTGGAGTGATCCGCACCATGCCTCGCTGCCCCTCGAGCGACGCGGCGACGTACAGGTTGCCGTCGTTGTCGAAGGCGAGCCCCTGCGCGCGGCCCAGGCCACGGTAGAAGACAGACGTCTGCCCCCCGCGGTCGATCGCCCAGATAGCCTGGTTGCTGGACGTCGTGGGTCCCGTCACGTACAGCACGCCCTCTGCGTCGAAGGCGAGATGATACGCGGCGATGCTCGGCTCGAGCGTCGCATAGACGAAGATCTCCCGCTCGCCGCCCGACCCGGAGCCGCGCTGCGGCCCCACCTTGAAGATGGTCCCAGACCGGTCGCCGACATACAGGTTGCCGTCCGCGTCGAACGCAATGCCCGTCGCAATCCCCATGCCTTCCGCGTAGGTCGACATCGCACCGCCCGACGAGATCCGGTACACCGTTCCCTCCGCGCGCGAGCTGGCATACAGAAAACCGTCCGGCCCGAAGGCAAGCCCGGTGGCGTTCAGCAGGTCGCGCACATGCGGACGCATCTGGAAGTCGCGCTGGATCGAAAAAATGGACACCGGAACGCTCTGCCCGCGCGAGCCCGAGACGGTCGTGTACACGGTCCCATCGGCATCCACCGCGGGGTTGCCGACCGGGTGCAGATTCTCCGCCATGGGCACCGCGACCCGAAGCTCCAGCGGATTGCTGTGGGAGCCGTCGGCGCGCGCCAGGCTGACGTCGCCCGTGATCGCGCCCTCAGGCACCCGGATGACCGCGCGGCCACGGCGGCTGAGTGCGACGTTGGCCGGCGTACCGCCGATCGTGACGTGCGGCAGCGCCAGCGGCTGCTGCTGCTGGCCGCGTGAACGCGCTGAACCGGATGCGCCCGCTCCGCCCGCACCCGCCGCGGGCTCGGCGGAGCCGACCTGCAGCGCCGTGCCGCGGAGTTCGACCTCGCCACCCGGCATCGCGGCCGCCGGAGAGAGGCTCGTAAGCCGCGGCTCGTCCGTCCTCGAGGCGCGCAACGTTGTCATGCCCCCAAGCCTAGCCGTGTGCGGGGCGCAGCGCAAACCGGACTCCGCGCCCGCCGCCGAAGCCCTGCGCTCTCTCGTCCGAGAGACCGCCCTGCCGGGTCAGAAGAGCCGGCCCGCAACCAGGCCGCAGACCAGCGCAAGCGCGCCTGCCGCAACATCGTCCAGCAGAATGCCCGTGCCCTCGGGCAGCGCCTCCAGCCGTCGCACCGGGCCCGGCTTCCAGATATCGAAGAGCCGGAACAGCAGCAGCGACAGCACCGCATGCTTCCAGTCGGGCCGTATGCCTGCCAGCGCAAGCCACTGGCCCGCGACCTCGTCGATGACGACGAACCCCGGATCCTTGCACCCGGACTCGCGTGCCGCGATGGTTGCCGCGGGGATGCCGACGGCCACGGCCGCCACGGCCGCCGCCAGGGTTCCGGCAGCCAGCGGCCAGCCGCCGGCCCAGAACGCATGCGC
>JALYIA010000005.1 GCA_030776065.1 Acidobacteriota bacterium
GGGAAGAGGCGCGGCCCGGCCGGGGCGGCGGGGGCTGATGCAGGATCGGGGGGAGCCTACCGGAAAGTTGTAAGCGTCCGGGCGGCTTGGGGGAGGGGGCGGGCGGGGGTGCGATGGTAGGCTCGAAAACGGTTGCATGTGTAACCACTTTCGATGCGATGGAAAGCGAGCGCGATTTGAGTACCGCACATGCAGAGCAGCCCGTGCCGAGGGCTACCCACCATCAGCGCATGCGTGTGGTGCGGCTGAGCGGTGGATTCGCCGCACTTCTTCTGCTGCTGGGGCGGCTGGGGCAGACGGGCGGGGGCGCGGGCACGGGGAATCCCGCGAACACGATTATCTGGGTGACGACGCTGCTGGCGGTGGTGCTGCTGATCTGGCGCGAGCGGAACCAGGCGCTGAAGCACCGTGCGGTGCATGCGGACTACATGCGGTTTATTGTGGCGGCGGAGACGAGCCTGGAGCCGTTCTTCGTTCTGGACTCGGTACGCGACCGGACGGGGGAGATCGTCGATTTCCGGTTCCGGTATGTGAACTCGCATGGCGAGGAGCTGCTGGGGCGGACGCGGGAGGAGCTGCTGTCGGGCGAACTGGGCCGGGTGTTCGGGGGGACGACGGGCGAGAGCTGGATGGCGGGGATGGTGGAGCGGTTCCGCGGGGTGGTGCTGAGCGGCGAGGAGTGGAACGAGGAGTTCGAGGTACGGGGCGGGGAGGGGCGGGGGCGGTGGCTGCGTCACCGCGTGGTGAAGCTGGGGGACGGGGTAGCGGTTACGGTGTCGGATGCTTCGGAGATCAAGGCGACGGAGGCGCGGTACCGGACGGTGTCGAACTTCAGCCACTCGGTGTTCGAGACGGCGCCGTACGCGATTATCACGATGGACCGTGAGGGTACGATCCAGTCGATGAACGCGGCTGCGGAGCGGCTGACGGGGTATGACCGGGAGGCGCTTGCGGGGGTGAGTTCGATCACGCTGCTGCATGAGCCTAAGGAGCTGAGCCGCCGGGTGGAGGGGGAGGAGGCGGAGGCCGGGCCGGAGGGGATCGAGCTGATCACGGCGAAGGCGTCGCGGGGCGAGGTGGACGAGCGGGAGTGGACGTATCTCCGGCAGGATGGAACGAGTCTGCCGGTGCACGTTGCGATCTCTGCGCTGCGGGACGGGGATGGGGAGCTGAGCGGGTTTGTGGCGATTGCGTCGGACATCTCCGAGCGCAAGCAGATGATGACGTACCTGACGCACATGGCGTCGCACGATCAGCTTACGGGGCTTCCGGGGCGGACGCTGCTTCGGGAGCGGATTGCGGAGGCGATCGAGCGGGCTCTGCTGCACAGCCGGAAGGTGGCGGTCTTTGTGATCGATTTCGATCACTTCAAGCGGATGAACGACTCGCTGGGGCACCGTTCCGGGGATGAGCTGCTGGTGGGGCTGGCGGCTCGGATGCGGGAGTCTCTGCGGCGGTCGGACACGCTGGGGAGGCTGGGGGGGGATGAGTTTGTGGTGGTGATGCCTCACTTTGCGAGCATCTCGGACGTGGAGAAGTGCGCGAAGCGGCTGGTGGACCGGGTGTCCTCGACGGCGATGGTGGGGGACCTGGAGGTGAACATGACGGCGAGCGTGGGGGTGTGCATCTACCCGGACTTTGCGGGGGATGTGGACAGCCTGCTCGAGCGCGCGGACGCGGCGATGTATGCGGCGAAGGAGAGTGGGCGGAACCAGTATCAGCTGTACTCGGATGCGATGCTTCGGGCGTCGCAGGAGCGGCTCTCGATGGATACGGCGCTGCGGCATGCGATTGCGCGGGAGGAGATGTATCTGCACTACCAGCCGATCGTGTCGTTGACGACGGGTCGCGTGGTGGGGATGGAGTCTCTGCTGCGGTGGCATCATCCGAAGCTGGGGCTGATTCCTCCGGGGACGTTTGTGCCTCTGGCGGAGGAGACGGGGCAGATTGTGCCGATCGGGGAGTGGGCGTTTCAGCAGTCGTGCCTGCAGACGAAGCTGTTGAGCAAGGAGCTGGGGACGGAGCTGTTTCTGTCGGTGAACCTGTCGCCGCGGCAGTTCGAGCAGAGCAATCTTCTGTCGATGATCGAGGAGTCGCTGGCGGAGAGCGGGCTTTCGCCGTCGCAGCTTCAGGTGGAGCTGACGGAGAACACGCTGATGATCAACTCGGCGTCGAACCTGGAGAAGCTGCAGCGGATCCGGGAGATGGGTGCGAGGGTGGCGGTGGACGACTTCGGGACGGGCTTCTGTTCGTTTTCGTACCTGCTGCAGTATCCGGTGGACCGGCTGAAGATCGACCAGAGTTTCATTCTGCAATCGGCGACGGACCCGAATGCGGCGACGGTGGTGCGGACGATTGTGGCGATGTCGCACAATCTTGGGATCAAGGTGATTGCGGAGGGCGTGGAGACGGTGGAGCATCTGCGGTTTCTGACGCAGCGGCGGTGCGACGAGGGGCAGGGATTCTTCTTTGCGCGGCCGGTGGCGGCGTCTGGGTTTGCGGATGCGGTCCGGGGGATTCACCGGGCGTTCGACGAGCGCAGGCACACGGGGGAGATGGCGATGCTGGGGGAGGTTGCGCAGGACGATGCGGGGGAGTCTCCGGGACGGCTGAGCGTGCGGCAGATTCTGATGTAGGCGAGCTTCTGATGTCGCCGAGCGGCGGGTTACGAGCGGCGGGGTTAGTGGGGGCGGTCGGGCTGATCGTTGTGGAAGAGGAGGTGTACGGGCCTGCGCTGGTCGGCGGTCTCGCCCGGGGTGTGCCAGTGGAGGATGGCGGGCTCCCCCAACTGCCAGCAGAGGAGCACGGTGCGTCCTTCGGCGAGCGCGGGGAGGTCGAGCAGGCCGGCTTCGAGGTCATGGATGCGCACGCCGATGGCTTCGATCTCGGCGGTGACGTCCTTTGCCTCCTGTGCGGCCTTGTCGCGTTCGGTGTGACGGCGTGCGGCGGCTGCGATATCGACGTGGGCTCCGCCGGTGAGGAAGATGCGGTGCTGGAGGGCCTGCATGGCTGCTTCGAGGGCTGCGATGCGGGCGGCGGCTCGCCGGGCGCGGAGGAGCAGGGCCTCGATCACGGGGAGAAGCATCTGGGCCTCGGCGAGGGTGAAGGTCTTGGGCATGCGTGGGGGCTCCCTTTCGGAGGTGGGTGGGGTTGGGGGCCGGGGTGTGTGGTCTTTCGAGGTTTGGGGTGTCGAGGTGTGGGGTGTCGAGGTGTGGGGTTTGGGGGTTTGGGGTTTGGAGGTTTGGGGTGTGGGGTGCGAGGGGGTTCGGGTGTGGGGTTA
>JALYIA010000006.1 GCA_030776065.1 Acidobacteriota bacterium
GTAGTCGCACCGTGCGATTCGGAATCCATTTGCAATCCCGGCAATGATATGTTGTTTTTACTAGAAACGGCTTCGACGGGATACCTGCCATCGAATCTTGCCTCGGCCTACACAGCCCCAAGTAACGGGATGCCGAAAACTCCTTCTCAGTGTGCGGGAGAAGCGCTGAAAAACAACGCAGTTGCACTCTCACTCGATGTTGCTGGTGTAGGAGCTGGATTCCTTCCCGGAGGAGACCTTGTAGTTGCCGGTGTGCAAGCAACAATTTCCGTTGCTTCCGGTGTCAACGGAGCTGTGCAATACAACGGAACCGTCAATGCCGCCGCCGGTACTGCTCTTGGCGTTCTCGGTTTACCTGTAACATTTACTAGTTACGCAGCTAAGGCTATTGGTGTTGGAGGGAAGGCCCTTCCAGGAGTGGGCGCTGTTATTAGCGGTCTTGGGGCGTTGAGCGATGCGTATGGAACATATAAGGACTATCAGTCCTGCATGGCGGGCCATTCATGAGCCGCATGCATGCGATAAGCCCCGTTCCGCTTCCAGTGCTAGTCTTGATTCTCAGTTTTGCCGGGCTAGTTGGTTGGTTCAGGTACTACACCTGGACTAGAAAGTCTGCTCCGTTGAGCAAGAAGGCGAGGTGGCTGACGTTCGGGATTTTGCTGGGTCTCTTCCTGCTGATCGTTGGAGTCGATGCCTTCCTGAATAGCCGCTTAGGACTACCGCAGTTTTAGCCGGTGGGCCGTCCTTCGGGGCGGCCTTGTTGCGTCTGGGGGCCTCCATCCGGCTCTGTTCCGCTCCGATCAAAAGGCACGCTGCTTCGCATCGGGATGAGGGGTGACACGACACCTTCGGTCTCGTATCTTTATGCCCAGACGAGCTACAACGGCTTGAGCAGAGGCAACGGGATGGGTCGGCGGACGGCGGAGACCGATGCCTCGGATGCTGGCACATGGAGCTTCGACTCCATGCGCAGGACAGCGGCGATCCGCATGACCATCAACAGCATCACAAGCAGGCGGGACGTACCTGCAAGCTCGATTTAACGGTCAACCGGTCAACACATTGCAGGACTTCAGCTCGATGGTGTAGACCTATGCCTACGGCTCTGTTGCCTACGGCTCTGTGGGGAGGCAGAAAGGGTGTCGGATGGCTCCGAAAAGACGTACGCTTCGAGTGCTATCTATGACGCCGAGGCCAACTGACCGGCATCTCCCATCAGCTTACCGGGGCAGGGCGGGCGGCGTCGTAGAAGGTATCTGGACTTCGCAGCCGTGTTGGAGGGGTCGAGACCAAACGGACTGCGGGCCACAACCGCTGCGAACTGCCGCAGGGGTTGTGGCCAGCAATCGCGCCTGAATTTCCGGGGCTAGTGTACGTAGGGCCAACCACTCGAATCGAAGCTAATCAGATTGATCCCCAGCGTCGGAGTTCCTCCGTTGTTCGCGTCGTAGTAGTGGTAGATCAGCAGGGTGCTACTGCCATCGCTCATCAAGCTGGCCCCGCCTGGACCCACGATATTGCCATGGGTACTCAGCAGGATCGTTCCTCCGCCCTGGAGCAAGGACAGTCCTCCGCGGTCGAGATACGGCCCGGTCACGCTGGTGGATCGACCCACCAGGATGCGATACCTGCTGTTCGCGTTGCAGCAGGGGTTGGCCGCGTCGAAGAGGTAGTAAAAGCCGTTCGCGTGCCAGATAAATGCGCCCTCGACATTGCCATCCTCGCCCTTGCGGTCGGCGACATTGACGAGCGTACTGCCGTTTCGCAGGCCGGTAGTGGAATCGAGCTTAATGAGGTTGATGCCATTGTTCCACGACCCAAAGTTGAGCCACCAGGTTCCTTGGGCGTCCTGGAATTCGTGAGAGTCGATGGCCCCGTACGCACTCTGTTCGTTGGACTGGACCACAATTCCATGATCGACCCAGTTGCTGCTCTTGGCGCTGGAGGCAGTAGCCACGCCGATTGCGGCGGTATGGGTATTTCCCGGAGGCCCGGGGACGGAGTAGTACTGGTAGTACTGGTTGTCGTGAAAGACGACGTCGGGCGCCCAGATGTCGCCCGCCTGTTCAAAGGATTGAATCCAGGAAGGCGTTGGGGCCAGCGCCGGATTGTCCGCGGTAAAGTTGACGCGGTCCGTCGACTTGGCAAGGGTGTTGTGGGTCCCATAGAGCCAGTAGGTTCCGGCACCGTCCTTGATCATCATCGGATCGTGCACGAAGATCCCCGAGCCGGCAACCTTACCCGGGTTCACATATGGCTGGTTCGATGTGAATTCGAGGATCCATTGCTGACAGGTGCACCCGGTGGGACCCCACTGGTCGATCTTCGAGGTGTCCAGAACGCCCGCCTGGAATACCTCGAGCAGGAGCCCGCTATTCACATTCTTGATGAGGTAGCTTCCTCCCGAGGCATTGGAGAGGGTCCAGCGGTGATCGGACGTGCCTGTATCCGACCATTGAATGATCTGCGCGCCATTGGTGGTTACCCCTCCGGAGACGGCGAGCAGCTGGTGGGTCAACATGTTCTCAATCTGATATTGGCCGTTGTTCATGGGAATGAAGTGCCATAGATGATCCTGGGAGCCATCGTCGGCCCACTGGACGGCATTGGTTCCGGCCTGTTGATTGTGTTGCAAGACGCCGAGTACAAGCCCGCTGTTCACGTTCTTGATTTTGAACTGCACGTTATCGTTGATGGTCACCTGGGCATGGACTTGCATGCCGGCGGCGATCCAGAGGGCTGCTGCACACGCTAACACTCGTTTCATGGATACCTTTCAAGTTGATTGAATCGGGGAGGAGTTCGAGGAGGTTGGTGGCGCGGCCAGGGCCAGATTCGGGTGCGAGTCGTTTTCGAAGAGAGATGTTATGTGTAAACGTTTACTGAAGACGGAACGAAACTCTATGCCCATTCGCGCGAAGTTGTCAACCGCTTCGGAATGATTAGCAAACGTTTACCAAAAATGCCCAGTGATTCCTCTGCTGCATACGCCTCCACTGCATACGCAGGATGGGGGCTGGCGAGTCCGTGTGGCGGAGTGGGGCAGGGTTCTGCACGTCTTTACCGTCGTTTATTTGTAACGGGCAAAGACCACAAGGGTGTCCACGCCGACCTTTGCCCTATTCTGAGCAAGAGATCAGGAAAGAGGGGATTGCGTGCTATCGGAAGGCACGGACGGAGTACGGGTGCGCGCGGGCCGCGCGACCGGTGTGGCGTTTGCGGCGCTGATCGCGCTGAACCTTCTGAACTACGTGGACCGGAATCTGCTTCCAGGGGCGCTGCCTGTTGTGAAGCAGGCGTCGGGTTTGTCGGACTCCCGGCTGGGCACGCTCAATTCGATGTTCTTTGTGGCGTACATGGTGGGCGGACCGGCCCTTGGGTGGCTGGGCGATCGCTTCTCGCGGCGGATGCTGATCGGCACCGCGGTGTGCTTGTGGAGCGTGGCGCTGTGGCTATTCACGGTGGTGCATGGTGGGCCGGGCGCGTTCGCAGCGTACATGATGGTGGGCGGATGCGAGGCGGCGTTCGGGGTGTACGCGGTGACGCTGCTCTCGGACTACTTCCCCGGGCGCTCGGGCAATACGGCTCTGGGGCGGTTCTTCCTGGCCATGATCGCAGGCCGCTCCGCGGGGCACATGCTCGGCGGTTTTCTGGCAACCACGTTCGGCTGGCGGGCTCCGTTCCGCGTGCTTGCGGGGACGGGTCTGCTGGCCGGCATCGCGGCTCTGGGGGTGCTGTTCGATCCTCGCCGGGACGGTGCAGCGGGGAGCGCACGAGTGGAGATCAGCCGGCCGCAGTTGGCCGCGTCTCTTCTGCGCCGACCGTACGTGCTGGCGGTGCTCGGTCTGGCGATGCAGACGTTCGCCTCTGGGGGACTGGCTGTGTGGCTGCCGACGTACCTGAGCCGCTATGCGGGCTACTCTCCGGGCAGAGCCACAGCGGTGACGGGGCTGGCCACGCTGGTTGCCGGACTCTCGGGTACGGCGCTGGGCAGCATGCTGGGCGAGCGGCTGATGGAGCGGGATTCCAGAGACCCGTACCGGCTCTCGGCCGTCAGCCTGCTTCTGGGGGCGTTGTGTGTTGCGGCGATTCTGACGCCCTGGCCGCATGTCGTGATCTTCGGCGTGTTCGCCACGCAGTTCGTTCTGTTTCTGAACATTGGCCCGCTGAACCTGGCACTGCTGCGGGCTGCGCCGCCGGAGATCCGCTCGACTGCCGTTGCGGCGGCGCTGGTTGCGATTCACCTGCTTGGGGACGCGCCTTCGCCGCAGGTGATCGGGATGCTGTCGGACGCGTACGACCTGAGAATCGGCTTGTTGCCTGTACCGCTGGCCCTGCTGGCCGGAGCCTCTCTGCTGGCGTGCGCGTGACGGTGCAGCGATGAGTCCTCTCTATGGAGTGCGGGTTTTTTCGATTGGACAGGGCGTCGCGCCCGCCTTAGGCTGAGCTCACAGACACAACCGATACCTCCATCCGGCTTGAGCAAGCGCCGCGGCAGCTCCGCCGGCGCATGAGCCGAAGTGTTCGCCAACGACCTGCAACCTCACGGGGGTGAGATGAAGAATTCGTTCTGCCGGGCTTTGAAAGTGTTGCGATTCTCGAGGCTGGGATGGGCCGGGGCGGCCGTGTTTCTGGCGCTGTGCGGGTTCGGCGGGGGTGGACGTCTGCATGCGCAGGCGGTTGGGGGAACCATCTCGGGAACGGTGAAGGACAGCCAGGGCGGCGTTCTGCCGGGCGCCACCGCTGTCCTTACGAACGCGAGGACGGGGATCAAGACGACGGTTCGGACCAACCATGACGGACTGTTTCGGGGGGCGAATCTTCAGCCGGGGATGTATGAGCTGTCGGTCGCGATCCCGGGATTTTCCAAGGGGGCGAAGAACAACATCGAACTGACGGTCGGTGCCGAGGTTACGGTCGACTTTACGCTTGGGGTGGTTGGCGCGGACCAGAATGTAACGGTAACAGGAACAGAATCCGGGGTGGATCTTGCCTCGTCCACGCTGAGTTACGACGTTGGGGGTACTGCGATACGCGAGCTTCCGCTCAACGGGCGGGACTTTACCAGCCTGGCGACGCTGCAGCCGGGCGTGTCGGTGGTGAACGGGGCTCCCAGCGGAAGCGCGCGCACGGGGTTTGGACACGCCCTGACGATCTCGGGCCAGCGGCCTGCGACGAACAACTACCTACAGGACGGGATCAGCCTGAACGACCAGGCGAACAATACGCCGGGGAGCATTCTGGGCGTCACGCTGGGGGTGGACGCCATCGATCAGTTCACGCTGCTGACGGACACGTTTCCGGCGGAGTACGGCAATGCCGCGGGCGGCGTGATCAACGCGATCACGCGGTCGGGTGCGAACCAATACCACGGTTCGGCCTTCTACTTCGGACGGAACAGCGCGATCGACGCGCTGAACCGCTTCGACGTGACGAGCCTACCGAATCCTGAGTATCGCCGGCATCAGTATGGCGGCAGCGCGGGAGGGCCGATCCGGAGAGACAAGGCGTTCTGGTTTGGGAACTTCGAAGCGATCAACCTGCTCTCGGGCGGCACGGTGGTGGATACGGTTCCGACGCCCTCGTTCTGGGCGCAGGCTGTGCCGAGTGTGCAGCAGGTTCGGAGTCTGTATCCGCAGATCAGCTCGACGGCAACCTGTACACCGAGCGGCTCCGGCTGCACGGGGACGTACAACGTGGTGCTGAACACGGTGGGGAACGAGTACTACGAACTGGGCAAGATCGACTACAAGATCTCCGAGAAGGATGCGATCGCGGGCAGCTACTTTCTGGACCGGGCGACCTCCAGCTCGCCGGACAACTTCAAGAATCAACTGGAGTCGCAGATCACGCATCGGCAGGGTATCGCGGCCGAGTACAGCCGCACGATCAGCGCATCGCTGGTGAACATCGCGCGGTTCGGGTTCACGCGCAGCCTCTATCAGGGGCCGAAGGTGACGCAGGTTTACAACCCGGCGATCACGAACGTTGCGCTGGGCTATGTTCCGGGGAAGACGATTGGGGCGATCTCCGTGAGCGGGTTGACGGCGCTGAGGGCTGGGCCGACGGCTCTGGACTTCTCATTCTCCGCATACAACTCGTTCCAGGGGTATGACAGCCTGCTGCTGACGAAGGGCACGCACGCGATGAAGTTCGGGGCCAACTTCAACCGGATGCAATACAACAGCTCGCAGCCGAACTTCAGCGGGGGCTCGTATACGTGGGGGTCGCTCAGCGGCTTTCAGCAGAACGGGGCCGTGAACGCGTACAACGCGCAGACGCCTTCGGTGACCTTCTCGACGCAGCTGGCGCCGTTTACCTGGACGGCGGCAGAAGGGGGCAACGGACAGACGTACCCAGGCAGCGACGAACGGGGGATGCGGCTGTCGCTGATCGGAATGTACGCGCAGGATGACTGGCGGCTGAGGAGCAACCTGACTGTGAACTACGGGCTGCGGTACGAGATCACCAACAAGCCGAGCGTAGTGCATGGGCTGACGGCACTGGTGGAGCACTTGACGGACGTGAGCCCGCGGGTCGGGGGCCCGATCGACGATGTGAACCCGACGCTCAAGAACCTTTCGCCTCGCATCGGTCTCTCGTACGATCCGTTTCACAACGGGAAGACTGCGGTGCGGGCCGGGTTCGGTGTGTTCGACAGCCTGATGCTTCTGAACGAGTACGACACGCCTCTGTTCCGCTCCTTTCCGTTCTTCGCGCAGGGCACGCTGACGGTGCCTGCGAAGACGGCGGACTGCCGGGTGAACCCGTCGGTCCCGGGCTGCACCAACCTCTATGGATCGTTCCCGAATGGGGGCTATGCGCTGGCTTCGAACACTACGGCCACGCTGCGCACGGCGTATGTCGATCCGGCTCCGCCTCGCTCCTACATCATGCAGTGGAATCTGAACGTGGAGCAGCAGTTGGGCGGGTGGATGGTCTCGGCCGGCTACGTCGGCGCACGCGGTGTGCATCTGCTGCAGGTGGAACGCAACATCGATACGGTGGCTCCACAGCTGACGGCGTCGGGGTGGTTCTACCCGGCGGTGCTCGCGTCGCAGCCCCTGCAGAAGATCAACCCGCACTTCTCGGCGATCAATACGTCGGCCACGTGGAACACCGATTCGGACTATACGGCCGGCCACCTGAGCGTGCGCCACAATCTGGCGCATGGGTTCCAGGTGTACGGCTCGTATGCGTACAGCAAGAGCATCGACAGCGGTTCTTCGACGGGCTCGACGACCTCGGGCAGCGGATATCCGAACGGGATCGGCAGCCCATCGCCGCAGAATCCGGTGATCAACCGCGGGTTGTCGGACTTCGATCTGCGGCACAACGCGACGCTGAGCGTGATCTACGAGGCTCCTGATCCTCACCTGGGCTTTCGTCCGGCGGAAGCGGTTGCTTCAGGCTGGGAGCTTGCGGGTATCTTCAAGATCCAGACCGGCGCGCCGTTCACGGTGGTGCTGAGCGCGGACGAGGCCTATGTGGACCCGACGGGCAAGACCGGCCCGTACCGCGGCGAGACCGAGACGGACACGACGACGGTGAGCCTGGGCGAGCGGCCCAACGTCGTGCCTCACTGCAAGCTGACCAATCCGGGCAACATAGCGATGTACATCAACGCAAGCTGCTTCACCTATCCGAATCCGAGCGACACGCTGAACCACACCACGGGCGGGACGCCGGGGACCTATCTCGGGAACCTGGGCCGGAACTCGCTTACCGCGCCGGGATATCAGGATGCCGACCTTTCGCTCTTGAAGAACAACAAGATCGGCGAGCGGCTGAGTGTGCAGCTCCGGTTCGAGTTCTTCAACGCATTGAACCATCCGAACCTTGTGCTCTCCGGGGCGACCACGAATGCGATCTTCAACTCGACGGAGCCGGTGCCGGCGATTCCGAGCACCTTCGGCAAGATCACGTCGACGGGCGGAAACAACGCACGACAGATCCAGTACGGTCTTCGCCTGACCTTCTAACCGCAGCGCGCAGCACCCGTGTCACCAAGGAAGGATCGTATGATCTGCATCAGAATGCAACGAAGTGCGGCGTACCTCGCGGTGGGTGTGGCGCTGGTTGTGCCTGCCCCTGCACGTGGCCAGGCGGCAAAGCCGAAGTTCGACGTGATGGAGGCCACCGTCGAGCAGATTCACGCGGCGATGCGGGAACACCGTCTGACTGCGCATGAGCTGGTTCAGGACTACCTGGACCGCATTCAGGCATACAACACGACGATCAATTGCGTGATTGCGACGAACAACCAGGCGCTGGCCGATGCGGACAAGCTCGACGCGGAGTTCAAATCGACGGGCCACCTAGCGGGCTCGCTTCATGGCATTCCTGTCCTGATCAAGGACCAGGTGGATGTGGCGAACATGCCGACGACGCTGGGCAGCGTGCTGTTCAAGGACTACGTCCCGCCTACCGACTCGGTTGTGGTTGCCAAACTGCGCGGGCAGGGCGCCATCATTCTGGGCAAGGCGACGCTTGGGGAGTTCGGCGGAGGGGATGCGTTCGGGTCGGGGTTCGGGGTGACGCACAATCCGTATGATCTGGACCGGACTGTGGGTGGGTCGTCCGGCGGATCGGGTGCGTGCCTGTCTGCGAATCTGTCGACGCTGGCACTCGGGGAAGAAGGGTTTGCCTCGATTCGGCGGCCTTCTGCATGGAACAGCACGGTGGGGATGCGGCCCACGCCGGGCCTGGTGACGCGCACGGGCATTTACGCAGGCTGGCCGGAGAAGACAGGGCAGCTCGGTCCGATGGCGCGCACGGTAGCGGACATGGCGAAGATGCTGGACGCGATGGTGGGGTACGACCCGGCAGATCCGCTTACCGCGCTTGGAGTGGGCAACGTGCCGAGCGTAAGCTACGCCACTTTTCTGAAGAAGGATGGGCTGAAGGGCGCGCGCATCGGCATCATCCGGGAGTCTATGGGAGACCACAGCGAGCCGGATACGGACGACTACAAGAAGGTGGACGTGGTGTTCGAACACGCTGTGGGCGAGTTGAAAGCGGCAGGCGCCGTTGTGATCGATCCTCTGCCCACGCTGAACATCAAGGAGGCTCTGGCCGCTCGCGCGAACGCGCCGGGGGAGGCCGAAGAGAGCTTTGAAAACTGGGTAAGCCGCAACCCGAGTACACCGTATCACTCGCTCGAAGACGTCAAGAAAAATCCCGACGTGGTCAAGATTCTTCCCTATACGAAAGAGCAGACGTGGGAGAAGCCGGCGCCTCCGCCGGATCCGGCGAAGTATGCGCGTTTTATCGTTGCGCGGGACAAGCTCGCCTACCAGCTCTGGAACCTGATGGCGGAGAACCGCCTGGACGCCATCGTCTTCAAGACGGTGGAGCACCAGCCGACCCTGATCAAAGACGGGCTGAACCCGCCGTACTACAACCAGCGCGGCGTTACGTCGATCAACACCTTCCTGATCCACGCGGCTGCGCTGAGCGTGCCCGCTGGGTTCACGACGGACAACCTGCCTGTGGGGATCACGTTCTTCAGCCGTCCGTTCAGCGAGCCGACGCTGCTGAAGCTCGCATACTCGTACGAGCAGACGACGCATCATCGCGTGGCACCGAAGTCAACGCCTGCGCTCTCGTCTGTGAAGGCGGCGGTCGCCACGGAGTCCCATTCACTCGCCGGGGCAGGCGCACCGTAGGGCCAAGCTCTCTCGCTGTGCAGTAGATGCC
This sequence comes from Acidobacteriota bacterium, assembly GCA_030776065.1. GTDB lineage: Bacteria > Acidobacteriota > Terriglobia > Terriglobales > Acidobacteriaceae > Edaphobacter. The sequence continues at coordinate 9,700 of JALYIA010000006.1, forward strand.
CAACAGGAAGCCGCTTTTCTTAAGGAGAACAGGACGATGCCCTCGGCACAGACACGATTTCGGCTTACCGGAGCACTGGTTGTGGCCGCGCTCTTCCCGATTGCGATGCCCGCGCAGCAGGGGGAGTTCCATGTAGAAGAGGCGTCGATCAAGGACATCCAGCACGCGATCGGGACCGGCCAGACTACGTGCCGCAGGGTGGTGGAGACCTACATTGCACGCGCGAAGGCCTACAACGGCGTGTGCACGGCGCTGCTCACCAGCGACGGCGCCCCGGTGGCGGCGGCGACGGGCATGATGCGGGACGGGGCGTTGCTGAGGTACCCCACGCAGACGGTGGCCGCGTCCACAGTGTTTCCCGATCTGGACCAGTACCAGGGGGTGCCGCTCGAGCTGGGGAGGATGGTGACCTCGGCATCTGACCCGAGCGTGCAGCTTCAGTACGGCATGCGCGTGGGCATCCCCGAAGCCGGCCAGTTGAACGCGCTGGAGACGCTGAACATACGCGGCGAGCGCTCCACAACCTGCAAGGGTGACTTCGACCGTGCACCCTCGGCCGGTCCTCTTCCTGCCGGAGCGCCGGCGGGGTGTGAGGAGTTCCGCAAGCAGCCGGACGCTCTGGAGCGGGCGGCCGAGCTGGACAAGCAGTATGGGCGCCATCCCGACCTTGCCCGGATGCCGATGTACTGCGCGGTGATGTCGCAGAAGAACTGGTACGACGCGAAGGATATGCGGGGCACGGGCGGTAACGATGTGAACTTCGCGATGGACGTGCCGCGCGTGGATTCACCGGGCATTGAGAAGATGCGCGACAAGGGCGCCATCATCTATGCGATCGCGACGGCGAACAATACGACGATGCCGACGGCCGCGGGGCCCGAGCAGGCTGCTGCTACCGTGCCGACCGGGGACCTGCAGTACGGACAGTGGGGCGGGCAGGCCTGCAATCCGTATGACACGGCGCGCGTTCCGCGGGGCACAAGCAATGGGTCCGGGGTCTCTGTGTCGGCGAACCTGGCTACCTGTTCGATCTGCGAGCAGACCTACGCCTCGTGCAAGGGCCCGGCCTCCCGGAACGGTGTTGTGAATCTTCTGACTACGAAGGGAGTGATCACGAACGGCGGCATCAACAGCACGAACGCCGGAGACCGCGCCGGCATTCAGTGCAAGTCCATCAAGGATGCCGCGCTTGTGCTGGATTCGATCAAGGGCTTCGACAAAGACGACCTTTACAGCGCGATTCCCGCGGGGATTATTCCCGCGCAGCCGTATACCAGCTTCCTGGTGGCGGACTCCGCAGTCGCCGGCAAACCGCTGACGGGGGTTCGCATTGCCGTCGTTCGCGACTTCATGGTGAAGCATGTGAAGAACGATGAAGCGATCAGCGACCAGATCGACAAGGAGATCAAGACGGTGCTGCGCGACAAGCTGGGCGCCACGATCGTCGAATCTGTCGATCCGCTGTACCCGGACGATCCTTCGATCCCGAACCTGACCTACACCTTTCGCGACGCGATGGCGGAGGTGATCCCCCATGCGGCGCCGGAGTTCTTCTTCAAGGTGGCGAGCTCCGGGCGCGGACGCAACGCTCGCCCTGCGGCGGACGGAGATCTGGTCTACGCGGTACCGGGCTGGGATGTGCGAACGATCGCCTACGATGTGGCGCTCGAGCAGCACAAGGCGCCCTTATCGCCGAAGATCAATCTGCGAACGATAGCGGATCCGGCATTTGCGAATCCTTCCGTTGTTCTCGCGACGGACGAGTACCTTGCGGGCAGAGGCGATGCACGCGTGAAGGACTGGGCGTCGTGGGTGGCGAACGCCGGCTTCAAGAGTGAGCAGGAGCGAGCCGGGGGAGTGAACGCCGTCGCGACGACGGATGCGCGTCACGATCCGAATGCGGTGGACTACCTCAAGATGCAGGCGGTGATGCGAATGATCGTGCTGAAGGTGATGCAGCAGAACCACATCGATGTGTTCGTCAATCCGGAGCAGACGCTGCCCCCGTACCTGCTGGGCGGTGCGCCGGAGCCGGAAGTAAACGACCGGCCCTCCAACAGCTGCTGCCAGATATTCACAGCTCTGATCGGCGGTCCCGAGGCCGAGGTGCCTGCCGGCTTCGTAACCACGGTCTATAACCCGCACTACACGCTGAGCCAGAACAAGAAGGAGTACATCCCGGTGACCGGATCCGTGGCGTCGCCTCTGCCCCACCCGATGCCGATCAGCATGATGTTCTGGTCGGGTCCCGGTTATGACTCGACGGTGATCAAAGTCGCCTCTGCGTACGAGTCGGCGACGCACCACCGCCGCCCGCCACCTTCGTTCGGCCCGGTAGCCGGCGAAAACAGCTCGCATTGAGCCACAGCAGCTTACAGGAGAAGACCACGGTGTTGTTTACGAAATCATTCGCCTCTGCCGTACGAATCGGGTGGCTGTGCGCTGCCTGCTGCCTGCCTGTCCCTGCATGGTGCCAATCCGCGGCTCCCTTCCACGTTGAAGAAGCGTCGATCGCCGACATCCAGCACGCGATCCAGACCGGCCAGACCTCCTGCCGTAGGGTGGTGGAGGCCTATTATGCCCGCGCGAAGGCATATAACGGAGCGTGTACTGCGCTGCTTACGCCGGACGGAGCGACGATCCCGCAGGCTTTGGGGATGATGCGCGCCGGCTCGATTCTGAAGTACCCCACGCAGACGGTCCGCGCCTCGACGGTATTTCCGGACCTGGACCAGTACCAGGGGCTGCCGCTCGAATTGGGCAAGATGGTGACCTCGGTCTCCGATCCCGCGGTGCAGCTGCAGTACGGGTGGCGCGTGGGTATTGCGGATGCCGGTCAGCTCGACGCGCTTGAGACGATCAACATACGCGGAGAGCGTTCGATTACCTGCAAGGGCGATTTCGATCGCGCTCCGTCCGCGGGTCCGCTTCCCGCCGGAGCGCCTGCGGTCTGTGAAGAGTTCCGCAAGCAGCCCGACGCGCTGGAGCGTGCCGGCGAGCTGGACAAGCAGTACGGCCGGCACCCCGACCTGGCGAAGATGCCGATGTACTGCGCGGTCATCTCGCTCAAGGACTGGTACGACGCGAAGGACATGCGCGGCACGGGCGGCAACGACGTGAACTTCGCGATGGACGTACCCAGGGAAGACTCGCCGGATATCGCGGTGCTGCGCGACAAGGGCGCCATTATTTATGCAGTCAGCTCGGCGAACAACGTGAGCATGGCGCAGTCTCCGACGGGCACGCACACGCCTACGTCGGTGGTCCCGGAGACGGACCTGCAGTACGCGCCGTGGAGCGGGCAGGCGTGCAATCCGTACGACACCGCACGCGTGCCGCGCGGCACCAGCAACGGCTCGGGCACGTCGGTATCGGCCAACCTGGCGACGTGCGGCATCTGCGAACAGACGTCGGCGTCGTGCAAGGGCCCGGCATCGCGGAACGGTGTGGTCAATCTGCTTACCACCAAGGGCATCCTGATGGATGGCGGCATTACGGGGAAGAACTCCGGGGACCGTGCGGGCATTCACTGCAAGACCATGCCCGATGCGGTGGCCGTGCTTGACGCCACGAAGGGTTACAAATCAGGAGACATCTTCACTGCGATCCCGAGCAGCCTGATCCCGGCGGAGGCGTTCTCTACGTTTCTTGTTCCTGAGGCGCGTGTCTCGAGCAAGCCGCTTGCCGGGATGCGCATCGCCGTGGTGCGCGAGTTTATGGTGAAGCACACGAAGAATGACGAAGCGATCAGCGACAAGTTGAACAAGGAGATCAAGTCGGTTCTCGGCGAGAGACTGGGCGCGACCCTGCTGGAGTCTGTGGATCCGCTCTATCCGGATGACCCCGGCATACCCAACCTGACGTATAGCTTCCGCGACGCAATGGCGGAGATCCTGCCGCACACCGTGCCGGAGTTTTTCTTCCAGAAGGACAAGAACGGAAAGCTTCTTTACTCCGTGCCTGGATGGGATGTGCGCAGCATTGACTATGACGTGGCGCTCTCGCTGCACAAGGCTCCGCTGTCTGAGAAGGTGAACCTGCGCAGCATCGCGAAGTTCTATGCAAACCCTGCGAGCCTGTTCTCCACGAACCAGTATCTCGCCTCGCGCGGCGATGCACGTGTGAAGGACTGGGCGTCGTGGGTGGCGAATGCGAGCTTCAAGACGGATGCCGAGCACGCCCGAGCACTGAATGCTCTCGAACTGACAGACGGCCGGCGCCAGTCCGAGCAATTGAGCTATCTCGAGATGCAGACGGTGACGCGCATGATTCTGCTGAAGGTGATGTACGAGAACCATATCGACGTTTTCGTCAACCCGGAGCAGACCACGACGCCGTATCTGCTGGGCGGCGCGCCCGAGCCGGAGGTGAACGACCGTGGCTCGCAGAGCTGCTGCCAGGGCTTCACGGCGCTGCTGGGCAGTCCCGAAGCGGATGTCCCCGCAGGGTTTATCACGACCACTTACGATCCGAAGTACGTTCTCACGCCGGACAAGAAGTCCTATATCCCGGTCACGGGCACGGTGCAGTCCACTCTTCCGCACCCCCTGCCTATCAGTCTGATGTTCTGGTCGGGGCCGGGCAGCGACGCCGCGGTGATCAAGGCGGCCTCGGCGTACGAGTCTGCCACTCACCACCGCACGCCGCCGCCGATGTTCGGCCCGGTCTCCACGTCGTCCGCTCCCCGCTAACCACTGACCCCGGCTGCCTCGCAAGGAGTTCTCCCGATGATGATGCGCTGCGCCGCCCGGTTCGCTTTGATGCTTTCGCTGCTCGCGCATGCGGCGGATGCGCGGGGCCAATCCAGCACGGGCGCGCAGACAGATGCGACGATCGAGCACAGCATCTTCACGCTGCTCGATAACCCAACGGCGGTGTATGTCTCGCTGCCGGAGGCCGATTTTATGCGGCTCGGGGGAGGCTTCGAGCTGCCGGACCAGGGCCGGCAGGTGACGGCGCTCGCGACCGGCGCCCCTGGAGGCGCCTTCGATCCGCGCGATCTGCAGACGCTCAATGCGACGTCACTCGGGTACAAGCCAGAGTGGATCGTCGAGCGGTTCCACCGGTACCACCTCGACTGGGACATCACCGCTCTGAAACTGACCAGCCTGAACCCGGAGGCGAAACGCTACCCCTGGGTGGTCATCATGAACGGCGGCGCTGCCAACGTCTATGAGTTCTTCGTGGATCTGAAGAACCGCCCGGGCTGGGCGCAATACCTGGCCCAGAAGCTCAACGTGATGATCGTTACGATCCCGGGCAACTTCAAGTACGGAGGCTGGACCGCGCCTATCGAAAGCGCGGGGCGGCAGCCGGCCTACCTGCTCGATCGCGATCTCCCGCTGGCCGAATCTCAGGTTCGGAACGCCATCATGACGAACGCTCTTGTGCTCCAGGGAGTGAAGCTGCTCATCATGAAGCACACGGAAGGCGATCTGCTGATGATCGGGCACTCCACCTCGGGTGAGATCTCCGCGATGGCGAACGACGATGCCGAGCTGCGCAGCCGCATGAGAGGCCGGTACATCGGATGGGGCAGCGGCGGCCCGGCGCGGCTGGGCGGACAGCGCATCGGCGGGTTGGGCGCGGCACTAGTGAAGTCGGACGGGGCACCGCCGCGACAGCAGCAGCTACCCAGGCTGGAAGAGCTGAACCGCCGCGACGTTGCCAGCTACAGCCACGGATACAGCGGGTTTCTGAATCCGCTTTACGTGGCGGGTATGTCGCACGCCGCGATCGCGCAGAAGTGGCTGGAGGCGGAGGGCCGGCGGCGCCCGATGTTCAAGCAGCCGCTGCAGGATCTGGAACACGGAGGGGGTATCGCGCAGAAGGTTGAGGTTGAAGAACAGATCCGCGGCCTGCTGCAGCGCTCTGGGAATCCATGGGCGATCGATGAAGAAGAGATCGACAAAGATCTCTTCGCCGCCGACTACGCCCGCATGGATGGCTATAGCAGGATGGTGTGGACGTGTGGGCACTTCGACCGCAACCACTGGCTGCCGGAGGATCCGATGAAGGCCTATGAGGTCTACGTGGCGAACAGTTATCGCACGGTGAACCCGGGCGCGTCGGTCCGCCTTATGGTCTGGGACCCACCGATGACCCACTACGGGCATCTTGAGCTGCCCCGGCAACTGGCCGCAGCCGAATACAGCGTGATCCGCTGGCTGGTTCGGCCCTGAGCTGAACCGCTCGCGCGTCTGCGAAAGGATTCGTTATGCAAGTGATGAGCCGTCGCGAATTCACCGGCCTGGCTGCCGCTGCCACGCTTGGCGCAAGCGTTCCCGCACTGTCGCAGGCACCGCCACCTGCGGCCGAAAGCCTCGCCTCTCTGACGCTGACGGAGGCGGCGAGAAGACTCCGCTCGGGGGAGATCACGTCGGTCGCGCTCGTCACGGCGTGCCTGGACCGGATTCATCAACTGAATCCCAAGGTAAACGCGTTCATCACGGTGATGCGTGATGGTGCGCTGGCGCAAGCCGCGGAGACGGATCGCAACGCGCGCGCCGGCCGCTTCGCCGGCCCTCTGCACGGGTTGCCGATCTCCCTCAAAGACAACATAGACACGGTGGCTGCCCGCACGACTGGCGGGAGCGCCGTGTACGAGAATCGTTTCCCCAAGGAAGACGCCGAGGTGGTGCGCCGACTGCTTTCGGCCGGGGCGATTCTGCTGGGGAAGACCAACCTGCAGGAGTTCGCCATGGGAGGCTCCTCCGTATCGACCTACTTCCTCCCTGTGCGGAACCCGTGGGCGCTGGAGCGCATTCCGGCGGGCTCATCGGGCGGCTCGGCGGCGGCGGTCATAGCGGATCTGACGATCGCGGCGGTCGGCACGGATACCGGAGGCTCGGTACGCATGCCTGCTGCGTACTGTGGGATCGTGGGCTTGAAGCCGACCTACGGGCTAGTCTCCATACGCGGCATCATCCCGCGTACCTACTCGCTCGACCATTGCGGTCCGATGACCAAGACGGTGGAAGACAACGCACTGCTTCTGAACGCGATGACGGGATATGACAAGCTCGACGTGGCCAGCGTCGAACACGGCCGTGAGGACTATGTGGCGGCATGCCGCCAGCCGGTCTCAGCTCTTCGCATCGGAATCCCACGTGCGCCATTCTTCGACCGCCTGCACCCGGAGATCTCTTCGGCGATCGAGCAGGCGATCGGGGTGATCGGACGGCTGACGCAGGGCACACGCGACGTCCACCTGCCGAGCGAAGGCACCTACTCGCGGGCTCTGCTGGGCGGGGAGATCGAGGCGTACCACTGGGAGCTTTACAAGCGGAACGCCGACCGCTACTCCATGAATCAGCGGGAGACGATCGCGTCCAATCACAAGGCGCTGAACGATACGGCGATGGAGCCCTGCTCGGAGCGCGTCGTCGACTACGTGATCGCCAACTGGGAGCTCATCCGGCTCAGGAAGACCATCGACGACGCGTTCTCGACCTTCGACCTGGTGGTTCTGCCGACGATGCGGGACCTGCCGCCTACCATCGACGAGGCTCTCTCGAGCGAAGAAGATCCCAAGCCGCACGAGCCGCGTGACGCCTCCAATTGCAGCTGGTTCAACACCTTCGGGATCCCAGCGGTGTCGATGCCGTGCGGCTTCTCGGCGTCAGGCCTGCCTATCGGGATGATGATCGCGGGCCCACGCTTCTCCGAGGGCCGCGTTCTGGCCCTGGCGAACGCGTATGAGAAGGCTACGGAGTGGCATCTCCGGCGGCCAAAGCTCAGCGCGGATATGGCGGTACCTGCCATGCACCGGAAGAGCTGAGCTGCCCCGCCCGATAGGGGGTGGCGGGCGGTTCTCTCCGTGCCGGTACGGCGTGTTCTTTTCGCGCCGAGGCGAGGCCGTGTGCAGGACACCATAAAACGAACATTGCGACTCGTAAGCATTTGGGTTACAGTTGAAGGCATCCGTTGAGTCTTGTTGGTTGAGCACTGATATGCGTCTTTGAGCCCTGGGGTTCAGCGCGTCGATGAAGTGTCGGCATCCGCCGCCTTTCTGTATTCGGAGGCTTACATGGACGTGAAGATAAAGCAGCTCCAGCTGTTTCTCACGGTGGCCGAGACTCTGCACTTCGGCAAGGCTGCCCAGCTGATGTACATGACGCAGCCGGCTCTCTCATTTCAAATCCAGTCACTGGAGAGCGCCATTGGAATGCAGCTCTTCAGCCGCGACCGCCGGCGCGTCGAGCTCACCGAAGCGGGCCGCAACCTTGTCGCCACGGGAACCCGCATCCTCAGCGAAGTGCGTCTCTACAAGGAATCCCTGCAGTCCAGCCAGACGGAGCAGCGGCTGAGTGTGCTCTGCGCTCCGGCAGGGGAGCAGGTGATCCTGCCCGCGGTCATCCGGCGGCTCAAAGAGATCTCCCCCAACTACAGGGTCGATCTTTGCACGCTCGCGCCGATCGAGTATGTCCGGGCCCTTCAGGAGAATCGCGTGGACGTGCTTTTGATGGTGCGCGCCTTCGAATCGCCTGGAACGTCCTTCCATCTCATCTCCAACCAGCGGATGTTTGCTGTGGTTCCCGAAGGCTCGGTCTTTGCCCGCCGGGGCAGCATCTCTGTGCACGAGTTCGCGCGTCTGCCCGTCATAGTAGCGGCCCGCCAGCACTGCGACCAGACCCAGCCGCTTCTTGAATCCATCTTCGCCCGATATGGTGAGATGCCCAGGTTCATCGAAGCCCCCGGCCGGCAGAGTGCGCAGGAGGCCCTTGTGGCGGCGGGTGAAGGTGTCTCGATCAATACGGAGTGGCGCCTTACGGCCAAGTTTCCGGGCGTTAGGATGGTGCCCTTCGAAGAGCCCATCGACCCTCTCCCGCTGGGTGCGGCGTGGCGCACCTCGTACGAGTCCGGCGTGCTCAGCAGCTTCAAACAGGCGCTGCGCGATGTCATCTATGAGCTCGGAAAGCAAAACCTGTGCGCGATGCCCCCGGCGGCCCGGAGAAAGATGGCTCCCGCTCCGGCGTCGACCGACCCCGCGAGCCAGTTCGAAGGAGTACCGTTCATGGATTTCACCGGCAAGGCGGCAAGCTAAGTTTCGGTGCCTGAGCCAGCACGTACCAGCGGCGTTCCACATCGAGACGGTTTGAGGATGGCTCTCCGGCCGTGTCAAATGCCCCGATACTGAATGAGGAGTGAGGCGTTGCCCCGACACTAGCGCGTGGATGGCAGCCAGTATTCAGGTCGTGAGGTCAGGAAATGGCCGTCGCTGGCTCGCGACGGCCATTTTACTTACGCCTAGAATGTCGCTCGCACCCCGGCTTGTATCTGCCGCATGCTGCCCACACCGGTGCTAACGCCAAAGCCGGCCGGTGAAGTCATGCTGGTACCGGGTGCGCTCCCATTCGATGGTTGAGCGCATTTGTGGCCTGTGCACGGAACTCCAGGTGAGCCCGTTCGTACTGGTGAAAGCGGCGTGACACAGCCGCCGTTGCAATCGATAGCCCGGGCCGGGGGTGACGTTCCGCGGAACTGTTCCGTCGACGGCGGCCGCATTCGGAGTGGAGGAACTCGGAACAATGTGCTCGAACACCGCAGGTTGAACTAGGAGTTTGGGGCCCCGAACCGCTGTAGTTAACATCCAGTACCTTCAGCGTGCTGCCACGGATGAGGTAGCTCCAGGGTGTGGAAGGGCGACCCGACGGGATTGTTTCGGTAGGGATTGGCGGGGGTGGCGCGAATGGGCGAGGCATTCGGCGGGTCCGGGCCAAGAGCCATTGGAACTTTCTAATACGTGGGTGTCGCTGTGCAACGTAAGTGGTAGCGTGTGCGGTATTGCACAGATTCGATGAGCACGCACGGGTAACTCTGAGTGTAGTCGTGAGCCGGACCAATGTGCTGAGTAACGTGCACAAGTGGACGCGCCGATCGGGAGCGGCTGTTGCAAGAGTGACTCGAGGACATATGCGTACATTCAAGCTTTGGAGTTTTGTAGCACTGGCCACGCCAGTTCTTCTGTTGCTCGCCGGATGCGGCAAGGAGACGGCGAAGACCACCGCTCCCGTGGTGACATCAACCTCACCCGTGAACGGCGCGATCGCCGTCCCGGTGAATCAAGTCGTGAGCGCGACGTTCAATCAAGCGTTGGACCCCACGTCCGTCACGGGAACGACATTCACGTTGAGCTCCGGCAGCGGCAGTGTGGGCGGCACGGTCAGCTACGCAGCCTCAGGATCGATAGCGAGCTTTACTCCCAGCTCGCCGCTCGCTTACAACACGCTGTATACGGCGACCATTACCACGGGAATCAGGAACACGATCGGCAATCAGCCTGCGGTACCGTACACGTGGTCGTTCACGACAGCCGTGCAGCCGACCGTGGTCTCGACTGTCCCCGCGAATGCGGCGACGGGCGTACCCGCTTCGCAGGTTGTGAGCGCCACGTTCAGCACAGCCATGAACCCCGGGAGCATCAACGGCACGACGTTCAAGGTTTCGAGCGCCGGGGGCGCCGTTGCGGGCACCGTAACGTATTCGGGCACGGTAGCGACCTTTACGCCGACGGCTCCGCTCGCGTACAACACGCTGTACACGGGGACGATCACCACCGGCGCGGTTGACGTGGCGGGAGACCCGCTCGCAGCGAACTACGTGTGGAGCTTTACCACGGCTATTCGCCCTGCGGTCGTATCGACTGTTCCCTTGAACGGCGCCACAGGTGTTCCGATCAACCAGGCTCTGAGCGCCACGTTCAGCAAGCCGATGAACTGCGCCACGCTGACCGCGGCTTCGTTTACGGTTTCGGCGGCTGGCGCCCCGGTTGCCGGCACCGTTGCCTGCGCGGGTTCGGTCGCGACATTCACGCCGGCTGCCAACCTGGCCACGAATACCGTGTTTACCGCGACGATCACCACCGCTGCGACGGACACGACCGGCATCTCGATCGCTGCGAACTACGTGTGGACCTTCCGCACGGTGCCGGCTCCGACCGCACCGACGGTGATCTCCACGCTGCCCACGAACGGTGCGACGGGGGTTCCGATCAACCAGGCGATCGCCGCAACCTTCAGTGTTGCGATGAACCCGGCCACGATCAACGGGACGACGTTCACCGTAAAGGGACCCGGTGGAACGGCAGTCGCAGGCGTAGTGACGTATCTGCCCTCGGGCTCGGTGGCTACCTTTACACCGGCGGCAAACCTAACCCCCACCACGCTGTACACCGCCACCATCACGACAGGAGCAACCGATCTCGCGGGCACAGCGCTTGCAGCCAACTACGTTTGGACGTTCACGACGGCTGCGGCGGCAGATACGACACGACCAACCGTGATTGCCACTGTTCCGCTGAACGGCGCAACCGGGGTGGCGCTGAACCTGGCCGTCACGGCCACCTTCAGTAAAGCCATGAACGCGTCGACGATCAGCTCTGCGACGTTCACGCTTGCCGGCCCTGGTACGACAGCGGTGGCAGGAGTCGTAACCTACTCGCTGGTGGGCAACACGGCCACGTTTACCCCGAACGCGAACCTTGTAGCGAACACGCTGTACACGGCCACGATCACCACCGGAGCGGCGGATCTTTCCGGCAACACGCTGGCAGCGAACTATGTATGGACGTTCACGACCGGTGCCGCGCCGGACACGACGAGCCCTACGATCGTGCTGACTGTGCCGGTGAATGCCGCAACCGGTGTGGCGACGGACCAGGCGGTGAGTGCGACCTTCAGCGAAGCCATGAACCCGCTGACGATCACGACGGGCACCTTCACCTTGGTTGGACCGGGCGCGACTGCGATCCCTGCGACGGTGTCGTACAACGCACTGACGTTTATCGCCACTCTCACACCGACCGCGACCCTGGCCGCCAATACAACGTACACGGCCACGGTGACGACAGGGGCAACCGACCTTGCCGGCAATCCCCTGGCGCCCGGCGCGGTTCCGAACCCGTGGTTTTTCACGACTGGCAGTGGACCCGGCATTCTGCCGCCGGTACTTGGAAGTGCGGCGCTGTTCGGCGGCTTCGGCGGCGGGGCGGGCATCACGAACCAGGGCACGCAGACAGTGATCAACGGCAACATCGGGACGACGGGTGTATCCACGCTCATCACGGGATTCCATGACAATGGAGCCGGCTGCATCTACACGGAAACGCCCTTGAACATCGGCTTGGTGAATGGCACGATCTACACCGCGCCACCACCGCCAACCGTCGGCTGCCCCAACGAAGGCACTGCAGTAACGCAGGCAGTCGCAGCCCAGGCCGCAGCCGACGCCCTGACGGCCTATAACGCGCTCGTCGCTTACCCGGGAGGGCAGGATGTTTCGGTTTGCCCGGGCTGCGGCGGGGGACTGGCCGGAGAGCTCGGCAACCGTACCCTTGTGGCCGGTGTATACAAGGCGGCCGGTGGAACCTACGCAATCAGCCAGGGCGACTTGACGCTGGATGCGCAAGGCAATCCGAACGCAGTCTGGATCTTCCAGGCATCGACGACGCTGACGGTAGGAACACCGACGTCGCACCGAAACGTGCTGCTTGTGAATGGCGCTCAAGCCAAGAACGTGTTCTGGCAGGTTGGCAGCGCTGCAACGATCAACGGAATCCTGGGCGGCGGAACGATGGTGGGCACCATCATCGCGCAGTCCGGAATTTCGGTCTCAACCGCCGGAGTGGCGGCGGTCACGACGGTGAACGGACGCCTGCTGGTGCTGACCGGACCTGTGACCGTGGTCAACACGGTCGTCAACGTACCGGCGCCGTAGCCGAGTGACGAGCCGGCCGCCTGGACCAGGCGGCCGGCAAAGCACTCCCAAGTGATGCGGCCTTTGGTCATGGTGTGAACCATCAGGAGATTGAAATGAAATTGCACCCGCAAGTTTTGTCGAAGCTAGCAACCGCATCGGTGATGTCGATGTTTTTGCTGCACGCACACTCACAGTCACCTGCTGCCGGGGCTGCGCCGGCGACTCCGCAGGCGGCGGGACCAGCCTCTACCGCGACACAGCACAGGCAAAAGAACGACGGCACGCCCAAGGCGGATCTCTTCCTGGGCTACTCGCACTTTCGCGCGGTGCCTACGTATGCCGATGGCAATCGCATGGTCGCGCTCAATGGTGGCGAAGCCTCTTTGGCGTTCAACTTCACCCCGCACTTCGCCCTGGTGGCGGACTTCGCCGGATATGCCGATGGTCAGCTCCGTTTGACCGGAACGTCCGTGAATGAGCCGCGCGACGTGAACTCCAGCGGGACGGCGTTTACCTACATGGCTGGCCCGCGGTTCTCGTTCTATAGAGGCGCAAGGGTCTCTCCTTTCATGCAGGTGCTGGCCGGTGCCGTGCACGCCAGCCCGGTGGTAGTCTCGAACTGCTCTGGCGCGCCGGAGTGCACGGCTCTTCCTGCACAAAACGCCTTCGCCATGACGGCAGGCGGCGGGCTCGACCTGCGACTCACCCATCACGTTTCCTTGCGCCTGGTGCAGGCGGAGTACATGATGACGCGCTTCAGCGATGTGGCTACTGGAGCTGGTGGAAGTCAGAACGACATGAGGCTTTCTTCGGGCCTGGTGTTCAGCTTTGGTGGAGCTCACCATCGTGAGATGGCCAAGCTTCCACCCACGGTTTCGTGCTCTGTTGACGGGCGAACCATCTACGCAGGCTCGGGTGAGAGACTGGGCGTCCACGCCGTTGCGAATGACCCTGACAACGAAGCGCTCAGCTATGCCTGGAGTGCGAGTGGCGGCGCTATCGATGGAAGTGGACCGGATGCTCAGTGGAACTCCACGGGCACGGCGGCCGGCGCGTACAAGGTCCACGTAACGGTGAAGGATACAGATGGCGCGACCGCGGATTGCTCGACCGAGGTGCATGTGGAAGCGCAGCAGATCCGTCAACCGACGATGAGCTGCAGTGCCGATCGCGCTGCCGTGACGAGTGGCAGCAGTGTGCAGATCACGGCAGCGGTGATCGATCCTGGCGGCGATCCGTTGACCTTCTCCTGGAGTTCGACTGCCGGGCGGGTTACGGGTTCGGGCGCCTCTGTAAGCCTGGACACGTCGTCTGTGCCCGCCGGCTCGTATGTCGTTACCGGCCACGTGGACGACGTTCGTGGTGGAGCGGCCGACTGCACCGTGCGGATCACCGTCCAGGAGAAGACTCCGGCGGTGCTCGAAGCACAGCTTGCGCTGCGCAGCATCTACTTCCCGACGGCTGAGCCGAGTGAGGAACATCCTGACACAGGACTGGTTGCAAGCCAGCAGGCTGCACTCGCAGCACTGGCGGCGGACTTCCAGACCTACCTGCAAGCGCATCCCAACGCCGTGCTAACCCTGGAAGGTCATGCCGACCCACGAGGCTCGGCCGAGTACAACCAGCGGCTTTCAGAGCGCCGGGTCGAAGTCACGAAAGCATTTCTGGTGGCTCACGGGGTTCCTGCGGGGGCTATCGAGACCAAGGCTTTCGGGCTGCAGCAAGGTCTGTCGCAGGCCGAAGTGGAAGAGTCTGTTCGGCAGAATCCTGACCTCACGCCGGAACAGCGCACGCGTCTGCTCGAGAACAGCACGACCATCGTTCTTGCCAGCAACCGTCGTGTGGATCTCAGGTTGGATCGTACGGGCCAACAGTCAGCTCGTGTGTATCCGTTCCACGAGCCGGATTCGCCGACGCTTCTGCGCCAGCGTGGCACGCGTGGAGCAAGCAGGAAGCACCACCCGGCGAAATAGCCGGTATGCCGACCGTCGCTCGGAGCCAGTTGCGTTATTGGCTGGCTTCCGAGCGAGAGACGGTCTGGCGTGGGGGGGCGAGCATGGACAGGTGCTCGCGGTACTCTCCCAGGTTGTCGTGAAGGAAGACGCTGAGCAGGGATCTGTGAACCCGAATGCGGCTGCCGTATTCCACGAAGCCCAGCTTCCGAAAGCGATTCATGAAAAAGTTGACCCGCGAGCGCGTCGTGCCGATCATATCCGCAAGCATTTCCTGCGTGATGGACGGAATCAGAGTCTCGGGTTCGCCTGCCTCTCCGAAGTGAGCCATCAGCAGCAGCACTCGGGCCAGCCGCCTTTCGCTTGAACTGAACAGGTGATCGATCAAGTCGGCCTGTATCCGCATGATTCGGGCTAGTAGGAATCTGACGAACACGTCGGAAAAGGCATGCTCTTCGCGTAAAACACGAACCATCTCGGCGCGATCGATCCTCAGAGCGGAGCACGCAGTGATCGCCGACGCGGTAGCGAGCCGCAGCCCTTTTGTGACCGCAAGGCACTCTTCGCCAACGAAGTCTCCCTTGGAGAGAAGGGTCACGACCGCTTGCTTGCCGGCACTCGAGACGACGGTCAGCTTGGCATGGCCGGCTTGGATGTAGAAGATAGCGTCCGCGGAGCTCCCCTGGGTGAAGAAGGTGCTCTTGGCCTTCAGACAGACGACCGTTCGGCCGAGTCCTGTACGCGCAAGGAAAGCTTCAGGATCAAATGCGGATAGGTGATTGCGTCTGATACTCTTCGGTCCGGTCAAGCAGTACACCTTGTTGGGACGGCGTCCAACGTGCGGTAAGGCCGTTCAGCCCCGGCCATCAGCATAACAGGGTCAAAAGAGTGGTCAATCGCGATCTGCCGAGCTGCGGAGCGGCGGGAGGATTCGCGACCAACGCAGTGCCTCGCGGCTGAAACGATCCACCGTTCGCCTTGACCGCTCCCGACCTGACGGGATGGGGCCGCTGTAACTCCCGGGCAGGTCCCTTTTTTGCATAGGTTTAGTGCGTGAGCCAGCCTTCTGATCCGTACATCCTGGCGGGAGCGGTCGCGGTTCGCGAAGACTACGGGGGTGACGTGGCCTAGTATCTTCCCTTAGCCCAGTATCTTCGTCGATACCGACGTTGACAGGGAGAGGGTGGGTTTTATAGTCTGCCGGCTTCTGATAAGGCTACCAAAGGATTGCCGCAAGTCGCCGGCGCCCACCGAGGGGTTCGCCGTGTGCATTGGGCAAGCGTACCGCGCACCGTCCCGATGCGGTGCATCGGTGGACGTATAGAGGGAGTGGGACCCGATTGAGAACAACGCGTCGCAGCTTTTTGAAGACAACGGCCATTGCGGGCGCCGGACTGAGCGTTCCCGGCGCCGCCAGAGAGGCGGCTGCGGCCATTGCTGGACACACTGCGCCCGCCCGCACGCAGTCGCTCGCCGAAGCGAAGCGTTACACGCGTGGAGTGGGACTGTATCCGGGAGCTCCAGGCGAGAACTTCGATCCCCTGGTTGTGCTCGATCCGCGGCCCAGCTACCGTAATCTTGCTCTGCTGCGGCCTGCGTACGCGTCCAGCAGCTATGACTACAATCTGACTGCGCAGTTGGTCACGGACGGTTTGATCGATACGGCCCTCCCGCGATGGATTACGACGGTGGTGAACGGCGAGATCCAGCCCAAGTATCAGAGGGAATATTTCCTCGACCACTTTCCTGAGAACGTCAGTGAACTGCCGGGCGCGACGCCTACGGTAGAGGTCCACATCGGGGGCGGGGCGGACCTGCCGGAGATCGACCGGGTTGAGCTCTTCGTCGTCGTGGGCAATCACATCGTACCCGCTACTCTCCGGTTTGCGGTCTGGCACTCCGACGACGGCCATACGTGGGCGCCTGCCGGGTGGGTGGCTGGAGCGCGCGTCGTTGATCCTGCGAACTACCCGCCGGACCTCGTGCGGGGCAACACTCTCCTCGCACCGTCTATCGCTTTCGAGCGGCCGTTGAAAGCCCGCATGTATCGTGTGGAGTTCGGAGCCCCCGACGCGACGTTGAATTCCATTGCAGAGCCGGATTCTCAGCCTGCCGCACCGCGCCTCGCATGGCGTCTTGGACAGGTCGCGTTCTATCGTGCGCAGCAGCGGATTGAGTTAGGTGGGCCATACAGTTTTACCAGCGCATGGCGCGCTGCGGCACTCGATCGAGAGTGGATCTACGTCGATCTTGGAGCGCGATTCCGGTTCGATCGCGTGACGCTGCATTGGATCGCGCGGCCGAGTGAAGGGAAGCTCCAGGTATCGGACGACGGCGGCAATTGGCATGATGTTACCGCGCTGCCGGCGACGGACGTCCAGGACCTGCGGCTCAAGGTGCCGCCCGAGGGGCGCTATGTTCGCGTGGTGGTCGATCGCCCAGCAACCGCTCACGGCTACATCCTGAGTGAATTCCAGGTGTTTGGGCGGGGTGGCATGCAGGTCAAGCCTGCGGCTGCTGCGTCTGCTCGGGAGGATGGGCTCCCGCTCAGCGGTGGTTCGTGGCGAGTGCAGCGCGCACCGCAGGTCTCCGAAGGCGGAGAGGTGCTCTCGTCGGTGGGATTCGACGACAAGCCGTGGTTGCCTGCCACGGTGCCGGGTACCGTACTGACGTCGTACGTCAATGCCGGCGCGGTTCCCGATCCCAACTTCGGGGAGAACCAGCTTCATATCTCCGACTCCTTCTTCTATGAAGATTTCTGGTACAGGACTGAGTTCGTAGCTCCTGCGCGCGGTGCGGCGGAGTTGAACTGGCTGTTGTTTGAAGGTGTGAACTGGAAGGCGGACGTGTTTCTGAATGGCAGTCGACTCGGCCGCATCGATGGTGGGTTCCTGCGCGGCCGATTTGAAGTCTCGTCGCTGCTGCGTCCGGGGGAGCGCAACGCAGTCGCGATCCTGCTGCACAAGAATCGTACTCCGGGAAGTTGCAAGCAGAAGACGTATCAGTCCACGGGCAAGAATGGAGGAGGTCTGGGCGCGGACAACCCGACCTACCATGCGTCTATCGGCTGGGACTGGATACCGACGATTCGGGGTCGCAACGCAGGAATCTGGGGCGAGGTGCTGCTGTGTGCGACGGGCGCTGTCACCCTGGAAGATCCTCTCGTCACGACGCAGCTCGGCCGACCCGATGGGGGTGTCGCGGAGGTCACGGTTGAACTCTTCGCGATCAACAATACGGATCGACCGGTCAGCGGAACGGTGGAGGGCAGCCTTGGCGAAACAACGTTCAGCAAGCCGGTGCAACTCGCGGCACGCGAGCGGAGGGTCGTGAAGTTTTCTCCGACGACCGAACCGCAGTTGCGTTTGCAGGAGCCGCGGCTTTGGTGGCCGACAGGATATGGCGAGCCGCATCTGTACGACGTTCAGTTGAGCTTCAAGGGCGCGGGGCCGAGTCCACATGCACTCAAGTTCCGAGCCGGCCTGCGCCAGATGACGGCGACCGAAGAGGGCGATGTGCTCCGAATGTTCATCAATGGACGGCGCTTCATCGCGCGTGGAGGCAACTGGGGCTTCGGCGAATCGATGCTCCGTTACCGGGCCCGCGAGTATGATGCGGCTGTCCGCTATCATCGCGAGCAGAACTTCACGATGATTCGTGATTGGGTTGGACAGATTGGTGACGCGGCGTTTTATGAGAGCTGCGACCGGCATGGCATCGTGGTCTGGCAAGACTTCTGGCTGGCAAATCCGTGGGATGGCCCCGTTCCCGAAGACGATGCGCTGTTTCTTGCCAATGCACGCGACTACGTGCGGCGCATCCGTCGGCACGCCTCGATCGGACTCTACTGCGGCCGGAACGAATGGTTTCCGCCCAGTGCACTCGAGATGGGACTGCGGCACATACTGTCCGAACTGCACCCCGACATGCACTACATCGGGAGTTCCGCCGACGGACCGGTGAGCGGCCACGGGCCTTACCACACCCTGTCGGCGCCCAACTACTTCCGCGTTGCCGATCGCAAGCTGCACAGCGAGATCGGCGCGCCCACGATCCCCTCGATCGAAAGCGTCCGCGCCATGATGCCGCCGGAGGCGCTGTGGCCTCAGGGACTCAGCTGGGGACTGCATGACTTCACGCTCGCCGGCGCTCAGGGCGGAAGCGCGTTGCTTACCTTGATCGAGCAGATGTACGGCGGCGCCCAGAGTGCCGAAGAGTGGGTGGAACTCGCGCAGTTCCTGAACTATGACTCCTACCGCGCGATGTTTGAGTCCCAAAGCAAGTACAGGATGGGCCTGCTGCTATGGATGAGCCACCCGTGTTGGCCGTCGTTCGTGTGGCAGACGTACGATTACTACCTGGAGCCGACGGCCGCATATTTCGGCTGCAAGAAGGGCTCAGAGCCGCTGCACCTGCAGTGGAACAGCCATGAAGAGACGATCGAAGCAGTGAACTACAACGCCGGCAAACGCACGGCGCTGCAGGCGCGAGTGGAGGTGTTGAACCTGGATGGACGCAGGGTAGCAGATCGCACGTACCCGTTTTCACTGGACGAAGACAGCACGCTCGTGCTGACGACAATGCAGTATCCGGCTGAGGTCAGCGAGGTTCACTTCATTCGGCTTACTCTTACCGAAAGCGGAGGTGATGCCGTGCCCCATACCAACTTCTACCTGCGGGGCAGAGACGCTGCAGATCTCCGGGCCATTCGAACCTTACCCAAGGCCGCCGTGCATCTGGATACTGCCGTCGAGCAGCAAGGCAAACAATGGAGTCTCGTCAGTCACATCACAAACCGGTCCGCGGTCCCAGCGCTGATGCTGCGGACTCAGGCTGTGCGGGCACGCTCACGGGACCGCATTCTGCCTGCCATCCACGACGACAACTACATCGCCCTGATGCCCGGTGAGAGTCGGGTTTTGACTACCACAGTCGAAGACGCCGACACACGCGGAGAGCGTCCGGAGATTGTGCTGCATGGATTCAATCTGCTGTAGGGGCTGGACGTCGGGCTGTCGCGATGGAGGGGCTGCACGGCGACGGTGGCTTTTGACACAGGTGTGATGCGCGCATAGAGTCGTCTGGACGAAACTGCTGTATGAGCGAGCTTCTGTGACGATTGCACATGCGAGGCCTTCCGCGCAGCTTCTGGGAGCGCTGGACCAGGGGACGACCAGCACGCGCTTCATGATCTTCAACCGGGGGGGCGAGGTGGTCTCCTGCGCGCAGCGGGAGCATCGTCAGATCTATCCGCAGGCGGGGTGGGTAGAACATGTGCCGGCGGAGATCCTGGCCAATTCTTTGGCGGTGATGGATGAGGCGCTGGCGACGGCGGGCGTCGCGGCGCGGGAGATAGCCAGCATCGGGATCGCAAACCAGCGGGAGACCGCGGTGGTGTGGGACCGGAGGACGGGCGAGGCGATCTACAACGCATTGGTGTGGCAGGATACGCGGGTGGCGGATGCGGTGACTCTGCTTGCGTCGAAGGGCGGGCAGGATCGTTTTCGCGCCACGACCGGACTGCCGCTTTCGACGTACTTCAGCGGGTTGAAGATCCGCTGGATTCTGGATCACGTGGATGGGGCGCGTGCACGTGCGCAGGCGGGCGATCTGCTGTTTGGAAATATCGACGCGTTTCTGCTGTGGAACCTGACAGGGGGGAGAGAAGGCGGCCTGCATGCGACGGACGTGACGAATGCCAGCCGGACGCAGTTGATGAATCTGGATACGCTGGCCTGGGATCCAGAGATGCTGGAGGTGCTGGGGGTTCCGCGTGCGATGCTGCCGGAGATCCGGTCGAGCAGCGAGTACTTCGGGGAGGTCAAGATGGGCAGCCTGGCGGGGGTTCCTGTCTGCGGACTCGTCGGAGACCAGCATGCGGCGCTGGTGGGGCAGACCTGCTTTCGTTCTGGCGAGATGAAGAATACGTACGGGACCGGGTGCTTTCTGCTGATGAATACGGGCACAGCCAGGGTGGATTCGGCCGCGGGATTGTTGACGACGGTGGCGTATCGGTTCGGCGACGCGCCGGCTGTGTATGCGCTGGAAGGAAGCATCGCCGTGGCGGGGTCTCTGGTGCAGTGGATGCGTGACAATCTTGGGATGCTGGAGAAGAGCTCCGAGATTGAATCGTTGGCGCGCACGGTGGAGGATAACGGCGGAGTGTACTTTGTGCCGGCGTTCTCGGGGCTGTATGCGCCCTATTGGAAGGATTCGGCGCGGGGCGTGATCGTGGGACTGACGCGGTACGTGACGCGGGCTCATCTGGCGCGCGCGGTGCTGGAGGCGACTGCCTTCCAGACGCGCGACGTGGTGAGTGCCATGGAGGCGGACTCGGGGATTCCCGTACGGCAGCTACGCACCGACGGCGGCATGGTGGTGAACGAGCTGCTGATGCAGATGCAGGCAAATACACTGAACTGCGCGGTGGTGCGCCCGCGAATGCGGGAGACGACCGCGCTGGGAGCGGCGTATGCGGCAGGACTGGGCTGCGGGTTCTACAAGGACACAGACGACCTGCGGCAACACTGGAGCGTGGACCGGACCTGGTACCCGGATATCGATCCGCGCGAACGCAGTCGCCAGTACAGGCAGTGGAAGAAGGCGGTGTACCGCTCGTTCGACTGGGAAGACGTGCAGTAGCCACGGGACAGGAATGCACTCTGGAGGGCGAAAGGGACGCTGTGCACACTCATCTGCTGACACCCACGTTTGGCGAGTTTATGGGAACCCTGGTGGTGATTCTGATGGGGGAGGGCACGAACGGGGCCGTGCTGTTGAAGGGGACCAAGGCCGAGAACTCGGGTTGGATGGCGATCACGGCAGGGTGGGCGTTCGCGGTATTTTCGGGGGTGGTGACGGCGATCGCGTGTGGGAGCCCAGGCGCGCATCTGAATCCCGCGGTGACCCTTGCGGTGGCGATCAAGACGGGAGACTTCACGCGGGTTCTGCCGTTCATTGCCGCGCAGCTGCTGGGTGCGTTTTCGGGTGCGGTGCTGATGTGGCTCTTCTACAAGCCGCACTTCGATGTGACGGAGGATGCGGGTTTGAAGCTGGCGGTGTTTTCGACCAGCCCCGCGATTCGACGTCTGCCGTGGAACCTGTTCTGCGAGGCGGTGGCGACGGGCCTGCTGATCCTGGTGCTGGGCGCCATCGGGGCGAGGACGTTTGCGCCGGCGGGACCGGCTCCGGGTCTGGCGCCTTACCTGGTTGGGATTCTGGTTTGGGGCGTGGGGCTGTCGCTTGGGGCGACCACCGGGTACGCGATCAATCCTGCGCGCGACCTGGGACCGCGAGTGGCGCATGCACTGCTGCCGATCGCGGGCAAGGAAGGTTCTGACTGGAGCTACGCCTGGATTCCGGTGGTGGGGCCGCTTGCGGGTGCGGCTGCGGTTGGGCTGTTCTTGCGGCTCGCGGGTATCTGACACACGCGTGGCCGGATCGGAGGGATGTTGGTTGGGGGGCTTGAGCGGATGTCGCTGCCGGACAGAACACGCGGGCAGATGTTCCGCTCCCTGAGCGCGGTCTTCGATGTGCTGGTGATCGGTGGAGGCGCTACGGGGCTAGGAATTGCGCTCGATGCGGCCACCCGTGGCTATCGAACGGCTCTGGTGGAGGCCGGAGATTTTGCGCAGGCTACGTCGAGCCGATCCACAAAGCTCGTCCACGGAGGAGTGCGATACCTCGCGAGCGGGCAGGTCCACCTGGTGCGCGAGGCGCTGCAGGAGCGCGCTGTGATGCGGCGAAATGCGCCGCACCTGGTGCATGCACTGCCCACGCTTCTGCCGGCGACCCAAGCGTGGGAGCTGCTGTACTTCGGTGCCGGTCTGATGGCGTACGACCTCCTGTCGGGCAGCAGCAGCATGGGTCCGACACGGGTTGTGGGGCCACGGGCGGCGGTGGAACGGGTTCCGGGGATCGCCACGGAGGGCCTGCGGGGCGGCGTTCTGTACCACGACGCACAGTTCAACGACGCGCGGTTCGCGCTGGCCACGGCACGTGCGGCGATCGACCATGGTGCGGTTGCAATGAACTACGTTCGGTGTACGGGCTTTCGGTACAAGGATGGTGGTGTGCGAGTCGCAGGTGCGATCGTCGAAGAGGGCGAGACAGGCGAGACGGGGGTGATCTGCGCGAGTGCCATCATCAACGCGACGGGCATCTTCACCGATGAGACCAGGACGCTGGAGCAGCCGGACCGTCCGCGGCTGCTTTCGGTCAGCAGGGGGTCGCACATCGTGCTTCCCGGCCGCTTTCTGGGCGGGTCGACGGCACTGATGGTGCCGAAGACGGAGGATGGCAGGGTGATCTTCGCGATTCCGTGGGAGGGAGTCGTGCTGGTGGGAACGACGGATATCGCAGCGGCCGCGAGCGTGATGGAGCCTGGGGTCGAACCCGATGAGATCGACTATCTGTTGCGGCACATCGCGCCCTATCTGAAGGAAGGCGTCACGCGGGGAGATGTTCTTTCGGTCTTCTCCGGCCTGCGGCCTCTTGTGACGGGCAAGGAGAACAGGACATCCAAGCTGTCGCGCGAACATCATATCGACGTCTCGCGTTCGGGTCTGATTACTGTGGCGGGTGGCAAGTGGACGACCTACCGGCGGATGGCGGAGGACACGCTGGATGCGGGGATTCGCGCAGGTCTGCTGCCGCGTCGCAAGTGCGTGAGCCGCGGCATTGCGCTGCGCGGCTGCCCTGCGTGGAACGATGATGCCGGGCCGCCGAAGGACCGGTACCTGGCGGAGTACGGGACAGACTCCGCAGCCGTCGAGGCGATCGAACGCGCCGAGCCGGAGCTGCGGAAGACGATTGACCCGGACCTGCCCTACACGGGCGGGATGGTGGTGTACGCGGCGCGGTGCGAGTACGCGCGAACGGTGGAGGACGTGCTCTCCCGCAGGACGCGTGCGGTACTGCTCGACTCGAGGGCAGCGATGCGCTCCGCGCCGGCGGTGGCCGCACTGATGGCGCGAGAGCTGGGGCGTGAGCAAGCGTGGGTCGAGCTCCAAAGCGACGCGTTCCTGCGGCTTGTGCGGGCCCACTACACACTGGAATCGTTCACGGAGCCGAAGGGGTAGCCGCCGGGTTGTGCGGGTGTGCCGGGATGGCCTGCGGGCGGCGTGCACCGCGGAGGGTGAAATCGCTATGAAGGCGTCTTCGCGATGCGCTTCGGCGGCGGTGCGGCGGTGGAGTCACGGACGATGAGCTCGGGGTCGACCACGAGCTGGCGGGAGGCCAAGTCATCTGCGGGTGAGGCGATCTGGGTGAGGATGGCCTCTGCGGCGAGCGTTCCCATGGTCCGCAGGGGCTGGCGGACGGTGGTGAGGGCGGGGTTCTGGAAGGCGGCGGACTGGATGTCGTCGAAGCCCACGATGGAGACGTCCTGCGGAACGCGCCGCCCGGCCTCGCGCAGCGCCCGGATGGCGCCGATCGCGGAGACGTCGTTAAAGGCGAACAGCGCGGTGAAGTGCGACTTGGCGGCGAGCAGGCGCTGGGTGGCGAAATAGCCAGGTTCGTGGGATGGAGAGTCGCCTTCGAGCTGGACGACAAGTTCCGGTGCGACTCGCAGTCTGGCGCGCCCCGCGGCGTGCTGAATGGCCTGCCAGCGGGGTTCGGTGTCCGAGGAGAAGCCCTGGCCTTTGATGACGGCGATGTGGCGATGGCCGAGCCCGACGAGGTGATCGATTGCGAGTTCGGCGGCGCGCCTGTGGTTGAGAACGATGTTGGTGATCCGGTCGTGGTGGTCCGGGCAGGAGACGGTGACGGTCGGAAGCGGAGGGTGGCGCGTGAGAGCGGTGTCGATTGCCACGATGCCGTCGACGGCGCGTTCGAGGAGCATGGCCTGGGAATGCTCGACGAGTTCGGCGCGGTGATGATGGCTGATCAGGAAGTAGAAGTAGCCTGCCTGGAGGAGCCCCTGCTCGAGGCCGGCGAGAACAAGGGTGGCATAGCCTTCGGAGACCTCGGGCAGCAGAACGCCGATGGTGTGTGAGCGGCCGCGGCGCAGCGATCGAGCGAGCAGGTTCGGACGGTAGTTGAGCTTGCGTGCAGCTTCGAAGATGCGTTCCTGGGTGGCGCTGGGGATGCTGCGGGCTGCGGGCGCGCCGCTCAAGACGCGCGAGACAGCGGCGGACGACAACCCGACGAGGTCAGCGACCATCTTCAGGCTTGCCGGCCTGGGGCTGACTGTGCCGGGTTTCGCGGGTCCACTCATCTGAACGAGTCTGCCACAGAGGCGTGTCTGCGGACTACGAAGGGCCGTGGAGCCAGCTTGCCACCGTGGTCTGTGAACCCAGGATTTTGATGGTGCGGATAGAAATTTCGAGCGACGGCTTGACAGACCTGAGGCGGGTTGGCTACAACTCAACCCTCTAGGCAAACGGTTGCCTATGAAATAAGTCCGGCACGGTAGAGATCAATCGATGCAGGCGCCGGGAACGGTAGAGCTGCTTTTTTTTCGGAGGCGGTATGAGCAGGAAGTTAGTTTCGGCAGTGTGGGCGATCGTCGCCCTCTTCGGTTTCGCGGTGGCCACTCTTCCCGCGTGGGGCCAGTTCAATGCGCGGCTTTCGGGCACAGTGCTGGACCCCACCAAGGCAGTGATTCCGAACGCAAGCGTCACGTTGACGAACAGCGAGACCCAGGCGTCGCAGACGGCGAAGTCGGGCGCGGAGGGATCGTTCAGCTTCGGGCAACTGCCCCCGGGAACCTACACCCTGGTGGTCACGGCTAACGGATTCCAGCAGACGACTCTGTCAAACCTCGCGGTGGAGGCGGAGACCCCACGTACGGTGAATGTGACGATGCAGACTGGGCAGGAGAGTCAGACGATCACGGTGAACGCGGACACGACTCCGTTGCTTCAGACCGGCGAGGCAAGCATTGGGACGACGATCGACAGCACAGAGATCCAACGTCTCCCAATTTTCGGCGCGGACCCGTATGAGCTGTTGCGCACCGCGCCCGGGATCTCGGGCGATGCGGCGAGGGCAGGCAACGGCAACGCGGTGTTTCTGCCGAACGGGGCGGGGCCGGGCGGGTCGAATGCGGGCATCTACCAGACCGAGAACCAGGTGCAGATCTCCGCAGACGGGCAGCGCGTAGCCGACAACAACTACATGATCGACGGCGTCAGCGTGAACTCGCTGACGCACGGCGGCGCTGCGGTTGTGACGCCGAACCAGGAGGCAGTGGGGCAGATCACCGTCGTCTCGACCTCGTACGACGCCAGCCTGGGGCGCAACACAGGAGCCCAGATTCAGGTGGTCACGAAGAGTGGAACGAATAGCCTGCACGGCTCCGCGTTCTTCCTGTATGACGATCCGGGCCTGAACAGCGTAAATAAGTACGCTGGCCCCACACCTGGTGCGCTACCGATCCGGGACAACAATCGCCAGCTCACGTGGGCTGCTTCCTTGGGTGGCCCGGTCGTAAAGGACAGGCTGTTTTTCTTCGCGTCGTTCCAGGAGTACAAGCTCAGCAATCCGAGTTACACGACGACGTATGTGGAGACTCCACAGTACAGGAGTGCTGTGGTGGCGCAGCGGCCGGGCAGTATTGCGGCGAAGATCCTGGGGAACGCGGCTGCGACTCCGCGTGTGGTGGCTGTGCTTACGCCTTCCTGCACGGGATTCGGCACCTACCAGACCGGTCCCACGGTGAACGGAACGACTCCCCAGGCGCCAGCGTGTCAGGTAGTGAACGGCGGTGTGGATATTGGGTCATTGACGGCCGGCGGTGCGAGCCAGATAGGCTATTTCCCATCGTCAAGCACAGCGGCGAATACGTATGTGCCCAGCCAGCAGCAGGTCGGCGGAGGGTTTGACGGTGTACCGGACCTTGAGAACGTTCAACTCCTCGTTCCAGGTCAGAGCCGCGGTAACCAGTACAACGCGCGAGTGGACTGGCAGGCCACCGCGCGCGACCTGCTTGCGGGATCGGTCTACTTCACCAAGCTCGACAACTTGGGAGCGAGTGGGACTGCAGGTGCGCGCCCCCTCGACGATGTGCCGTTCAAGCCGTTGAACTCGGCAGGCACGCTGATCTTCATCCACACGTTTTCTCCGGCGTGGGTGAATGAGCTCAGGGGCAACGCGACGCGGTTCACGGACAATGCGCTGAAGGATGGCGGCAACACCGTGAACTACGGCATTCCGTACATCAACATCCAAAACTATCCGTATGCGGTGCAGCTGGGTGTGTATGCACAGGTGACAACGCCTGCGAATTTCGCCGAGAACACCTACGAGGTGCGGGACATGGTGTCGCACACCTCGGGAGCGCATACCACCCGCGCGGGTGTGGAACTCCGGTTCGAGCAGGACAACGACAACTTGTTCGGCTACGAGCGTCCCACGTATGCGTTCAACGGATTGTGGGCGTTTGCGAACGATGCGTCCGTGTTCGAGCAGTTGTATGCGAACACGGCGACGGGCGGGACGGCGAATACACAGCGCTACTTCCGTTCGCAGAACTATGCTGCCTTTGTGCAACACGACTGGAGGGTGTCGCCGAACCTGACCGTGAACATGGGCCTGCGGTGGGAGGAGTTTACGCCGCTGGCGAACAAGGGCTCGCAGGTAAACGAGGCGGTTCTCGGGCCTGCAGGGCAGGAGCTTTCCGGAATGAAGCTGGTGCCGCACAACCATCTTTGGGGGTTCCAGCATAAGAACTTCGGACCGAAGGTCGGATTTGCGTGGACTCCTGCCGCGATGAACAACAAGCTGGTGCTGCGCGGCGGGTACGCCCTCGCGTACAACCATCTGGACGTGTCCTTGTTCAACAGCCAGGTGGAGAACGGGCCCGGGGTGGCTAACTTCGGCCTGTGCTGCGGGGGCAACGGGAACACTGCGGGAATTCAATATACCCTCGGAACGAGCAATTCTCCGGCAAGCTTCCCCGCCAACCCTGCGCTGGCCACAGGTGTAGGGGCGAACGGGTTCCCGAACGGTGTGGGTCAAGTGGAGGTATATGGTTCGGCTTTCAACCTGAAGATTCCGTCAAGTAACTTGTTTTCGCTTGAGGTGCAGCGCGAGATCGGGCTCGCGAGTACGGTGACAGTCGGGTACGCCGGCGCGCTGGGCAGGCATTACGCCCGGCTCGTGAACCAGAACTTCCTGTATAACAACGCGAATTCGCCAGTGTTCGCTGCTTACTTTGCGCAAACCGACTCCAACCAGAGCTACAACTCGCTGAACGTGCAGCTTCGCCGGCCTGCTCGACATGGCATAAGCTTTAGCGCGGTGTATACGTACTCGAAGGCGCTGGACCAGGTGTCGAATGGGGACTTCGCGGATGCTGCGGCGAACCAGACGAACCCAGGGGACAATGCAAGTGAGTACGGGCCTTCGGACTACGATCTGCGACACAGATTCGTAGCCACGGGTCTGTATCAGACCCCCAAGGCTCACACTGGCAGCACAATTGCGGATGCGCTCGTGAACGGGTTCCAGGTCGGCGCCACCTACACGTATCACACGGGATTTCCGTGGACTCCCGTGACAGGTACATTGAACACCGTTCCAGTGGTGAATGGCGCGGCTGTGCAGAACATCGTTCGGCCGCTCTCGTACGCCGGTGGCGCGGGCACGAGTTGTTCGAACAGTGCGTTCACTACCGGGTCCAACTTCCCGAACCGGGCGGGCCTGGGGGGAGGCACGAACTACTTCAGCACGACGCTTCCACCGCAGGGGGTTTATAAGCCTGGCATCGGGCGAAACAGCTTCCGCGGACCGTGTTACCAGGATCTCGATATGAGCTTGGCGAAGGAGTTTGCGCACGACTTTGGCGACCGCCACACGCTGCTTCGGGTGCAAGCGAATCTCTACAACGCGTTCAACATCCTTCAACTCCAGCCGATTGGGAACAATAGCGCAGGATCGAACATCCAAAACGCGTATTTTGGATACTCGCAGGCTGCAGATGCGGGGCGTGTCATCGAGTTACTGGCGCGCTTTCAATTCTGAGGAGTGGCCCGGCAGATCGGGCCCGGCTTCGGGCCGCTCGTGCCCGACGCGTGAGTCACAGCGTGAGTACCACGCTGACGTGTACCTTGCGATTGCAGGGCTTATTCCAACTCAGGGTTCAGGAGCATTACATGTCGATTGTACGAAACCTCAGTCTTCGCCTGATTGCAGGTTTGATCGTAGGGGCTGCTGTGTGTTGCGGGCACGATGCGTGCGGGCAGCAGAAGCTCCTCATCGATGTCGAGGCTCCGACCACGCCGTTTCCGCATGTGTGGGAGCAGACGTTTGGGTCAGGGCGTGCGATTCTGTCGCTGCGGGAGAGCTACAGGCAAGACCTGCGCACGGTGAAACAGGCCACTGGTTTGGAGTCCGTCCGGTTCCATGGCATCTTTATGGATGAGGTGGGGCTGTACGATCCGGATCGCCGCATTCAGAACCCGGGATTGGCGGCGGAGGCGGCGCGCGACGCGTCCGTGTACAACTTTTCCTATGTGGATCAGATCTACGATGGGCTGCTCGATAACGGGGTGCGGCCGTACGTGGAACTGAGCTTTATGCCGAAGAAGATGGCTTCGGACCCTGCGGCGCTGCATGCGTTCTGGTACAAGCCAAACGTCTCACCCCCGAAGGACTATGCGGTTTGGGATGCCATGATCCGGGCATTCGGGCAGCACCTGGTGGTGCGGTATGGGCTAGATGAGGTGGCGCATTGGAAGTTCGAGGTGTGGAATGAGCCCAACATCGACTTCTGGGTAGGGGAGCCGAAGCAGCCGACCTACTTCGAGCTATACGACCACACTGCGAGGGCGTTGAAGGCGGTGTCTCCGCGCCTGCAGGTCGGTGGACCATCGACGGCGCAGGCGGCCTGGGTGGCTGAGTTCCTGGCGCATGCGAAGGCCAACGGAGTGCCTGTGGACTTCGTTTCGACACATGTGTACGCGAACGACACGGCGCACGATGTGCTCGGCAGCGACGAGAACATCGCACGCGAGACGATGGTGTGGCGTGCGGTGACGAAGGTGCACGATCAGATTGCGCGCTCGGCGTACCCGAAGACCCCGCTCATCTTTTCCGAGTACAACGCGAGCTATGCGAATGAGCCAAATGTAACCGACTCGGTGTTTATGGGGCCGTGGCTCGCAAACACGATACGACTGTGCGACGGGCTGACGCAGGGGATGAGCTACTGGGCTTTTTCGGATGTATTCGAGGAGCAGGGCGTGGTGAGGAGCCCGTTTTACGGCGGCTTCGGTGTGATCGGTGCGGATCATATCCCCAAGCCCGCGCTGAATGTATTTCGGATTCTGCACAAGCTTGGCGAGCGGAGGATGGCAGTTTCATCGGAGTCCGCTCTGGGAACGGTGCTGCCGGGCGGAGGAGCCGCAGTTGCGCTCTGGAACTATGCGCCTCCGGACGGAACGGGGGCGGCCTATACGTTGCCGAAGGCCCAGGCCGCTCCGCTGCGGAGTTTCGACGTGGAGTTTAGAGGGCTTCCGGCGGGGGCTTCTGCCCAGATATGGCGGGTCGACGAGGATCATGGGAACGTGCTGAAGGCGTACGACGCGATGGGCCGGCCGGCCGGGGATCTTACCGCGGAGCAGGTGAAGCAGCTACGTGCCGCGGGCGAGTTGTCGAAGCCGGAGGAAGTACGCCTGGATCACGGAAAGATCCGGGTGACGGTGCCGCCGCACGGACTTGCTGTCATCGTGGTTCCCAAATAGCCATGATGGATCGGCGCGCTGCGGTGAAGCTGCTTTCGGGCACCGTGCTGGCGCGTGAGATGGCGTGGGCCACGGAGTGCATGGCCGCGGACTCGGGGGACCGATCGCTTGGAGCCGGCGACAGGTTGTATCTCGATGAGATGCAGCGTTCGGGCTGTCTGTACTTCGCCGAACAGGCGAGCCCGAACACGGGGCAGGTGCTGGATCGGGCCAAGTGGGTGGGCAGCGATGGCGCGCTCGACTCCCGGCGGATGGCAAGTATCGCCGCCACGGGATTTGGGCTGACGGCGCTGTGCATCGTGGAGCGACGCGGCTTCCGGCCACGTGCGCAGGCGATCGCACAGGTCCAGCGCACGCTGCGCTACCACGCAGAGGGGCTGCCGCATCAGCACGGATTCTTCTCGCACTTCAACGATCTGGAGAGCGGCAGGCCGTTCCGAGGCAGTGAGATCTCATCGATCGACACGGCGCTGCTGCTGTGTGGTGCGTTGACGGCGCGCGCGCACTTCCACATGGAGCCCGAGATTGTGCGTCTCGCGACTGCCATCTATGAGCGCGTCGACTGGCCGTGGATGCTGAACGGAGGACGGATGTTCTCGATGGGCTGGAAGGACGGCGGATTTCTGGTATCGAGATGGAATCACTACTGCGAGTTGATGATGTTGTACCTGCTGGCTCTCGGATCGCCGACGCATCCGATCGATCCGCAGTGCTGGGCGGCGTGGGTACGACCTACGGTTCAGTACAAGGGGTTCAAGTACATCGGCGGAGCCGATCCGCTGTTTGTGCATCAATACAGCCACGCCTGGTTCGACTTCCGCGGAAGGCGCGACCGGTTCGCGGACTATTTCGCCAACTCGATCGTCGCGACGCGTGCGCATCAGGCGTTCTGCGCCTCGCTGGGCCAGCCGTACTCCAGGGATGAGTATTGGGGAATTTCGGCGTCGGACTCTCAGCACGGGTATACGGCGTGGGGTGGGCCGGGGGTCAGAGGACCGGCGTACAGGCCAGATGGGACTGTCGCGTCGGCCGGGTTCGGCGGCATCGACGGCTCAGTGGTGCCGTACGCGACTGCCGGATCGTTGCCGTTTCTGCCGGGCGCCTGTCTGCGTGTGCAGCGGGCGCTTAGAGCGCGATACGGCTCGAAGGCCTGGGGGCGCTACGGCTTCTGCGATGCGTTCCATCCTGCAGCCGGGTGGTACGACCCGGACGTGCTGGGGATCGACATTGGCATCGGCGTCCTGATGGCGGAGAATCTGCGGACGGGATTTGTGTGGGAGACGTTTGCCAGGAATCCTGAGGTGCCGCGTGCGATGGAGCTCGCGGGCTTCACGTCGAGACCGGGGTGAATCGACTATGCGGATTCTTCGCCGGGTGCTGACGCGGCGAGAGTGCGCGACGGGGTGATCCAGGCTAGCGCAAGCAGAAGAAGGGTGGCGCCCACCGGGACCAGGAGGCCTGCGCGCAACGACCCGTGGGCGGCCGCGACAAGCCCGGTGAGCCAAGGCAGGCAGGCCGCACCGACGCCGGCGAGGAAGAAGATTCCACCCGTCCTCGTGAACTGGAGCACAGCGGCGAGCAGCATGGGATAGATGGGTCCGAGGCCAACTCCAAGCAGGAAGGCGGCGGCGCCCAGGCTCCATCCGCCGCTGCGCGCGACGAGCAGTGCGGCCCCGGCGGCCATGACCAGCACGCTGCCGCGGATGCTGTGCGGAGGCCGAATTCTGCGGCTGCCGGGCACCCACAGCAGGCGGCTGAGCAGAAGACCGGCCCACAGGCAGGTGGGTGCGGCGATCGTGGCTGCCAGGCCGGCCCCGCTTCGGCGGGAGTAGGCGCCCAGCCAACCGCCGGCTGAGGCCTCGATTCCCGTGATCAGCATGATCATGAGCACGAGCGGCAGCGGTACTTTGCGAATGGCGGCCCAGGTCCACGCGTCCCTGGTATCTGCCCGGCAGGCGGCGAGGCGATGCTGGCCGGCGGTCCAGAGCGCGAGCAGTGCGAAGAGAGTGGCCAGTCCGCCAAGCAGAGGGCGCAGGTCTCCGACGCGAAGGGCACGCTCAGCGAGCGTGGGACAAAGGCACGCGCCCAGCGCCCAGATGAAGTTCAGGCGGATGAGTTCGGTGCCGGTGCGTTCAGCCTGCTGACGCCGCAGAAGGCTGATGGAGGTCATGGTCATACCCAGGCCGGCGCCGAAGGCCGCCATCCAGAGGTTCGCCTGGATGTGCGAGCCGGACGCGAAGGCGAGGCCCGCGCCGCCCGCGGAGACGAGTGCGCATCCGAAAACCAGGCAGCTGCGGAGAGAGCCGTGGATCGCGAGCGAGCCGAACGAGGAGCCGATCCACGCGAAGAGGAACAATTCGCCGGCCTGTACATCGTTCAGGCGCCAGCGCAGCAGCAGCGCGGGCAAGGTTGCGCCCGGCAGGGCAACGCCAATCCCCGAGGCCGCGAATCCCACATAGAGCGGCAGCGAACGAAGCCAACGGTGGGCAGGGATGCTCGTCGCCTGATGCGTGATGCGGTTGGGCGTCAATGCCGTGGTGGCGGTCCCCTCGCCCGCTGCTCCGACGGCAAGTAGATCATGGGGATGCCACAGGGCGAAAGGGTCGACTGGTGCAGAACGGGAGAGGAGGTCCAGTGCGTCGCCAGGCGTGGCGCGGGCGAGGCCTCGCCACGGGTAGGATGGAAGAACGATGACGGGGGTACGCATCGATAAGTGGCTCTGGGCAGCGCGGTTCTTCAAGACGCGTGCTCTGGCGGCGAAGGCGTGCGAACTTGGGCGTGTGGAGTCGCGGAACCAGCCGCTGAAGCCAGCCCGCGAGGTTCGCCCGGGGGACATGCTCCGCGTTCGAACGGAGGGCGGCACCTACGAGGTTGAGGTGCAGGCGCTGAGCGAGGTGCGAGGCCCTGCGCCCGTTGCCCACACGCTCTATCGGGAGAGCGAAGCGAGTCAAGAGGCGCGTGCGTTGGCCGCGGCCGCCCGCAAGAACGATCCATTCGTTCAGCCGCTCCGCACGCCTGGCCGACCGAGCAAGCGGGACCGCCGTCTGATTCACCGCTTTCGGGCCGCGGATTGAAAGGCGGCGGTCTGTTACGATGGCTCGTTCCCGGAGGATCAATATGAAAGCCGCAGTTCTTTGCTTCGTCACGGTTTTGATGGCTGTACCCTGCGCCACAGCGCAGATGTCGATGGATACCAAGGGCGGGCCCGCCGCCGGAACCATGGTTTCGCCATCTGCCGCTATGGATTCGGAGCTGGTGATCATCGAAAGCGAGATGATGGGAGCCGTGAAGGCGATGCCGGCAGAGAAGTTTTCCTTTGCTCCGGCCGCATCGAACTTCTCGTCCGCCCAGCAGACGAACTTCACCGGGGTGCGCTCGTTTGCGGAGCAGGCGTCACACGTTGCGCAGGCCAATTTCTTCTTCTATTCCATGATCAGCGGCATCAAGCCGGGTACGGATGTGAAGGCGATCGCCAAGCTGACCTCGAAGGACGACGTGGTTCGGGCGCTGGGCGATTCGTTCGCCTTCGCGCACCGCGCGATCGCAACGCTGACGCCGGCGAACTTCTTCGAGGTGCTTCAGACGCCGGAGCCTGGCATCCAGACGCGCGGCACGCTGGCCGGGTTTGGGATCTCGCATGCCTTCGACCACTACGGGCAGATGGTGGAGTACCTGCGGATGAACGGTATCGTCCCCCCGGCGAGCGCGAAGTAGACCGTTCTCTAGCGGGCGGTCAGCAGCATGGGAACAGGGTCGCGAGGACGAAGTGTGATCTTTGCCTGGGGCACGGGAGGCTGGCTGGAGGTGTAGTCCATGCGCCACCTGGATGCGATGGTGGCGATGGCCAGCACCCCTTCCATCCACGCGAACGACTCCCCGATGCACTGGCGTGAGCCGCCGCCGAAGGGGAAGTAGGCAAACCGAGGACGCGCGGCCTTTGCCTCAGGAGTATGCCGCATGGGGTCGAAGCGCAACGGGTCGGGGAAGTACTCCTCCGAGCGCTGCAGGACGTATTGCGAGAAGAAGAAGTGTGCGCCTGCGGGGATGCTGTACGGCCCAAGCGTGACATCCCGCGTGGACATCCGGCCCATGGCCCAGGCGGGAGGGTAGAGGCGCATGGCTTCCGCAAACACCTGCTCGGTGTACTTCAGGCGCGGGTAATCGGCGAGGGTTGGAAGCCGCAGCGCCCGAGTAGGATCCGTGGCGGCGTCGCCAAGCACAGCGCGGAGTTCGCTCAGCATGGCCTCTTCGGCATCAGGGTTCTGGGAGAGGCAGTACCAGGTCCAGGTGAGCGCATTGGCAACCGTCTCGTACCCTGCGAGGAAGATGGTGAGGACCTCGTCCCGGACCTGCGGATCCGTCATGCCATCCTCGGTCTGGATTCCCTCGTCGGTCTCATAGCGGCTGGCGATCAACATGGAGAGCAGGTCGCCGCGATCGAGCGCCGGGTTGGCGACCATATCGGCGCGGCGCGAACGGATCATCCTCTCGACGACATTGTTCAGACGCCCGCGGGAGCGGCGGAAACGGTTCAGGATCGGCACGGGCCAGTGGAGCCAGCTTTCGAGCCGCGGCATCGCAATCAGGAAGTTGTACATCCGCATGATTGCGTTGACCTCATCGTTGATGGACCGGACCTCTGCCGTCACCTCGGTGGCGAACAGTGTTCTGGCCACGATCTCGAGCGAGAGCTCCATCATCGCGGCGTTCATATCCACCACGGCGCCGCTCTTCCAGCGTGCGGCGTGGCTCTGGGCG
Source organism: Acidobacteriota bacterium (assembly GCA_030776065.1). Taxonomy (GTDB): domain Bacteria; phylum Acidobacteriota; class Terriglobia; order Terriglobales; family Acidobacteriaceae; genus Edaphobacter. The sequence continues at coordinate 44,795 of JALYIA010000006.1, forward strand.
ACCTCCACAATCGTCTGGCCGTAGGCGGCGATCCGCTGGCGGTGGAATGCGGGCGCCGCGAGCTTTCTTTGCCGCATGTGAATCGGGTCGTCCGAGGTGATCAACCCTTCACCCAGCAGGATCTTCATGCGCTGAAGGGTGCGCTCCTTCACAAACGAGGCGGCCTGGTTGATCAACACCTCGCGAATGTACTCGGGATGGTTGACGAAGATGATGTTCGTGCCCATGAAGCGGTAGCAGGCGATCTCGCCGTAGGTCTTGTGCAGGTGCTCGAACAGACGGATGGGCTGTCCAAGCTTTGCCCAGGGCTTGTGGAAGTAGAAGGGAAGGGCGTGCGGCAGTCCTGGAGGCAGGCGGTACTTCGTTGGTGCCGTTGCGCTCACGCGTCGACCTGCATGCGGCCGGGCTGTAACCGTTCGCCCACGACCAGCCGGATACGTTCCGCGATCGCATCGATCGACGCTTCCTCTCGAAAGGCCACCACCCTGCGCGGCTCGCGTGCCGCGATGGCCTCGTATGCGGCATACACTCGCCGGTAGAATTCATCCCCTTCCGCCTCAAAGCGGCTTTCGTCGCGACCGGAGGCCTGCAGGTGCCGCTGGTTTCGGCGTCGCGCACGGGCAAGCGAGGCCTCGAGCGGAGGCAGCAGCAAGACGGTCAGGTCGGGCTGACGGTCCTCGCAGACGGCGCGATGCATGGCCAGAATGCGATCCGACCCCAGACCTCGCCCGGCCCCCTGGTAGGCCTCGGATGAGTCGGTGAAGCGGTCGCACAGGACCACAGATCCCGCTGCGAGGGCGGGAATCACAATGCGATCGAGAGACTGCGCGCGGTCTGCAAACATGAGCGCCATCTCCGTCAGCGGCCCGATCCTGCCCAGCGTGCTCTCCGCCTTGGAATCCAGCAGAATGGACCGGATGCGGTCGCCGAGGGGCGTGGATCCTGGATTTCGGAGCGCGACCACGGTGTGGCCCTGAGTCTCCAGCCAGCCAGCGATTCGCTTCAACTGCGTGGTCTTGCCGGATCCGTCCAAGCCTTCAAACGTGATGAAGAAACCCCGCGGCATCTCCGCAAGTCTACCCCACGTGCCGCAGGCTGATCCCAAGCTTCCGGGAGACACGTGGATGCGGCGAACGCTGCCCGCTGCCGGTTTCGCCCAGGCAGAAATGGCCGGCGGTTTCGTGGTGTGCGGCGAACGGGAACGATGAGACTGAGGGTGACGAGGAAGCGAGCCCGCGGAACGCCTGTGCTCCCGATGATGGGGCAGGGAAGCGTCCAGCCCGTCTCAGCGACTCGTCAATGCCTCGTCCCAGACCGGGCCGCCGGGCATGAAGGCAACGCGGAGGCGCCCCTCGTCGCCTTCGCGGAGGGTTGGGCCCGGCGCCTTCCCGTCGCGGTGTGCTGCGTCGGTCCAGAGCACAGTGGTGCCACCCGATCCCAGGACCTTGAACCTGTAGTGGAACTCCGCGCCTGGAGCGAGGTTCTGCGTCCCAAAGCTCGCCGACGGGTAGTCGATCTCTACCAGCGGGATGGGTTGTGCTGTGCGGTTCACCACAGTCGCTTCAATATATGCGGAGTGGCAGCCGACGAGGGGTGCACCGGCAAGGCAAAGGACAAACAGGGCGGAGAGGCGCATCGACCCCAGCCTAACAGGTGGCCTGTGCGCGGATGCGGCGCCTTGCGAGCGGACCCGCGACGGCGTCTTGTCCGCCTCGCGTTTGAGTCGATCGGCCTCCCCGGCGCATCCATCCAGACTGCAGCTATGGAGGGAGCACGGACGTGGAGATCGGATTCGACAGCTTTGTGGCATCTATTACCGACCTCGGCACACGCACGCGGCCAGAGTTCCGGATCCGCGAGCTGCTGGACGAGATCGCGTACGCGGATCAGGTCGGCCTGGACGTTGTCGGCATCGGCGAGCACCACCGTGAGGAGTTCCTGGATTCCGCGCCTGCCGTAATCCTGGCCGCCGCCGCGGCCCGAACGTCTCGCATCCGCCTTGCGTCTGCCGTCACGGTCCTGTCTGCCGCGGACCCGGTGCGTGTCTTCCAGGAGTTCGCCACGCTGGACCTCATCTCGCAAGGGCGCGCGGAGATCGTGGCGGGCCGCGGGTCCTTCATCGAATCGTTTCCGCTCTTCGGGCTGAAGCTCGAAGACTATGACGAGCTCTTCGAGGAGAAGCTCGACCTGCTGCTGCACCTGCGAGACGAGGCTCACCCGCACTGGTCGGGGAAGCACCGCCCCGCACTCACCGGACAAGGCGTGTTTCCACGGCCGCTGCAGGCCAGGCTGCCGGTGTGGCTTGGCGTGGGCGGTACACCGGCCTCGTTTCTGCGCGCGGGTACTCTCGGCCTGCCGCTTATGGTAGCGATCATCGGCGGGGAGCCTCACCGCTTCCGGCCTCTGGTGGACATGTACCGCGAGGCGGGCAAGCGTGCGGGCCACGCGGCCGAGTCGCTGAAGGTCGGCGTCCACGCGCTGGGCTACATCGCTGAAAGCGACACCAAGGCTGCGGACGACTTCTTTCCTGGGTATGCAGCCGCGTTCTCGAAGATCGGGCAGGAGCGCGGCTGGGGTCCTGTGACGCGGCGGCAGTTCGATTCTCTGCTTGGGCCTGCGGGTGCGTTGATCGTGGGCGGGCGGGAGACCGTGCTCCGGAAGATCGCCCACTACAACGATTCGCTGGGGGGCATCTCTCGTCTCAGCTTCCAGATGTCGGTCGCGGGGCTTGGACACGAGGGGCTGATGCGCGCCATCGGTCTTCTGGGCGAAGAGATCGCACCCGCGGTGCGGAGCGCGTGACGTGCGAGCTTGAGCTTTCAGATTCGAGCTGGCCTGAGGCTGAGCGGTTCGGCTCAGGCGAACATGCTGGGCGTCTTGTCGAGGATGCGCGCTGTCAGCACGACGCCTGGTCTGCCATCGTGCAGCGTGATGGGAAACGCCAGCACGCTCCATGTGAGTGTCTGTCCGGGGACGTCGGGCAGAAAGAAGAGTCCGCGCCGGGTGCGGTCGATATAGGTCTCGCGGGTCTCCGCCACGGAGCGGAGCACGTCCGCCCAATCCCCCACCACACTGGGGTACTCGGTGAAGAGGTTGCGGTGGAGGAACCAGTCGCGCGGCCGTCCCAGGTAGTCTGCGGCGGTGTCGTTCGAGTAGACCCAGGTTCCCTCCGCGTCCAGGATCTGCAACAGGACGTCCGCTCCCATGGCGATCGCGATGCGCGAGTAGAAGAAGTCACGGGCATCCACGACGACCGGAGCACCGCGCCGGCGGGCTTCAAAGGATCGCAGCGCGGCCAGCAGGTCTTCGTTGGAGCTATACCCCTTCAGCAGGTGCATGTCCTCCACTCCTCCAAAGCGGCGTTCGAGCGTGGCGGACAGGATGATGATGGGCACCTCCGGTCTGCGCTTGCGAAGCGAACCGGCCACCTCGGTACCAAACTTGCCGGCGCCCAGATGGTAGTCGAGCACGGCGATATCGATGGTATCGAGTAGCTGGTTTGCCTCCTCAATGGTCGAGGCAGGCACGGAATTGTACCCATTCTGGCGCAGAATGGCCGAGCGCAGGTGGAGGTTTACCGGATCATCGTCGAGCAGCAGTACGGTCACGGCGGGGGCCGGGACGGATTCCGGGCCGGTGATGGAAGGTGGATCGATCTGCACAGCACTATAGATGCACGGAGGGGGCGTTGCGCAAGCTAATGCCATTCGCTTTCTTTTAGATGGTGGATGTCACCCGCCGGCCTCGTCACCCTGCGGGCTGCGAGGTGCGGGCTCCTGGGGAACTCGTGACAGCCGGGCTGTGCGCATCAGTTCAGGCAGGCGCTGGAAGACGGCGGTCGCCCGTAACCACTTGCGGTTATCGATTGCCGGGTACCCACTGACGGTCGCGCCGGGCGCCACGTCGGAGGGGATGCCCGATTGGGCGGTGGCGATGGCGCCGTCTCCCACCGTGCAATGGCCCGCCACCCCGACCTGCCCGGCAAGGATCACATCTCTGCCCACCCGCGTGGACCCCGCAAGCCCGACCTGGGCACACAGCAGGGTATCGCGGCCAACCTGCGAGCCATGGCCCACCTGGACGAGGTTATCGATCTTCGCGCCGGCATGGATGCGGGTCTCGCCGATCGAGGCGCGGTCGACCGTGGAGTTGGCCTGCACCTCCACGTTGTCTTCGAGTACGGCTGGGCCAGTCTGCAGGATCTTGTGCCAGGCGGAGGCGCCGGGCGCGGGACTAGCGTCGCGCGCAAAGCCGAAGCCATCGGAGCCGATGACGACGCCGTTCTGCAGGGTGACATGGTCGCCCAGGCGGCAGCCTTCGCGAACGACGGCGTGGGCGTGGGCCAGCAGATGGCTGCCCGCACGGACTCCCGGATAGAGCACCACGTGCGGCAGCACGGTGGCGTGCGGCCCCAGCACCACGTGGTCCCCGATCACCGCGTAGGCCCCGATGTGGGCCCCTTCGCCGATCGTCGCGGTGGGGGCAATCACCGCGGTGGGGTGAATGCCGGGCGCGTAGATCGGGGCGGGGTAGAGGAGTTCGAGCGCGCGGGCGAAGGCGAGGTATGGGTTCTCCACCCGAAGCGTCGGGGCGGAGATGATCTCGAAGCCAGGCTCAACCAATACCGCGGAGGCCCGTGTTTTTCTCGCAAGCGGTGTGTAGCGGCGGTTCGCCACAAAAGCGAGCTGCCCCTGGGTGGCATCCTCCAGGCCTGCTGCGGAGGTGATGTCCGTGTCGCGGTCGCCGTCCAAAACAGCGCCGAGGTGGGTGGCGAGGTCGCCGAGCTTCATGCAGGGATTGTAGAAGACCGCTCAGTTCGGCCGGGAGTCGGGATCGAACGGCAGGTGAAACAGATCCTCCTGCAGGCCCTCTTTTGTGTCCGCGGCGGGTGTGGGCTGCCTGCGCGAGGGGCTTGTGATCACGGCAAGCAGCTGGAGCTCCGCCAGCGCGGTGCGCGGAACGTACAGGCGCTGGGTATTGGAACGGGTGTCGGCCGGGGTAAGAAAGAGCCCGCCATCTTCGACGAGACCATCCATCAGGGTGCGGTCGGCGGGTGCGAGACCTTCCATCACATCGCCCGATCGGAAGGTGAGCCTCACCCACAGCCCTTCGGTCCGCGGACGCGCGAGAAAGGTGCGGCGGGTGAGCCGCTCCGGGTTCTGGGTGTCGGATAGATTGAAATCGCGCACGTAGCTGATGGTCTTGATCTCGGCCAGCGGAAGAGGCACGACGCGGCCGGAGAGGTCGAGCAGACCGAGCGACTCCCCGTGCACGAAGCCCGCCTGTGGCAGGTACCCGGGGAGGGTGTCGCCGATAAAGCGCCGGACGATGACCTTTTTCTGCGAGGAGGACATAGAAGAATGGAGGGCGCGTTGTGTGCCGGCGGAATCTCGCCGCCACAAAAAAGGTGCACAAAGCTGGTCAAACGCGCATCAGCATGGTAGGATAGACCTTTGCGCCGTGCTTGAAAGTGTTGGCTAACCGGTTGATTCGCTAAGGGTTAGAGCTGCATAAGACGATTGGTTTCGAGCCCCGCCGGAGAAGTGCCCCGGGCAGGGCCGGACAGAGAGACGCGTAGCCTATGGCCGATTATATCTACCTGCTGGAGAACCGGTTGTCCGGCGCTCAGCAGAGTACTCTTCGTGCGATCCGCGAGATCGCGCAGGCAAAAGGACTGACTCTCTTTCTGGTGGGTGGTGCGGTCCGTGACCTGACCAGCGGCTCGCCGGTTCGCGACCTTGATGTTGCGGTGCAGGGCAATGCCCTCAAACTCAGAAAAGATCTCGAGAAAGCCGGCGCGCAGATCTCCGGCGAACATGAGCCGATGCAGGCATTGTTTCTCCGTCTGCCGGGCAATGTCCGGGTTGAGATATCGAGCACCCTGTCGGTTCACTACCCGAAGCCCGGCAAGCCGGTGGTCCGGCCGGCGTCGATCCTGGAAGACCTGCGCCGGCGGGACTTCACCGCAAACGCGATGGCGCTTTCGCTGAACGAGGGCTCGTACGGGCTTCTGATGGATCCGCTGAACGGCGTGGCGGACATTGAGAACCGCGAGCTTCGCCTGGTCAGCAGCTACGGCTTCATTGAAGATCCCATCCGCATGGTCCGGGCCGCCCGTCTGGGCGCACGCCTCGGCTGGCAGATGGAGGAGCGTACCCTCGCCCGATACGAAACCGGCAAATCGGAGGGCTACATCTCCGCGGCAAGCGAGTTCCAGCGCGGCTACGAGCTGGAGGAGATCGTCCACGAGGAAGACCCGCTGCGCGTGCTGAGCCGCCTCGAATCCGAGGGCTGGATGAAGATTCTCTTTCCCGGGTGGAACTCGGGTAAGGCGAATCTCCCGGAGCTTGAGAAGCTCCGGGACGCCCAGGCACAGCTCCAGATGCAGGGGGTTCACGCCGACGCGTCGGCTGCGCAGTTTCCCTTGGTGACTGCACGGCTGAGTCCTAAAGAGGTGGCATCTCTCAAGAAGAGCTTTCCCCGGCACGGCTTCGTCGACGAGATTGACGCGCTCGAGTCCGAAGCCAAGCAGCTGGGCGTGCAGCTCTTGTCCAAGCAGGCCGCCACACCTTCGGCTGCGTGGAAGATGATCTTCTCGGCGCCGCCGGAGGTCGTCCTCTGGGCCGCCTATTCGACGCGTTCGGCCGCGTTGCAGGCAAAGTTCCGCAGCTTCTACACGGAATGGCCCACAGCCCGCCAGCGCATCCCCTACGTGCTGATGCAGGAGATGCGGATCGTACCCGACCTGCCCGGCTACGGCGAACTGGTCGAGCGGCTCTTCTTCGAGCTGATGGATGGCCGGCTCGGTACGCCGGAAGAGATGAAGGCGTTCCTGGAGCCGCATTCCCCCCCTGCTCCTCCACCGCCTGTTCATCTGCGGCGAGCACGCGCGGCCAAGGCGGTCCGTCCTCCAAAGGGCAAGAAGAAGCCCGAGGCGGAGGCGGAGGGCGAAGCCCCGGACGCTGCATCGGAGATCGCACCACACCCTCTCGCCGCCGCGGACAACAACAGCGGCCGACCGAAGAGCACCCCTGCCGAGACTCAGAGCTCCAGCGCTTCCATAGTCCCGGCCAAAGCAGCCAAAGCTGCGTCCGGCAAGGCGGCTCCCTCCGCGAAGGCCTCCGCACCCGGCCCGAAGCCCTCCGCGTCCAGCCCGAAGGCCTCCGCATCCGGCCCGAAGGCCTCCGCACCCGGCCCGAAGGCCTCCGCGTCCAGCCCGAAGGCGTCCGCACCCGCCAAGCAGGCTGCGTCGTCTTCGAAGTCACCGGCTAAGGCCGCGGTGAAGGCTGCCGCCCCAGTCCCCCAGAAGAGGCCTGCGAAGCCGTCTCCCGTGGCTGCGAAGAAAGCGGCTCCTGCCAAGGCTGCTGGGAAGAGCCCCAAACCTCAGGCTCGGCCCGCGGCCAAGAACTCTTCTCCTGCGAAGAAGGTATCCGGGAAGAGCACCTCCGCGAATAAGAGTGCGGCGAAGCCGGCAAAGGGGGCGCCTGCTGTACGACGAGGCAACCCACCGGCCAAGTCCGTAAAGAAAGCCGGAGCGAAGACTGGTGCCAAACCCACCAAGGTCGCCGGAAGGGCCCCGGTGAAGCCTGCGGCCAAGCGTCCCGCCAAGCCGACCACCAAGAGGCGGTAGGAATCCTCAGACAGCCCGATCGTGCTGGAGGTTGGCGTTGTGGCAGCCGTCTGGCACGCGTACTGGCAGCCGTCTTGCACCGTTGCGCTCTGAACGGGAGCCCTCAGGCACGTGGCTGTACTCCTTTGCGATCCATGCGGCGCAATGTCCGTCGTCGACCGGGTGTGCCTAAGGGTGGCGCCTCGCCACTACCAGGGTGATCACGAACAGCGCCGCTGCGGCCCCGCACATCAACTCGATCGCGTGAGCGAATGCCCTCTGCGCAGCCGGCGAGGTGGATGCCGTCGTGTCGCGGCACTGGGTGCAGCCCTGCGCGCCGAGAGGAACCGGTCGGACCGCCCCGATCACCAGCGCCACGGCGAGCAGCATCTCCCTGCCCGCACCGCGGCGGCGGTTCATTGGCAGAATGCCAGCAGGCCAAACAGCGCCAGCCACAATGCGCCCATCGAGTGCCAGTACCAGCCGACACAGTCCACCAGGATCTGCCGGTTCTCCATACTTCGGAGGCGAAACAGGCCGGCTACCGCGGCGAGGAGTCCTGCGACCCCCGCGGTAAGGTGGGCCGCATGGGCATAGGTGATGATGAAGAACGAGTGGCTGCCCGGGTTGGAGCGGAAGAACACGCGCTGCAACCCAAGCTGGTGCCACGCCAGCATCTGCCCGACCAGGAACAGCATGCCGAGCAACAGCGTAGCCACGAGCCAGGGCAGGGCGCGTCGCGAGGTTGGTCTCCCAAGCCCGAACCACTCCTCCATCGCCTCGATCTGGTGAAACATCCGTCGCCGGGCGACCTCCATGGTGATCGAACTCAAGATCAGCGCCAGTGTATTCAGCCAAAGCAGCGGCGGGACCGTCGTGGGCAGCCAGGCATTGATGTAGTGGTTGTAGGCATCGAAGTGGCCGGTGTTCTGGGAGACAAAGAACACACTCACGATCCCGATGAAGAACATGAAGACCGCGCCGAGGGCGAAGAAGAGTCCCAGGCGATAGGTCGCGAGCCGCTCGCGGGGGCCACGGCGACCTGGGGTTCGCCCGTTCCAGTTCTCGTTGTCGCCTCCGCCGCCGGTCCGCTTCAGATCCCGATTGTTGGGTGGCCGCCGACCGTTTCCGCCGTCATTCTCCTCGGTTCCACGTGGCCTGCGTTCGATCTCCGGGGGCGTCAGGATGGCCGGCATGGCGGGTACTCCTTTACTGCGCGCGCGTTGGATCGAGCTTACTAGGATTGAGATCGGGATGCCACTGGGGCAGATAGCGGTTTTCCACCACGTCGTAGTGGCAGGGGCCGCGGTAGACGACGATCTCCTCGTCCATCTCCCCGCCGCCTTCTGAAGGAACCGCTGCCGCATCGTCTGCGTCCGGCGGACCCGGCGCACGGAGCGCGGGATGCCACTCGAGCGTCGTAGCGCACCACGGATTCCCGTCTGCAGGTTCGCCCTTGAACCAGCTTCGCGCGAGGTTGTAGAGAAAGATCAGCTGCGTGGCCGCAAGCAGCAGCGCGGAGACGGTGATATGGCGATTCAGCGGCAGCGTGGCAACAAGCAGGTGGGCCGCTGGGGGCGCAGGGATGCCGGTGAGCTGGGCGTAGTGCCGCGGCTCCCCCGCAAGTCCGATGAAGTGCATGGGCAGAAAGGTGTTGTACGCGAGGATGAAGGTCAGCCAGAAGTGCCAACGGCCCAGGCGCTCCGAGAGGAGGCGGCCGGGCCGCCCGCCGGACGCCGTCAGCAGCGGAAACCACAGGTAGGTGGCGGCAAAGATCCCGAACGCACCGGCCATCGCCATGATGAGGTGGAAGTGCGCTACGACGAAGAAGGTGTTGTGCAGGTACTCGTCCAGGATCGGCTGGGCCAGGATAGGCCCGGTCAGGCCTCCGGTGATGAAGAGCGAGACGAAGCCGAGCGCGAACAGCATAGGGGTGGAAAGAACCGGCCGTGATCGCCAGACGGTCGCGATCCAGCTCAGCACCTTGGCCGAGGAGGGAAGCGCGATGGCGATGGTGGACAGGCCAAAGGCCGTCCCTGCGAACGGATTCAAACCGGCGACGAACATGTGATGTCCCCAGACGAGGATGCCGAGAAAGCCGATCAGCAGGGTGGTTGCGATCATGGTGCGGTAGGCAAATACGCGCCGCCGGGCAAAGGTCGCGAGCACCATGGAGGTAAGCCCCATGCCGGGCAGAATTGCGATGTATACCTCCGGGTGCCCGAAGAACCAGAACAGGTGCAGCCACAGCAGAGGAGAGCCGTTGCTTTTGCCTGCGTGCAGAACCCCGTTCACCAGGTCGCCCGTCGGAAGAAAGAAGCTGGTGCCCGCGTGGCGATCGCAGAACAGCAACAGCAGCGCGGCCAGCAGCACCGAGAAGGCCACAATCGACAGCAGCGCGGAGGTGAACCAACCCCACACCGTCAGCGGCAGCCGCTCCCACGTCATCCCCGCGCAGCGCATCCGGAGGACGGTGGTCAAGGTGTTGATCGCCCCCAGCATGGCCCCGACCGCGAACAGCGCGATGCTTGCCAGCCAGAGGTCCATCCCGATCCCCTGGCCTGGCCCCGACGAAGCAACGGCGGAGAGCGGTGGGTACGCCGTCCAACCCGAGATGGCAGCGCCCGCAGGGGTCAGAATGGAGCCGACCAGAACCGCCAGAGCGGCGGCGGTGATCCAGAAACCCGCGGCATTCAGCACGGGGAACGCCATGGTTCGCGCGCCGATCTGCGCGGGAAGAATCAGGTTGCCGAAGCCGGACTGCGGCGCCACCGTCATCACAAAGAAGACCATCAGCGTACCGTGCAGCGTGACCAGAGCAAGGTAGTCCTCGGGGAGGATAGGGCGAACGAGGGCAAACCCGGGCCACACCAGGTGGAGGCGCATGGTGAGCGACAGTGCGGTGCCCAGTGCTACGGCGACCAGCGAAAGCGCCAGATACTGCCGGCCGATCGTCCGATGGTCCGTCCAGTCGATCCTGCGCCTCATCGTGTTCCGCCCGGTCGTTCCGCATGCGTGCGGTGCATGGGGGAGGCGTCCCACATCGGCAGGTAGAGGTAGAGGCTCTGCACGAATCCCAGCACCTTGCCGGACTTCGGGCGCGCCGGGAGCATGACCGCGCACCACATCGCCTGCCCGGAGAGGCTCGCATCGGTGTCGCACCAGTCGACGGTGACGAAGCGGTGGGGCATGCCGGGCGCGGGAAACGGAGTGATCGGGCTCCCTGGATCGATTCCGAGCAGGTCCCCCGCCTGGATGTCGTCGTCGGTCTGAAGCGTTGCGCTGTACAGATAGGTCACGCGATGGGTATCCCGGTCCCACGCGATCGTCACCCGATCCCGCCCTGCCGTCGTAGCGGCGCAAGGATCCGTCTCGCCGTTGCCTACATCGCAAGGCTTCGCCGCGGGGTGCTTCCACAGCGTCTCGGCGACTTCATCCCCCAGTCGCGGAAGGGCTTCAGAGGCGGCCGGCGGAGTAGGCGGCCTGTGCTTCGGACGAATTCGCGCTCCCTGTGCCTGGGCGCCCAGCCACAGCGTGACGGCGCAGCAGATTACCCTCCGCAGACTCATGGCTTCTGCTCCCGCGCCTGTTCTGCGGCACGAATCCACGCGCGGAACTCCTGCTGGGGAACCACGCGCAGTGTGGCGGCCATGCGATAGTGGCCCAGGCCGCAGAGTTGCGTGCATAGGATCGCGTACGTGCCCGGCCTCTCGGGCGTGAAATGCACGTGGACGGTCTCACCGGGCAGGGCATTCTGTTTCAGCCGCATCTCGGGGAGGAAGAACCCGTGGATCACATCCTGGGCGCGGAGGCGGAGGTCTACCTCGCGGCCGGCGGGCAGCACAAGTTCGCTGCTGACCAGGTCGTCTGCGCCGTGAGGATCGCTCGGATCGAGGCCGAGCGGATTGCCCTCGCCCGCCGCGATGAGTGCAGGTTTGATCACGCCAAAGACCGCGTCTTCGCCGGGATAGCGGAAGTACCAGGCGAACTGAACGCCGGTGACCTCCACCTGCATCGCAGAGGGCTCGGCGCCCGTGTAGCGGGATTGAGCCCAGAGCTGCTGCGCGCGAGCCGCCAGATATCCGAACAACACCGTGAGCAACAGAAGAGGGAGGAACTCCAAACGCCAAAGCCGGGCCCGACTCTCAGGCCCCTCCTTGTCCGGTGGGTCTTTCCGAGATCGCAGCAACCCGGCAAGCAGCATCAGATGAGCGCCGCCAAGCAGAGCCGCCGCGACCCACAGGTTCAGCAGCAGATGGTCATCCAGCACCCCGGCGTGAGAGCTCCCACCCAGGGGAAGAGCTGACGCGATCAGCGACACGGATGGAAGCGCAAGGGGCACAGGGAAAGGATATCCTGCGAACGGTCCGCGCATTCATTTGGGAAGCCGCACATGGTAGTCTCACGAACGAGCGCAGAGGCGGTGGACCTTGCCATGCGCGCCGTTCCAGCACGGAAGGATTTCTACGATGCTCCGCATGCTGCTGCATTGGCTCCTGAGCGCATTTGCCTTGCTGGTGATCTCGCGCCTTGTGCCCGGGTTCGAACTGGCGGACCTGGTCTCCGCGCTCATCGCCGTGATCGTGATCGGGCTCTTCAACGCCACGGTCGGATTGCTGCTGAAGATCATCACACTGCCGCTCGGCATTCTCAGCTTCGGGCTGTTCTTCCTGGTGATCAACGCGTTGGTTCTGAGGTTTGCTAGCGTGTTTGTTCCGGGCTTTCGAGTTCAGACGTTTGGCGCGGCATTTCTGGGGGCGCTTGGCTTGGCCATCGTGCATCTGCTGTTCGGCTTCGTTCGCCAGGATCGCCGCGCCCGATCGTGGAGCTAGCTGGCATGTCGTCCGCAATCACGATCGCCGCAATCCGCTCCGGGACCGACCCTCTCGCGCCTCTGCCCGAGGGGTCGTTTCATCGCTGGCTCGAGATGCCGCTCGGCTGCCCCAAATGCCACGTCACGTACAGCCTCGTCGTGCCGTGGGATGAGGCGACCGGCCGCTGGTTCGACCAGGAATCGCGCGGCCCCATCCGAATGCTCAGCAAGGCCATTCACATGGGACACTCGACCGGCCACCGCGTCTCGCACTTCGAGACCTCCGGCGTCATCGTCAAGAGCTTCACCGGACCCGGCGGCACGCAGTAACGCGCTCTCAGGGCCGAGAGATGGACCGACGCCTGGCGGGCCCTCTGTGAGCGCGCGTGCCGTCAGGCTGGGCCGCCACCTCCGCGAACGCCGGGAGCCTGGCGTCGCATCGCCCGGATCAGGCGGTGCGCCGGTGTCCCGCGGCCAGCTCACGGACATGATTCAGGAAGATCGAGCGCTGCAACCCGTCAAGCTGCGATACGTAGGCCGCAATCTCGGCCAGGAAGGGGTCGGAGGTCAGCACAGCCGTCTCGTCCCGGTGCCGGGTGTTCGCATCCCGAAGGAGGCTGGCGATATCCACCTTCAACGCGCGGGCGAGCCGGTCGAGCGACGACAGCGTAGGCATGGCCTTCCCGTTCTCTATCTTCGAGATGTAGGTGCGGGGCACACCCATGCGTCCGGCGAGCTGGCGCTGCGAGAGGTTGCGAACGTGGCGGAGCTCCCGCACCGCGTGCGCGATTTGCAACCCGCCGTCCTTCTCCTCGGGCGGAGCGACCAGTGCGAGCGGCACCGGCTCAGGCTCAGGGAGGTCGATCTCCAGGCCTTTGTGGCAGCGGCGGCACAAAGCGTTGGCTGTGCGGAATTGCACGAGGCTGCAGTGGTCGCAGCGAAGTACCTCCCGCTGCTCTACAGACGCCATCATGGTTGCCATAAATTTTCTGTTGCGGGCGGACCCAGAGCAAGGACCGCAGCACGCGTCCGATAACGGATCGCAGTGATGTGCCTAGACTGACACCGGGTATCGGTGGAGTCAAGAGTGAACGCCGAAAATTGCCGAAAAAAGTCGGAGAAACCCGAAGATGGAACCGTTCGAGTTAACAGCGCCCATGCATTCGCCGCCAGCGCTCCTGAGCAAGAACGGCTGATCCCTGTGCAGCCTGACTGTAGATTGGGAAGCAGGAGGGGGTACCGGCGATGGAGACGCACACGCCCGAGCGGGCGCAGGAGCTGCTGTACCAATGGACGCAGAGGGAGAGCCTGCGCAAGCACGGGCTTGCCGTGGCCGCATGCACGGAGGCGTACGGCAGGATGCAGGCCCAGCGGCTCGAACTCGCAGGCGAGCACGCCGTGGAGTTCGTCGGCCGCTATCGCAGCGCCGGGCTGCTGCACGATATGGATTACGAGCTCCACCCCTCGCTTGAGGAGCACCCGTTTGCGGGCGTCGCCGCCCTGCGCGAACTCGGTTGGCCGGACGAGGTGCTGCACGCCATCCTCGCCCATGCCGACTACTCCGGCACGCCGCGCGTGTCTCACCTGGACAAGGCGCTCTTCGCCTGCGACGAGCTGGCGGGATTCCTCACCGCGTGTGCGCTGGTCAAGCCGACCCGCTCGATCGCGGACGTAGAGGTCGCCGGCGTAAAGAAGAAGATGAAAGATAAAGCCTTCGCTCGCGCCGTGAAACGCGAGGACATCGTGGACGGCGCCGCGCTGCTTGGCCTTACCGTGGACGCGCACGTCGGCAACTGTCTTGCCGCCATGCAGGCGCAGGCACAGGAGTTGGGGCTTGCCGGCGGGCCGCCGCCGGCCTAGCCGGTCGCTTATGCTTGGTTCGCCGCAGAGCGCATGCCTGTCAGTCGCCCAGCTCGGACGACTGGATTCGAGCGATGCCGTGCCCGGCGAGCGCGGTATGGGTGTCCGCGACCGAGCCAGGCAGATCGACAGCGCGGGTCAGGTCTTCGAGCACGATTGGCTCGAAGCCAAGGTCCTTGCCATCCACAGCGGAGAACCGCACGCAGAAATCGTAGGCCAGGCCGCAGAGGAACAGGCGCCTGAGGCCGCGCTCGCGCAGATACCCCGCCAGGCCGGTAGGCGTGCGGTGGTCGTTCTCGAGGAATGCCGAGTAGGAGTCGATCTCCCGCCGAAAGCCCTTCCGCAGGATCAGTTCCGTGTGCGGGATGTCGAGCTCCGGGTGCAGATCCGCCCCAGGCGTGTTCTGGATGCAGTGCTCCGGCCACAGCGTCTGAGGCCCATACCCGGCCTCAATCTGCTCGTACGGGCGGCTGCCCGCGTGGCTCGACGCGAAGGAGATGTGGCCGCCGGGATGCCAGTCCTGCGTGAGGATGACGTGATCGAACCGTGTGGCCAGGCGGTTGATCGAGGGGATAACCTGGTGCCCGTCTGCGACCGCAAGGGCGCCTCCGGGGCAGAAGTCGAGTTGCAGGTCGATCACCAGCAGGACGTCTGTGGCTTGTCGTCGCATATCGTCTCTACCATACCGTCGGCGTTAGGATACAGGCGAGGCGTGCTTCGCCGGGAAGGTGTACGTGGTCTCCAAGGTGACGGTCTTCTCGCTGCTGTTTGCGCTGCTGCTGGCTGCGGGCATAGCTCGCTGGAATGTGACGCACGTCGACGACTGCACGCGATACCTCGCGGGCGAAAAAGGCTTTCCCCCATCCCAGGTCATCACCACAGGCACCCGCCAGGTGAAGATGCCGTGCAGCATCTGGCTGCCGCGGCAGAGTGACGCGATTCAGATCCTTTGTCTCCTCGATCTGCTGCTGGGCGTGGTCTTTCTCCTGAACGCGCTGGCGGATATCCGAAAGGCGCGTGCCCAGCGGAGCGCCGCGCGTCAGGCCGCCAAAGCCGCCCTTCCTTTGGCCAGTGAGTAAACTGGAAGAATGAAGCACATCGCAGGGGAGACACGGATCCGCGTACGCTATGCGGAGACCGACCAGATGGGCGTGGTCTACCATGCGAATTACCTGGTCTGGTTCGAGGTCGGGCGCGTAGAGCTGATGCGGCAGCAGGGGCTCGCATACAAGGATATGGAGCGCGAAGAGGGGGCGGGGATCGCTGTCGTCCAGGTCGATCTCCGCTACAGAGCGCCCGCCCGCTACGACGACGAGCTGGTGGTTGAGACGCGTGTGGTGCTGGTGCGCGGCCCGATCATCCGGTTCGCCTACAGGGTCGTCCGGCTCGACGACGCCACGCTGTTGTGCGAGGGCGAGACGACGCATGTGGTGGTCGGACGCGACATGAAGAAGCGGGCGATGCCGGAAAGATATGCGGAAATCTTGAGTGGACGCGCATCTGATCCCAAGGCGTAACTACTGACCGAAGGAGATGCATGACCATCAGCGAAGGGGCAGACGGAAAAGAGGCGGCGGGTAAGATAGCGCTGATCACGGGCGCGAACAAGGGGCTCGGGCTCGAGACCGCCAGGCAGCTCGGCAAGGCGGGAGCAACCGTGATCCTGGGCGCACGCGTTCTGGCGAACGGCGAGCAGGCGGCCAGCGAACTGCGCGCCATGGGGGTGGATGCGTCCGCCATCAAGCTCGACGTGGTGAACGCGGCGGACATCGCCGCCGCGGCTGAGACCATCGGCAAGACGCACGGACGGCTCGACATACTGATCAACAACGCCGGCATGATGGCCGAGACCATGACGGGCAATACAAGCCTCACCGTGTCGGAGGCGGCCCTGCGCCAGACCTTTGACACGAACTTCTTCGCCGTGGTGAATGTGACCAACGCCATGCTTCCGCTGCTCCGGCAGAGCGCCGCGGGCCGGATCGTCAACCTCTCGATCATCCTCGGCTCGCTGGCGCTTCACGCCAAGGGAGGGCTGGGAGTCATGACGCTGGCCTACGACTCCTCCAAGGCCGCCCTCAACGCATACACGATCCACCTGGCGGACGCGCTGAAGGACACGCGCATCAAGGTCAACTCCGCGCATCCCGGCTGGGTGAAGACCGACATGGGCACCGATGCCGCCCCGATGGAACTGGTCGACGGCGCGAAGACCCAGGTTCGCCTCGCCCTGCTGCGAGAGGATGGCCCCACGGGAGGCTTCTTCCACATGGGGGAAGCGCTGCCGTGGTAAGCGATCTCCTTCGCTAGCCGCCGCTCCTCTGCCGGCACCGGGGGGTGCACGTCACTTCGCCTGGCTGTCCTCCTGCAGGCCGCGGTACTTGATCATGGGTGTGGCGGTTGGCTCAGCGCCAAGCCACGCCGAGTACATCCTGCCCAGATCCTCGCTGTTTCCACGGGAGAGCACCATGCGGCGAAAGCGATCGCCGTTGGCGCGCGTCAGGCCGCCGTGATCCTCAAACCACTGGTACGCGTCGTCATCCAGCATCTCGCTCCACAGATACGCATAGTAGCCGGCGGAGTACCCGCCGGAGAAGATGTGCTGAAAGTAGCTCGACCGATACCGTGGGGGCACGGCAGGCAGCGCCAGGTCCTTGCGCGCCAGGGCTGCCTTCTCGAACGCGTCCGCGTCCGGAATGGAGGCTGGCGCAGGCAGCGTGTGCCACTGCATGTCCAGCTCCGCGGCCGCAAGCAGCTCCGTGAACAGATAGCCCTGGTTGAAGCGGTCCGCCTTCTTGATCTTGCCTGCGAGCTCGGCGGGTATGGGCGCTCCGGTCTTGTAGTGCTTCGCGTAGTGGCTGAAGACCGATGGATAACTGGCCCAGTGCTCGTTGAACTGCGACGGGAACTCCACGAAGTCGCGCGGAACCGATGTGCCGGCCACCAGCGGATACTGCACATCGGAGAACATGCCGTGCAGGGCATGGCCAAACTCATGGAACATCGTGCGCACCTCGTCGAAGGAGAGCAGCGCAGGTTCGCCGGGCGCCGGCTTCGGCAGGTTGGCCACGTTGTAGACCACGGGTGTCGTGCCCAGGAGCTTCGATTGCTCCACGAAGCTGCTCATCCACGCGCCGCCCTGCTTGTTGTCGCGCTTGAAGTAGTCACAGTAAAACAGCGCCAGGTGCGTCCCATCCGCGTTGAAGACCTCGAAGACGCGAACGTCCGGATGCCAGACGGGGATATCGTGCCGCTCCTTGAATGTGATCCCGTAGAGCTGTGTCGCGGCATAGAAGACGCCGTTCTCGAGCACGTTGCCCATCTCGAAATACGGCTTCACCTGCGCGTCGTCGAGATCATACCTCGCCTTGCGCACCTGCTCGGCGTAGTACTCCCAGTCCCATGGCTCCAGCTTGAATCCGCCCTTGGTCGAGTCGATCACCTGCTGGATATCGTTGCCTTCAGCCTGCGCCCGGGCCGTCGCAGCGGGCACAAGGGCGTCCATGAATTTAATGGCCGCCTCGGGGTTCTTAGCCATCTGATCTTCGGTCTTCCACGAGGCGTAGTTCGGATACCCGAGTAGCTTCGCCTTGTCGGCCCTCAGAACGGCGAGCCGCGTGATGATCGACCGCGTATCGTTGTCGCCGGGCCGCTCTGTCCGGGTCCACGAGTTGTCGAAGATCGCCTGGCGGGTCGCGCGGTTCTCAAGGTACGCCAGAGCCGGCTGCTGCGTTGTGTTCTGCAGCGCCACAAGGTAGCCCTCCTTGCCGCGTGACTTCGCCGCGGCTGCCGCTGCGGCGAGCTGCGCGTCCGGCATGCCCTTCAGCGCTGTCCGATCCGTCGTAAAGAATGCGGCCTCCCGCGTCCCCGCAAGCAGCTTCGTCCGGAAGCTGTTCGACAGCGTGGACTCCTCCTCGTTCAGCTTTCGCAGCCTGGCCTTGTCCTCAGCAGACAGGTTGGCCCCGGCATGGACGAAGCGCCGGTAGTAGACATCCAGTGTCCGCTTCGCCTGATCGTCAAGCTTCCCGTGATCCGCCCGATCGTGCAGAGCCTTCACCCGCGCAAACAGCGTCTCGTTCAGGTAGATCGCGTCGCGATGGGCGGCCATCCTGGGCGCCAGCTGAGCCTGAACCTTTTCGAGTGCGGGATTGGTGTTGGCCCCGGTGATGCCGGAGAACGCAGCCAGGGCGCGTTCGAAGAGCTGGCCGGACCGCTCAAACGCGACCACCGTGTTGTCAAAGGTCGGAGCCGCCGGGTTGTGCGCGATAGCGTCTACCTCCTTCAGTTGCTCGGCCATCCCGGCCTCTAGCGCAGGCGCGAAGTCGCTGTCTTTAATGCGGTCGAACGGAGGCGCCCGGAAGGGCAGCGTGCTCGGCGCGTAGAACGGATTGGAAGGGCCGAACCCCGTCTGCGCGGCTGCTGACGCTCCGCCAAGCCCTGCCACAAGTGCCCCTGCCGCCATCGCCATCCAGACTCCTTTGGTGTCTACCCGCTTCATGTACCCTGCCTGAAAAACATCGTTCGTTACCGAAAAATATCGTTTCTTAAATTGTAGCGGCTTCCTCCATCCACGCTCGACCCCGGTGCCCGTCTACTCCCGTATCCTGAACAGGCGATGCGTACACCCATACGAATAGGATCACGCGGCTCCCAACTTGCGCTCTGGCAGGCCGGCCACATAGCAGATCGTCTCCGCGCGGCCGGCCATGCCGTGGAGATCCAGATCATTCGGACCACGGGAGACAGGATGCAGCACCCGGCGGAGCTGACCGAGACTCGTGCAGACGGCATTACCGCGCTCCCGGCCGACGGAAAAGGGATCTTCATCAAGGAGATCGAAGAGGCTCTGGCTGCCGGAACGATCGACCTGGCCGTCCATTCGCTCAAAGATCTTCCGACCGCGATCGACCCGCGGTTCACCCTGGCTGCAATCCCGGAACGCGCCGACGCCCGCGACGCGTGGGTCTGCGAGCCCTACTGGGCCCTGCACACCCTGCCGAGCGGAGGCCGGATCGGGACGACCAGCCCCCGCCGCAAGGCGCAGCTGCTTGCGCTTCGGCCGGACGTCTCGTTTGTGGAGCTGCGCGGCAATATCGATACCCGGCTCCGCAAGCTGGAGCTGGGCGAGTGCGACGCCCTTGTGCTTGCCGCGGCCGGTTTGGGTCGCCTGCAACGCACCGAGTGGGTGCACCAGCGCTTCGCTACGGACGAACTGACCCCCGCCCCGGGCCAGGGTGCGCTCGCCCTCGAGACCCGCGCTCCCGGCTACGCGGTCTTCTCCGAGCCTGAGAACGATGCCGCCGTGTACGAGGCCGTCTCCGCGCTGGACCACGCCGCAACGCGATTCGCCGTGACGGTCGAGCGGGCCGCTCTCGATGCGCTCGGCGGAGGCTGCTCTCTGCCCATCGGCGTCCATTGTGCCCCGGTGGGCGGCTCCCGGCAGGGCAGCCGAGGCTGGCCCGAGTCTCGGCCCGATCTCTGGCCCGACTCGTGGCACATCGAGGCTCAGGTGGTGGCCCCGGATGGGGAGCAGATGATCGCTCTCACCCGCCACTCCACCTCCCACGTCGATCCCTTGAGCCTGGGCCGGCAGATCGCCGCGTCCCTTGAGCAGCGCGGAGCCCTCACGCTGCTCGGCGCGCAGCTCTGAGCGTTCGCGGTAGACCCTGAGCCTTCGCGGTAGACCCTGAGCCTCGTGGTAGCCCCTGAGCCTTCGCGGTAGACCCCGAGCCTTCGCGGTAGACCCCGAGCCTTCGCGTTCGAAACGTGCAGGTCCGCGCAACTGTCCGCGGGGCAGAGCGCATCGGATTTCGGAGGGGCGCGCTCCGTGGCGCCCGGAGGGGGAAGTGCTATGAAGAGGTTTGCTCAGACCATCTGCGTCGCGGCCGCGCTGACGCTGAACGCCTACGCCGCCGATGTCCAGAAACTAGACGCCCGTATCGAAGCCGCGCACCAGGTGCTGCATGAGCTGATGGCCACGCCCGACAAGGGGATCCCGGAGGAGATCGCCTCCAAAGCGACCTGCGTCGCAGTGGTGCCGGGATTCAAGAAGGGCGCCTTTGTGGTGGGCGGTCAATACGGGCAGGGAATCGTCAGCTGCCGCACAGGCAGCGGATGGAGCGCACCGGCCTTCATCCAGCTCACAGGAGCCAGCTTCGGGCTCCAGATGGGTGGACAATCGACCGACCTCGTCCTGGTCGGGATCACGCAGGACGCGGCCGAGCGCCTGCTGAAGGACAAGCTCAAGCTAGGCGGTGACGCCGCCGTGGCGGCCGGTCCCGTCGGGCGGAACTCGACCGCCTCAACCACCGAACTGGCCAACGCCGCCTTCCTCTCGTACTCGCGCAACAAAGGGCTGTTTGCCGGCGTGGATCTCTCGGGCGACGTGGTCAACCAGAACAAGGAAGATACGGAGACCTACTATGGGCACGACGTCTCCTACGACAGGCTGCTGCACGGCGACGTGCCGGTGCACCCGAGCCAGGAGGCGTTTGTCAGGACGCTTGCGCAGTTGTTCTCCTCAAACGGCGCGCACTAAGCGCCGGGCCAGGGCGGCATGGTAGTGTGAAAGAGGGTCGGGTTGGCGCATTCCTGCGGCGAACCTTTGTTCCCGCCAGTCCAGAACCACCCCAAGGTATCCTGATGAAACGCATCGCCGCCCTTCTTCTTCTTCTTTGCCTTCCTCTTGCCTCCCGAGCGGATGAGGCCTCCCACAAAGCCAAGGCGCAGGAGATGCTGACCATCCTGCATCTCGACCGCATGGTGAACGGGGTGATGCAGAACGCCATGCAGCAGACCTCCGCGCTGGTCAGCCAGCACTATGGGGGAAACGTCCCTCCCGCCGGTGCGGCCGCGCTCTCCGACTTCCAGAAGAAGCTGGCTGCGGTGCTTGAGCCCCAGATCGGCTGGCCCGCCATCCAGCCGGAGTACGTCAAGCTCTTTGTCGCGCAGTTCCCCGAAGAGCAGCTCGATACCATGCTTGCCTTCTACAAATCGCCCGCAGGCAAGGCTCTGGTGGAGAAGCTGCCCTCGATCGAGCAGGAGGTCGGCAAGACCCTGCAGACGCGGGTGCAGAGCCTGCAACCCAAGGTGCGCCAGATGTTCGAGGAGTTCCAGAAGACGTTGCCCCCCGGCACCGCGCCCACGCTGTCGTCTCCGCCCGCCTCTGGCCCCGCCGCCGCGCCCCCGGCCACCACCACTCCTGCCCCCGCGAAGAGCACCCCCAAGTGAACCCCGCGGGCGGGCCGCGCACCATCGGCGTCCTGGCTCTGCAGGGCGCCTTCGATGCCCACGTCAAGGTTCTCTCTGCCCTGGGAGCCAAGCCCAGACTGGTCCGGGTGGCGCAGCACCTCCACGGGCTCGATGGCCTGGTCATGCCCGGCGGCGAGTCCACGACGATGCTCAAGTTCCTCGATCGCCAGGGATTCTTCGACGACTTGAAGGTGTTTGTCGCGGGCACGCCAACGTTCGGCACCTGTGCAGGAGCCATCCTTCTGGCGAAACATGTGCAGAATCCCGCGCAGCGGTCGCTCGAGGCGCTTGACATCACCGTCGAGCGCAACGGCTACGGCCGTCAGATCGACTCCGCGATCCTGAAGGCCGAGACCAGGCTCCCAGGCGGCCCCCTGGAGATGGTCTACATCCGCGCTCCGCGCATCCGCTCCACCGGTCCGGGAGTGGATGTGCTGGCAGAGCGCGACGGGGAGCCCACCCTCGTCCGGGCGGGGCACCTGATGGCCGCCACGTTTCACCCCGAGCTCTCAGGCGATCCACGGGTCCACCAGATGTTTCTCAGCCTGGTGGAGGAGTACCTCCCGGCCGTCCAGCCCTGAAGCGCCGTCCAGCCCTCACGCGGTCGTCCAGCCCTCACGAGCCGTCCATGTTGTGACGCCCACCTCCGCCCGGACTCGGCCTTGCGCGCCGGCCGGCTATTGCGCAAAATGGCGCTTTACGGCATACTCGAAAGAGTGCGTCTTAGGCCGCACAGTCACACGTACCACGGCCGAACGACTCACCCGGCAGCAGTCTGAATCAAAGCAACTCCGGGATGGGTTCAGTGCGCAACAAGCACTGCCAGGTTCGAGCGGTGGGAGACGAGGAGAATCATGGCAAGGAAGCTCTCGAAGAATCTGGTCAAGGCGCGCGCGCTCGTTGAAGCCCGGCCCTACACCTTGAGTGACGCAGTCCCCCTGCTCCAGAAGGCCAAGTACGCGAAGTTCGACGAGACCGTCGATCTGACGATGCGTCTCGGCGTTGACCCCAAGCACGCCGACCAGATGGTCCGTGGCACCGTGGTCCTCCCGCACGGCCTCGGCAAGTCCAAGATCGTCGCGGTCATCGCCTCCGGCGACAAGATCGCAGACGCCAAGGCTGCGGGCGCCGAGTTCGCGGGCGGAGAAGATCTGGTTGAGCGGATTCAGAAAGAGAACTGGACCGCGTTTGACGCCCTGATCGCCACGCCCGACATGATGCGTTCGGTCGGCCGTCTGGGCAAGGTGCTCGGCCCCAAGGGCCTCATGCCGAATCCCAAGACCGGCACGGTGACCACCGACGTCGCCGGCGCGATCCGCGAGATCAAGGCCGGTAAGGTTGAGTTCCGCACGGACAAGACCGCGCTGGTTCACGTCCCCGTAGGCAAGCTTTCGTTCGACTCGCAGAAGCTGGTCGACAACGCGATGACCGTGATCACCTCCGTGATGAAGGCCAAGCCCTCCGCGGCAAAGGGCCGGTACGTAAAGGGCATCACGCTGAGCTCGACGATGGGCCCCGGCATTGAGCTTGACTCGGCCGTCACGGACCTCGCCGGCAAGGCGTAAACGGCCGCCTCCCGGCCAGCCGTTGGCTTCGGCGAACAGGCGGCAGGAATCACCGGCGGCGGCAGGAATCAGAATCTCTCCGGAACGCGGTACCTTCCGGAGGAAAACATACGAGCTGGCAGCGTACAGCTGCAGCTAAAGGCTAGGTTTCCATGGCACTCAGCAAAACAAAAAAGGCGGAGAAGGTCTCGGCGCTCGCCACAGAGCTCGAGCACTCCACATCTGCAATCATCGGGACCTTCAAGGCTCTCACCGCCGCCAAGGACTTCGACCTCCGCAAGACCGTGCGCGAGGCGGGCGGAAGCTACCATGTGGTCAAGAACAAGCTCGCGGCCCGTTCCTCGAAGGGCACCAGGGTGGAAGCCGCGCTGCAGGGGCTGAAGGGCGTGTCGTCCGTGGCCTATACCTCGGGTGACCCCGTCGCCCTGGCCAAGGCGCTCTCCACCTGGGTGAAGGACAACGCGGAGTTCACCTTCAAGCTTGGGATCGTCGACGGCAAGGTCATCACCGTCCAGGAGATCGGCGCCCTGGCCACCCTGCCGGGCAGGGAAGAGCTCTTCTCGAAGCTGCTCTTCCTGATCAACTCGCCCGCGCAACGCCTCGCCACGGTGATGAACGCCACCGGGCGCGACCTCGCGGTCGTCATCAATCAGGCGGTCGAGAAGGAAAAATTTACAGCAGCGTCTGCCCCGGCAGCCGTAGCGGCACGCGAGTCCCTGTCCGCGGCGCAGGCGCCTGACGCCGCTCCTGCGGCGGCCACGGACACGCCCGAGGCAGCTCCGGCCGCAGCCGCGGAGACGCCGGCTCACGTCGAAGAGTCCGCCGCCGGCGAGCAGCCTTCGGGTGCGGCGCAGCCGGAGAACTCCACCTCCTCGCAGGGCGGGGAAGCCGCGGGTACGGATCCGGTCGAGGGTTGACCTGAAGTTTCGCCCAGCCTTCCGGGTGCGCTTGTCTGGGCGCATCGGAAACCCGGCAGGGATGGGCAGCCGAAGAGCGGCATGGTCTTCGGGGACGCAAATCGGCAGCACAAGTTCAGAACGAATTGAGGAGAAACATCATGGCAGACATTCAGCAGTTGGAAGATCAGATCGTAAGCCTCAGCCTGCTCGAGGCATCCGAGCTGGTCAAGAAGCTCGAAGCCCGCTTGGGCGTCTCGGCCGCGGCAGCCGTTGCGGCTGCACCCGCAGGCGGCGGCGCGGCGGCGGCTGCCCCGGTCGAAGAGAAGACCGAGTTCACCGTGGTCCTGAAGGATGGCGGAGCCAACAAGATCGCCACCATCAAGGCCGTGCGCGAAGTCACCAACCTGGGCCTCAAGGAAGCCAAGGATCTGGTCGACGGCGCCCCCAAGCCGCTCAAGGAGAACATCTCCAAGGAAGACGCCGCAGCCATCGCCAAGAAGTTCGAAGGCGTGGCGACGGTCGAAATCAAGTAGTTACCTGTTCGACTTGCACCCCGGGGCAGAAAGCGGTATCCTTCTCGTTGGAGAACCGCCTCTGCCTTGGTGTGCTGGTAGGCAGACAAGCGCTTCCGGACATCGATTCCACGTTGTTGACCCTACATCTCTGACGGCACGACTCCGGTCCATCCCCTCCGCGGGGCTATGGGATCGGCCATCATGTCCACCTGGCGGCGGGTGAGCATGGTGAAACAGGTACCACCGGCGGCAACAAAACCTTGGGGCGGCCAGCCTCAAAGGGTGGCGGGCATTCATTGCAGCATCGGAATCAGTGCACAAGTCGGACTTTGCGCTCAGGGACAACCTGTCTCCCTGGGCGTCTCGCTGCGTTTCGGAGCGAACTCTGCCCCTCATCCGAATTCTGCCCCCTTCCAGGACCCTCAGGATCGTCGCCGCAACGTCCCTGCCGCCGCCGTTATAGCAGTTCACGCGGTCGGTTGAAAGAGAAATCTTTACCGGCGGAAACCTAGAACCGACCGGATCCAGAACGGTCATCTTTGATGGAGCGCATCGGACGTAACCGCATCGAGGGCGGAGAGTCCAAGATTCAGCGCACAGAAGCAAACCCGGAGCGTCCCACCAGTCGCTCCACCCAGACTCAAGCCTCCAGCAGCCCGCGCCCGGGCCGCCAACGTGGATTGACGACGGGCCTCGAACAAGCAGTCAGGAGAACCCGAGCATGTCCACCGAAACGCGCGCCATCCGCAGCCGCTTGGATTTTTCCAAGATCCCAACCTCCATCCAGATCCCGAACCTGATCGAAGTGCAGCGCCGCTCCTACGAGCGTTTTCTGCAGATGGACAAGCTCCCCCAGGAGCGCGAAGACAACGGCCTGCAGTCCGTCTTTACCTCCGTCTTCCCGATCACCGACTTCCGCAACGTCTCCGAGCTCGAGTTCGTCGACTACTCGATCGGCAACTGGGAGTGCAAGTGCGGTTACCTCAAGGGTCTGAACCATCTGCGCACGGCCTGCAGCCACTGCGGCCACATGGTCATCACGGACCCGTTCCACCCCGGCGACGTTCTCTGCGGATTCTGCGGCACCTACAACAAGAACACCCCTGACTTCTGCACCAAGTGCGGCGATCCCGTCGGCCTGCAGTTGAAGTACGACCAGGCCGAGTGCGAAGAGCGCGGCATGACCTACTCCGCGCCCCTCAAGGTCACCATCCGCCTCAAGATCTACGACAAGGATCCCGAGACCGGCGTCAAGAGCCTCCGCGACATGAAGGAGCAGGAGGTCTTCTTCGGCGATATCCCGCTGATGAGCCAGAACGGCACCTTCATCGTCAACGGCACCGAGCGCGTCATCGTCTCGCAGCTCCACCGCTCGCCCGGCGTCTTCTTCGAGACCGCCAACAACCGCACCTACTTCCTCGGCAAGATCATCCCGTACCGCGGCTCCTGGGTCGAGTTCGAGTACGACCAGAAGAACACCCTCTACGTCCGCATCGATCGCAAGCGCAAGTTCCTCGGCACCATCTTCCTCCGTGCCCTCGGCCTGCGTACCGACGAAGAGATCCTCAAGACCTTCTACACCGTCGACACCGTGCAGGTCGCCGGCGGCAAGCTCGCCTGGAACGTCACCGCGGAGGGAACGCCCACGCATCTGCTCGGCACCCGCCCGGCGCACTCCATCACCGTCAAGGGGGAGGAGATCGCCCCGGCAACCCGCAAGATCTCCGGCCACACCCTCAAGCAGTTGCGCGGCGGCAAGATCGAGTCCGTCGAGGTCGAGACCAGCGAGTTCGACGGCGCCATGACGGCCTCCGACGTGGTCGATCTCACCACCGGCGAGCTGCTCTACGAAGCCAACCAGGAGCTCACGGCCGACAAGCTGCACAAGATTCTCCAGTCCGGCGTCTCCTCCTTCGAGGTCTTCTTCCCCGAGCGCGATGACGTCGGCAACATCATCTCGAACACCCTGCGCCGCGACTCCGTGCGCAAGCCTGAGGAAGCTCTCATCGAGATCTACCGCAAGCTGCGCCCGGGCGACCCGCCGACCCTCGACACCGCCTCCGCGCTCTTTGAAGGCATGTTCTTCGATCCGCGCAAGTACGACTTCTCCCGCGTGGGCCGTCTCAAGTTCAACATCAAGCTCTACGAGAACCAGGACGCCACCCATCTCGACAACCGCACCCTGACGCCCGAGGACTTCTACGGCACCATCCGTTACCTCCTCAAGCTGCGCAAGAACATCGGCAACGTCGACGACATCGATCACCTCGGCAACCGCCGCGTCCGCGCCGTCGGCGAGCTGATGGAGAACCAGTTCCGCATCGGCCTGGTCCGCATGGAGCGCGCCATCAAGGAGAAGATGTCGGTCTACCAGGAGATGTCGACGGCCATGCCGCACGACCTCATCAACGCCAAGCCCGTCATGGCCGCGATCCGCGAGTTCTTCGGCTCCTCCCAGCTCTCGCAGTTCATGGACCAGACCAACCCGCTGTCCGAGATCACGCACAAGCGGCGCCTCTCGGCCCTTGGGCCCGGCGGTCTGTCGCGTGAGCGCGCCGGCTTCGAAGTCCGCGACGTCCACCCCACCCACTACGGACGCATCTGCCCGATCGAGACGCCGGAAGGCCCGAACATCGGCCTGATCTCCTCGCTCTCCTGCTTCGCGCGCATCAACGAATACGGCTTCATCGAGAGCCCGTACCGCCGCGTCAAAGACGGCCTGGTGCTCGACTACGTCGCTGTTGCCAACGCGGGCGAATCCGGCCTGCGCCAGGGCGACCACATCGAGGTCACCGAAGCACGCAAGCAGAACGAGCACCTGCGCAGCAGCAAGAAGCGGCCCATGGAGCTCGAGCCCTTCTCGTTCTATCTCTCCGCATGGGAGGAAGACCGCCACACCATCGCCCAGGCCAACATCGAGCTTGATCCGCACGGCGCGATCGTGCAGGACATCGTAGATGCCCGCCGCCAGGGCAACTTCGTCCTCGTCAACAAGGCCGAGGTCGACTACGTCGACGTCTCGCCAAAACAGCTCGTCTCGGTCGCCGCTTCGCTCGTCCCGTTCCTCGAGCACGATGACGCGAACCGCGCGCTGATGGGCGCCAACATGCAGCGGCAGTCCGTGCCTCTGCTCGTCTCGGAAGCCCCGTTCGTCGGCACCGGCATGGAAGGCGTCACCGCCCGCGACTCCGGCGCCGTCATCCTGGCCAAGCGCAACGGCATCGTCGATTCCGTCGACTCCGAACGCATCATCGTGCGCGTCGAAGGCGAGCACCACCCCACGCAGCTCTCGCGCGAGGTCGGCTCGGACATCTACCAGCTCACGAAGTTCAAGCGCTCCAACCAGAACACCTGCATCAACCAGAAGCCGATCGTTCGTCACGGAGACCGCGTCCTCAAGGGCCAGGTCATCGCCGACGGACCGTGCACGGAGCAGGGCGAGCTTGGTCTCGGCCGCAACGTGCTCGTCGCCTTCATGCCGTGGCGCGGGTACAACTTCGAGGACGCGATCCTGATCTCCGAAAAGCTGGTCCGCGAGGACTACTACACCTCGATCCACATCGAGGAGTTCGAGATCGAAGCCCGCGACACCAAGCTCGGGCCCGAAGAGATCACACGCGACATCCCCAACGTCAGCGAGCACGCCCTGCGCGATCTCGATGAGTCGGGCATCATCCGTATCGGCGCCAAGGTCGGCCACAACGACATCCTCGTCGGCAAGGTCACCCCCAAGGGCGAAACGCAGCTCACTCCCGAAGAGAAGCTCCTCCGCGCCATCTTCGGCGAGAAGGCCGGCGACGTTCGCGACGCCTCGCTCACCTGCCCTCCGGGCATCGAGGGCACCGTGGTCGACATCCGCATCTTCTCCCGCAAGGGACAGGAGAAGGACGAGCGCGCCAAGCAGATCGAGCAAGAGCAGATCGAGAAGCTCGAGCGCAATCTCGCCGATGAGATTCGCATTCTCACCGACGAGCGCCTCAAGCGTCTCGAAGGCATCCTCGGCGCCAAGGAGGTCCTCGCCGACCTCCACGACGAGCGCACCAACAAGAAGCTGCTCAACAAGGGCGACGTGCTCGACCGCGATGCCATCGAGCTGATCTCCACCCGAAACCTCAAGCGCATCCGCTACGCCGACAAGGATCCCCGCGTCAACGAGCAGATCGACGAGATCGAGGAGATGACCTCGCGCCAGATCGATGTTCTCCGCAAGATCACCAACGAGAAGATTGGCAAGATGAGCAAGGGCGACGAGCTCTCCCCGGGCGTCATCAAGATGGTCAAGGTCTACATCGCGATGAAGCGCAAGCTCTCGGTCGGCGACAAGATGGCAGGACGCCACGGTAACAAGGGCGTCATCGCGCGCATCCTGCCCGAAGAGGACATGCCGTACCTCCCCGACGGCACCCCCGTCGAGATCGTCCTCAACCCCCTCGGCGTGCCCTCCCGTATGAACGTCGGGCAGATCCTCGAGACGCACCTCGGCTGGGCCGCTCACACTCTGGGCGCGCAGATAGCCGAGGCCGCTGCGGCGATGACCCAGGCCTCCGAAGTTCGCGAGCTCTTCAAGGCGCGCTTTGAAGGCACAGCCGCTCTGACCCAGCTTCTGGAACTCGACGACGAGCAGACCATCCGCGTCGCCGCCGGCATGAAGCGCGGTATCTGGTTCGGCACCGCGGTCTTCGACGGCGCGCGCGAGACGGAGATCAAGGCTCTGTTGAAGGCCGCCGGTCTGCCCAGCTCCGGCAAGACCCCGCTCTTCGACGGTATGCTCGGCGAACAGTTCGAGCAGCCCGCGACGGTCGGCTACATCTACATGCTGAAGCTCTCCCACCTGGTCGACGACAAGATCCACGCTCGCTCGATCGGACCGTACTCCCTCATCACCCAGCAGCCGCTCGGTGGTAAGGCCCAGTTCGGTGGACAGCGCTTCGGTGAGATGGAGGTCTGGGCACTCGAGGCGTACGGCGCCGCATACATCCTGCAGGAGCTCCTCACCGCCAAGTCCGACGACGTCTTCGGCCGCACCAAGATCTACGAGGCCATCGTCAAGGGCGAGGCGGCGATCGAGCCCGGCGTGCCGGAGTCCTTCAACGTGCTCATCCGCGAGCTCCAGTCGCTCTGCCTGGACGTCGAGCTCATCAAGCTGTCCGAACAGAAGAAGGTACCGCTGCCGTCCATCGCTGCAGCCGACTAACAGAAACAGGGGAGTGGACGGTCTCACCGCAACAGGGGGTGGACGATCTCACCGCCGTCCACTCCCGAAATGGCTTCTGAGATAGGTCCGGGCTTCAGCCCGGACATCCAGAGTCGGAAGAGATTTGAGGGGCTTTAGCCCCCGGGAAACACGCAACACGACAACCGAAAAAAGCACCTGGCACCAGAACCGCCGGCATCGCGATGCGCCGAAAGTCACCGCGAGACACGCAAGCAACCGCAGCCCACCCGCTGCCACCGGAGAGCAAATATGTTCCGCTCCAGCCCCTTCGAACTGACCGGCCCCATCGCCGACTTCGACGCAATTCAGATCCAGCTCGCCAGCCCCGAAAAGATCCGCTCCTGGTCCCACGGTGAGGTCACCAAGCCCGAGACCATCAACTACCGCACCTTCAAGCCCGAACGCGACGGCCTCTTCTGCGCCCGCATCTTCGGACCCATCACCGACTGGGAGTGCCTCTGCGGCAAGTACAAGCGCATGAAGCACCGCGGCGTCATCTGCGACAAGTGCGGCGTCGAAGTCACCCTCAGCAAGGTCCGCCGCGAGCGCCTCGGCCACATCGAGCTCGCCAGCCCCTGCTCGCACGTCTGGTTCTTCAAGGGCCTGCCCTCCCGCATCGGCCACCTGCTCGACATCTCGCTCCGCGAGCTGGAAGCCGTCCTCTACTTCGAGTCCTACGTCGTCGTCGATCCAGGCGACGCGCCCGTCAAGGAGCGCGAGGTCATCAAGGACGAGACCCGCTTCCGCGAGCTCGATACCCAGTACCGCCCCTCCGGCTTCAAGGCCATGATGGGCGCCGAGGCCATCAAGGAGCTCCTCAAGCGCGTCGAGATCCAGGAGCTCGCCATCGAGCTCCGCGAGCGCATGAAGACCGAGACCTCGCTCCAGAAGAAGCTCAAGTACTCCAAGCGCCTCAAGATCGTCGAGGCCTTCCGCAAGTCCAACAACAAGCCGCAGTGGATGATCCTCGACGTGATCCCCGTGATTCCGCCCGAGCTTCGACCGCTCGTGCCGCTCGACGGTGGCCGCTTCGCCACCTCCGATCTCAACGACCTCTACCGTCGCGTGATCAACCGCAACAACCGCCTCAAGAAGCTGATGGACCTCCACGCGCCCGAGGTCATCGTGCGCAACGAGAAGCGCATGCTGCAGGAGGCCGTCGACGCGCTGTTCGACAACGGCCGCCGTGGCCGCGTCCTCCGCGGAGCCAACAACCGTCCGCTCAAGTCGCTCTCCGACACCCTCAAGGGCAAGCAGGGCCGCTTCCGCCAGAACCTCCTCGGCAAGCGCGTCGACTACTCCGGCCGCTCCGTCATCGTCGTCGGCCCGGAACTGAAACTCCACCAGTGCGGCCTGCCCAAGAAGATGGCGCTCGAGCTCTTCAAGCCGTTCATCTACCATCGCCTCGAACAGACCGGCCACTGCACCACCATCAAGCAGGCGAAAGAGATGGTCGAGCTGCAGGAGCCCATCGTCTGGGACATCCTCGAAGAGGTCATCAAGGATCACCCGATCCTGCTCAACCGCGCCCCTACGCTCCACCGCCTCGGCATCCAGGCGTTCGAGCCCGTCCTCGTCGAAGGCAAGGCCATCAAGATCCATCCGCTGGTCTGCACCGCCTTCAACGCCGACTTCGACGGCGACCAGATGGCCGTGCACATCCCGCTCTCGCCCGAAGCCCAGATCGAGGCCTCGGTCCTGATGCTGGCCTCGCACAACATCCTCTCCCCCGCCTCCGGTCAGCCCATCACCGTCCCCACGCAGGATCTCGTCCTCGGCATCTACTACCTCACCAAGTCCAAGGTGAACGCCAAGGGTGAAGGCCGCGTCTTCGCCAACATCGAAGAGGTCTTCATGGCCCTCGAAGCCGGTCAGGTCGAGACCCTCTCGCCCATCCGTCTTCGCTACACCGGCCCCGTCCTCGACATGACCACCGCCTACGACGATCAGGACATCAACCACACCGAACCCGTCGAGTTCTCCAAGCAGTTCATCTCGACCACCGTCGGCCGCGCCATCCTGAACGACGCGCTTCCCGAAGGCATGCCCTACGTCAACGGCCTGCTCAAAAAGAAGGGCATGGGCCAGCTCATCAACTACATCTACCTCAACCTCGGGCTTGAGGTCACAGTCAAGACGCTCGACCGCATCAAGGACCTCGGCTTCCGCTACGCCACCAAGTCCGGCCTCTCCGTAGGCCTGGACGACATGGTCATCCCGGACTCCAAGTACACCCTGGTCGGCGAAGCCGAAAAGACCGTCCTCACCATGCAGCAGCAGTACCTCGACGGCGCCATCACCAACGGCGAGCGCTCGAACAAGGTCATCCAGATGTGGTCCGGCGTCACCGAGCGCGTCGCCGACGAGATGTTCAACAACATGAAGCGCGCGGACAAGGAAGGAGCCATGAACCCCATCTACATCATGGCCGACTCCGGCGCCCGAGGCTCCAAGCAGCAGATCCGCCAGCTCTCCGGCATGCGCGGACTCATGGCCAAGCCCTCCGGCGAGATCATCGAGACCCCCATCACGGCCAACTTCCGTGAAGGCCTCACCGTGCTGCAATACTTCATCTCCACCCACGGCGCACGCAAGGGCCTCGCCGATACCGCCCTCAAGACAGCCGACTCCGGATACCTCACACGCCGGCTCGTCGACGTCGCCCAGGACGTCATCATCTCCCAGGATGACTGCGGCACCGTCGAAGGCATCTACGTCACTCCCATCATCGAAGCCGGCGAAACTATCGAGCCCCTCCGCGACCGCATCATCGGCCGCGTCTCGCTCGAGAAGCTCAAGGACTTCGAAGGCAAGACCATCGTCGACATCAACCAGGAGATCGACGAAGACCTCGCCTCCGCCGTTCAGGCGGCAGGCATCGAGCGCGTCAAGATTCGCTCCGTGCTCACCTGCGAATCCAAACGCGGCGTCTGCATCCTCTGCTACGGTCGGAACCTCGGCTCCGGCAAGATGGTCGAGATGGGCGAAGCCGTCGGCGTCATCGCGGCCCAGTCCATCGGCGAGCCCGGCACGCAGCTCACCATGCGTACCTTCCACATCGGCGGCACCGCCTCGCGTGTCTCGGACGCCTCGCACCTCGAGGCCAAGAACACCGGCTCGGTTCGCTTCATCAACCTCGTCACCGTACGCTCCAAGTCCGGAGACCTCGTCGCGATGAACCGCAACGGCTCCATCGCCGTCATTGACGAGAAGGGCCGCGAGAAGGAGCGCTACGCCATCGTCTACGGCGCCAAGCTCAAGGTCGAAGACGGAGCGCACGTCAAGCAGGGTTCGCTCCTCGGCGAATGGGATCCCTACACCTTCTCCATCCTCACCGAGATCGCCGGCACCGTGCAGTTCAAGGATCTCCAGGAAGGCGTCACCCTCAACGAAGAGGTGGACGAGGTCACCGGCCTCTCCCGCCTCGTCGTCGGCGACTCCCCGGACGAGAAGCGCCAGCCCGCCATCCTCATCAAGGGAAGCGACAAATCCTTGACTGCATCGGCAGGCAACAAGCGCTACCTCATGCCCTCGCGCGCCCACCTCATGGTCGCCGACGGCGATGAGCTCTTCCCCGGAGACGTCCTCGCCAAGATCCCGCGCGAGACCACACGCACAAAGGACATCACCGGCGGTCTCCCCCGCGTGGTCGAGCTCTTCGAGGCCCGCAAGCCCCGCGACCCGGCCATCATCTCCAAGATCGACGGCGTCGTACGCTTCGGCGAGGTCTCCAAGGGCCAGCGCAAGGTCTACGTCACCGCAGACAACGGCCAGGAAGAGGAGTACTCCGTCCCCCGCGGTGTCTACGTCAACGTGCAGGAAGGCGAACGCCTCCGTGCCGGAGACGCACTCATCGACGGACCCCGCAACCCGCACGACATCCTGGAGGTCCTCGGCGAGCGCGCGCTCCAGATGTACCTCGTCAACGAGATCCAGGAGGTCTACCGCCTCCAGGGCGTCGCCATCTCCGACAAGCATATCGAGACCATCGTTCGCCAGATGCTCCGCTGGGTCAAAATCGAAGAGGTCGGCGACTCCAACTTCCTGCTCGAGCAGCAGACCGACCGCTTCCGCTTCAACGAGGAGAACGACCGCGTCCTCAAGACCGGCGGCCGTCCTGCCATCGGGCGTTCGCTCCTGCTCGGCATCACCAAAGCCTCCCTCTCCACCGATAGCTTCATCTCGGCGGCGTCCTTCCAGGAGACCACCCGCGTGCTCACCGAAGCCAGCATCAACGGCTCCATCGACACGCTCCGCGGCCTCAAGGAAAACGTCATCGTCGGCCGCCTCATCCCCGCCGGCACCGGCATGGAGTACTACCGCAACGTAGCCCTCTCCCCCGAACTCGAAGAAGCAGCCGCCCAGGTCCAGAACGAAGTGGCCGCCGCAATCGAAGCCGAGGAGCGCGAACTCGAAGCCATGCGCATGGAAGGCGAACAAGAAGAACTGGCCGCCGAGTAGCACTTCGTGCCCTTCTCGACGCTTCGCGAACAACCAGCAAACGGCAGAGCCCTCGGGCTCTGCCGTTTGTTGTTCAACCCAAATCCATCTCCATCTCATCCGGGAGGGAAGCGCTCGCCCCATGGCCCGCATCTCGCTCCTGCGATATGGCTTCCGCTCGTCACAATCCCTTGACTTAGCTAAACCTCCTGGCTAGCCTAACCCACATGGAAGTCAACATCCATCACGCCAAGACCAACCTCTCCAAGCTCATCGCTGCCGCCGAGAGTGGGGAAGAGGTCATCATCGCCCGCAACGGCAAGCCTGCCGTCAAGCTGGTTGTTGTTCCCCCGCCGGTCCGCAAGTCCCGCAAGCACCTGCGCGGCTCCGGCATCGGCAAGATCTGGTTGGCGGACGACGCCTTTTCACCCGAAACGGACCTCGAAATCCAAAAGCTGTTCGTAGGCCATCCCGACGACCCTCTCTTGGACATCCAGCCCCAACCCGGACCCGCGCACAGAAATACCCTCAAATGAGGGTGCTGGTCGACAAACACCAGTGCTCATTCATATCGCTAGCGGGTTCCCCTGCCGTTGCTTCTAAGAGAGCCAGCCAATCTTGGCGTGACCTGCCAGCTGCCATGGACCACCTCAGACTTCGATTGGCCTAGTTCTTTTGCCGTCCAGCCTTCGCGTTTCCCCCGTCGGTACGGTCGGTCCTCGTTCTCATGCCGTTGATCGCTTTCAACGCCTCATCGACGGCACGAGGCTTAAGCCCACGCTCAATAGCCGAATATGAAGCCTGGCTGATCTTTAGCTTTTTGGCCACTTCGGCCTGGGTGAGACGCTTATCTAATCGCAGTTCTCTCGCTATCGCCACCTTGGTCGCCATGTTTCCTCCGTAATCGACTGTAATACAAAGTGATGGTTAGTGATAGTATTTGATCAAGATTGATGGAGGGGCACATGCGATCTAAAGAGCAGTTTGGAGGAACGATGCCACAGCAGGAGACATTTTTCAATCAGCAAGCCGACGGGAAGCACGTCATGGTGCTAAAAAGTTACGATCGACAGTTCGCGCGCGAGGCGTTCGATCATATGGACGTGCCGGCCCTCAAATTCCTACAAACCCGGCTCGACGTTGGGGAAGTCGAGAATACTGAAGCCCTTTGGGAAGGGATAGAGGATGGAGCTCGTGAGGATTGGGATTCTTTTTCCTACTTCGTCGTTACCGAAGCCACTACTGGCTCTCCTGCCACTGTATTCGTCTCGGCAGACTGGCCGACGGCTGGAGCCTTCGCTCAGCAAAGACTTCAGACAGCATAAGACTAGGTACTCACGACACTTCGCGCATCTCGTCTAGGAACTTCCGCAAAATCTCGTCTAGTGTTCCAAGTGGTGGATGCTTCTCCAAGTGCCTGGCAATGTCCTGAACGATTCGCTCCTGGGAGCGGGCGTCCTTCATGTTTGGATCGCGGGAAGCCCAGTCTCGACCAGGATGCATAGTGTCCCAGGGTGAGCGCAGATTGGACCTCGTGCCGGGGTCATCTCCATGCTTTCCTAAGCCATAAGCGATGTTCATCTCGCTGTTCCAGATCGGCTTGAAGAGGTGAATCAAATAGTTCTCAGCCGCTGTCTGCCAGCCGGTTTGCACTACTAGGGCGCGATATTCAAAGTCCTCTAGCTGCAAGGTGGTCGTCGCCTTCGCAATGTTCTTGCGGTGGTCGCTCAGTCGATTGGAGAGGCGGTCGCCTTGCTCGAATGCGGTTTTGCTTGAAGGTTCGGCAGGGTCGGCCTTGCCGACATAAATAGGGTGCTCGCGCTTCGAGATGCCCGCATACGCAGGAAAGTCCCCGTTGTAATACAGCGCGTAGACGCCTGAGCCATAAAACCGCTCGATGTTCGAAAGCAGCTTGCGGGGCTGCGCAATCATCGTGATCCCAATGATTCTGCCGGCGACGTTCGGATTCGACGGATCGAAGACAAAGCCGGGGTGCTTGATCGGATCCAATTCCTCGATCACTTTGCGCAGCGTCAGCGATGCGTCGGTGATTGTCTTACGGACCTTCTTGGCCCGACTCGATGAAAGCTCTCCCTGCTGAACGAGCATGGCTTCCGACAAAGCCTTAAGCTGCGCGGCGAGCTCCTCGATTCCTTCAGGATCAGTGGACGCTTTGACCGTGGCTGTTTTTCTTGTCACGCTCCGAGTTGCTCCATGACGGTGCCACCGACGCAGTGAGCGAGCTCTACAGGCACCGCATTACCGAGCTGACGCATCGCCTCGGTCCATGAGCCGTGGAAAACATAATTGTCGGGGAAGGTCTGGAGGCGAGCGGTTTCCCTGACAGAAAAATACCGGACCGAACCATCCGGTCTCGTCAGCATGTTCTCCCCGCCTGGTACACCATGAACACCCGCCTTCAGGGTCTTGGCCGGTTCATCCAAGGGGCTGCCTGTATGGCCTGGGTAGGTACGGGCTCCTGGTTGAAATTGATGATTCCAAATCTCCGCGGCCTGCCGCGGTTTTTTCTCCGGATCGGGAAGATCTGCGATCGCGTCCCTAACGGTACGCCAGGGCCGTGAAGAGGGCTTTTCCTCAAGCTTTCGAGCTCTATCCAAAATCCGCGGCGTGACACAGCGGGCATCCTTGGCCACTCGATTCCGCTCCCAATACGTCGCCTCCATCACCTGCTGCCAAATCAGAGCGTCCGCGGAGTGCGTCTCCTGGGGGAAGTTCCAAGAGATTTTTAGATCATCTCGAAAGCCAACGAAGAAGACCCGCTCCCGGCGCTGGGGAATGCCAAAGTTAGCGGCATTCAAGATTCTCGCGACTACGCGGTAATGAAGATCATCGCGTTTTCCGCTCGTATGGTGACGTTCCAACCGTGAGAGGTGCTCCATCCATCCCTCGGCCCTTTTTCTGGCTAGGGTTGGGTGCTCCATCTGGAGCTTGATGTACTCGAAATAGTTCCGGAAGGTGGTCCGGGTCAAACCCTTCACGTTCTCGAAGATGAATGCCCGCGGTTTTGCCTCGCGGACAGCTCGCACGGCCTCGGGGAACATATCGCGGGTGTCGTTGTAAGCCTTGTGCTTACCTCCCACGGAGAATGGCTGGCATGGGGGGCCGCCGGACACGACGTCAACCTTACCCTCGTATTCCTTGAAATCAATGGTTCGAACGTCGCAACGGAGAACGTCCCAACCTTTCACGGCCTCTACCTTAAGTCTTTGGTTCTGCCGGATAGTGTCACAGCAGTAAAGGTCGCGCTCGATCACGCTAACGGGTTTAAAACCCGCCTCATGGAGGCCAATCCCTAAACCTCCAGCTCCCGCGAATAGCTCTATTGATCTCATGTGCCCAGAAACGATCTTACCTGCTCCGTGACGGCGGCGATATCAACAAGTTGGCACTCCCAGATCGTCAGGGATCGCCATCCCTGTTCCGCGAGCTCCTTGCCAACCTGTTCGTCTCGAAGACGATTTTTCTCCAACTTTGGAACCCAAAATTCCAGGCGGCTCTTCGGCATACGTGCAAGCTTGCAAGTGCTGTCAGGATGCCGATGCCAGAAACAGCCGTGGACAAAGATGACCTTCTTGCGTCCTGCGAAGACGAGATCGGGTTTTCCAGGTATGAGTCGGCCGTGCAGTCTGTAGCGGTAACCTAGACCATGAACCAGCTTTCGGACCGTGATCTCAGGGCCGGTGTTTTTTGCACGAATGAGCGCCATCCTGTCGCTGCGCTGCTTTCGCGTAAGGGTGTCAGCCATGATGCATGGATGCAGCTGGATTCATCAGTGTACAAACTTGCCCATAAAGCCTGAGATGTGAGATTGTGGTTCTCACGTCCAGCAGATCCGTAGTCCGGGCCCCTTTACGAGGTGCACTGTGTACTCGATCACTCTAAATAATCCTTTTGGCGCAACTGTAGATCTTCAGGTAACAGCTGGCGCGCAAGCCAATTGCGACGCCAATGGAACGATTTTTAATGGCCCCTTAGGGCCAAATGCTTCATACCCTTTTCAGACAGCGGCCAACGTGGTGTGTTGGAGGCGAACCGCTAATCCTGGTACGCCAGGAAGTCCTTTAGGCGCATGGACGAGCTTTTCGCCAGACGACATAAACACCCCTGCTCAAATTCAGCTTTAGACATCCCCGGAGGGGCTACCACAATGAAGATAATCGGAAAAGTCTCGGAGGGTACGGAAATCGTCCCCAAAGATCACCTCATAACGTTGACTGTGACCTTTGGCGACCCCTTCTGTAAGGAAAAACTTACGAGAGCGGAGTTCATTGAACGGTTGAAGTCCCAGGCAAAACGTCATCCGACAAGCTTCCTCAAGCAGATGATGGAGCATTTCGCCGAACATATGGAGGCCGCTGCAGAGTTTGAGCCGTCTGGCAAATATGCGCTTAGCGCACCAGCCAACTTCACTATGGATGCCAGCTATGATGGCCAAGGAAGCTGTGCGGGGTGTACATCAGATGTTTCTCCACCCACCTGCTGCTCTTGTACACACGATGGCATAACCAGTTGTGAGCCTTGCTAGGCTCGGTTTTTGTTCTTCCACTGCCAATGTCTGAGGAGAGCGCTAGGACGCTTGCATGGCGTTTTCTCTATATCGTTCCTGCATTTGAAAGGGGAGTTCGTGGAGCATTCGAGAAGCGAGACTGAAGCCCTAAGATCTAGCCTTCGCAAAACTCAGGTTTTGCTCGGCATTCTGGCACTGTGCACGCTGGTAACAACAACGCGCTTGCTTCGAGAACGACTGGTCTACGCGGATTCTCCGCCCGCTGTGATCACCGCCAAGCAGTTCGTCGTCGTGGATGATTCTGGCAACCAGACCGTTGTCATAGGCCCGATCTCTGGTCAAACCGACCGACATTACCCGAATTCTCAGCCTGTCGATTACAGGGGCGTTGCGATCTACTCACCGAGCCACGTGCTGGTTACTAGCCTTGGTTTGGCTACCCCCACCTATAAACCAGGTGGAGGGATTACGACAATGTCGTACTCGGAGTTGTTCCTTCAATCGAAAGACAACAAAACGGCACAATCGTATCTTCGTGCAACCGACGCGGACACAGCGCCGAATGCGTTTACAGGAATGTCAGAGTTGTTTTTGCAGACTGTACCGAACTCGCCGTCAATTAACGTCTTAGGGGTTGATATAGCTGCTGCCTTCGATGGCGCTTCAGCTAATTTCCAGACCGGGGGCCGAGTTGGATTCCAAACAATGAACTCGAGGACTACTCTTTCTACCCGTTTTGGCGGCCCGACAGGATTGGTGAATTGTCCTACGTCAGAACATGAAAACTGCGGCCCGATTCATTAGTCGAACACTCACTTCATCTATCTGGCCGAGTTCTGCGGCATCGGGGGCTTCGCTGGCTATTGGTGCGTGAAGACGCGCGAGGTGTCCGGTCTGGATGCTGAAAGCGAGTCATACAGGCTGCCACATGCTGCGCGCCTAAGTTACCGGACGTAAGCCTTACATGCCAAGGCCGAAATCGTTGCCTCTGATGCTGATCTCAGGTTTTATATCCTGCGAGTGCGAATGCACCTGGCCTGCCGGCATTGTGAAATCAAGGCCTTGCTTCTCTGAGATAGGGTTGCGGTCTCGGTCGTAGAACTGTCCGTCCCGTCCGTCGATGTGGATGTATCGCCCTGTCTCGATGTGCTGGTAGGTCTGGATGGAGCCCGTTTCCTGCTTCCAGGCGAACTGCTGTGCTTCCTGCGGGGTGACAGCTCCATTCAGAGGGCTCCAGTGCCGATTGTGCTCGGCCCTCGTATAGACTTCCTCTTTTGTCTCAGCGGTCTGCTTCGACTCTATCTCCCGTTCAGCAGTCTTTACGATCTCGGGCACATGAGCGCTTTGGTGGGTGACATCGCGGCTGAGGGCCTCTGGCAGCTTCTCACGGTCACTAGTGAAGATTTGCGCGTCGTGCGCGGCGCGCGAGACGGAGACATCCCTCCCGATCCTCACCCGAGACAAAGCCTTCTCGCTCTACCCGATCAGAACCCTCTGGTAGGGAAGGCCCCCAGCCAAATGCTCGACTACACCGGTCGCCTCCATCGGACGGGACGCCCCACTCCGCCGCCAACGTGCCTGTGACCCATGCGTCTGCGCAGGCTCACCCCGATGGGTGCATCGCACGGCGCCGCAAAATGCTGTCAACCCCCCTCCCTGTGTAATTAACCACCCATGCTCCACAAAACAAAAGGGATGGATCTCGCAAAAAAACCTGGCCGTTTAGTTACGCTCGATCCGCTATCCTTAATGCAGGGATAGATTTCCGTGGATGCAGCCCAGATGCAGACCGGATGCAGCCCAGATGCAGACCAGATGCAGCCCACACGTCCGGTGCCCAGCGGAAGCGCCTGTTGCCGCGCAGACGCTTGGAGCTGCCCGACCCGACCAGGACCGCAGGAGGTCAGGTCCAGACCTAACCTCTTTGTCCGGGATACTTTAGGACCTAAGTAGGGGGGTACCCCCCGGGGACCCGATACCCCCCGAACACGGAAGCCCCCGAACACGAACCCGGACGCGGAAACCCCGGACGCGAAAACGCCAGAGACCGTGGGGCCTCTGGCGTTGTCTATTGAAGATCCCGCAGGTGGTAAGCGACTGCGTTCTCGGCCTCGCTGTTCGTCCGACCCTCGACTTGCGTCGCGGACCGGGTATGGAGCGCTGCTTTCGAACCCTCCTCCGACCGAAACCGTGGTGTTGCTCGCCGGTTCTTCCCTCCGTGCGTCCCGCAACCTTCGTCGCGCTTCGCCTTCGGGCCTCTCCTCGGAACTTCAACCCCAATTCACTGCGTCGTCCTCAGTTGCAAGCACAATAGGAGCCCGCGTACTGTGCATGCAAGTGCAAATGCCGCCTGTTATGTGGATCGCCTGACCGGATCGCCTGACCGAATCGCCTGGACGAATCGCCTAACGCCGTCGATCGGCAGCCAAGACTCGGCCGCACGATAGAATAGGCCCTGCGGTCGCGACTGCGAGTTTAAGCACGGTCGCACGGAGCTTGTGTTGAAGCGGATCTTCACCGTCATGGTCAGTGCGCTCGCGATGCTTTCCGTCGCTCTGCTCTCCGCCTTTATCGCGATGCGGCTGGCCATTCACGGCCGCGAGGTCGAGGTGCCCGCGCTCACAGGATTGACCGTAGCCGATGCGGCGCGCCTTGCCTCCCGCGACGGCCTCAACCTCAACCTGGAGAACCGCTTCTACTCTTCGGATGTGCCAGCCGGCCGCGTGCTGGCACAGTCTCCAGCGCCCGGCTCGAGGGTCCGTCGCGACTGGGCCGTACGCATCACCGAGTCCCTCGGCGCGCAGCATGTCTCCATCCCCGAGCTCACCGGCCAGTCCGAGCGTGCCGCAACCATTGCGATCCGCCGCCTCTCGCTCGACGAGGGAGTCGTCGCGCACCTGCCGAGCGCGGGCGACTCCGATGTCGTGCTCGCGCAGACGCCGACCCCGGACGCTGGAGGAATTACAGGGCCGCGCGTGAGCCTGCTCGTGAGCGCACCCGAGGACTCCGGCACAGCGCAGGCCTTTGTCATGCCCTCCCTCGCCGGCCTCACCCTTGGCGCCGCCTCGGTGGAGGTGGCCGCAATGGGTCTGCGACTCTCCGCGGCGTCGCAGGAGGCTCCACCCGACCAGGGCGCAGCTCCGGAGAGTGCCGCGGGCGTCTCCCAGCCTGTCTCCCAGCCTGCAGCGCGGCCAGGAGGCATCGTAACGGCGCAGACGCCGCCGGCTGGGCGTCGCGTGTCCAAGGGAGACGTGGTGCACGTGGCGCTCGGTTCTTCCGGTGTCATGGCGGGTGCGTCGGCTGCGTCGAACTCCGCTCCTGTCCCAAGCCCTTAGGCTTTCTGCGGGCCTGGCTTGCTGCGGGTCTGGCTTGCTGCGGTACTCTGCCGGGCCTAAACTTTCAGTCATGCGTACGCTCCTCTCTCTCGTCCTCGCCGCAGCAAGCCTCGGTGCGTCCACCGGAACACTCGAAGCGCAGGACTGGGCCAAGGCGGCTCTGGAGAAGTCGTCCCGTCACCGGGAATATGTTGCCCTCAAGCATGGGGAGCGCGCGGTGCAGGCGTTTGTAGTCTATCCGGAGGTGAAACAGAAGGCGCCGGTCGTCCTGCTCATTCATGAGATCTTCGGGCTCAGCGACTGGGCCAAGGAGATGGCCGACGAGCTGGCAGCGCAAGGCTACATCGTGATCGCGCCGGATCTGCTCTCGGGCGCAGGTTCGCGCGGAGGCGGAACGGACTCCCTTGGAGGCCAGGACAACGTGACCAAGGCAGTCTCCGGCCTTCCCGCCGAACAGGTGATCGCCGACCTGGATGCTGCGGCAGAGTACGCGAAGAAGCTGCCCGCAGCCAACGGCAAGCTGTTTGTCGCCGGCTTCTGCTGGGGCGGCGGCAAGAGCTTCGCCTTCGCGACGCATCGGCACGATCTGGCGGCGGCGTTTGTGTTTTACGGCACAGGGCCCGCCGATGTCACATCGATCACGGCGCCCGTATACGGGTTCTATGCGGGCAACGATGCGCGTGTGGGCGCCACTGTTCCTGCCACGATCGCCGCGATGAAGGCCGCCGGCAAGAGGTACGATCCCATCACGTATGAAGGCGCGGGCCACGGCTTCATGCGCGCGGGCGAAGCCCCTGATGCGACGGCCGCAAACAGGCAGGCGCGCGATCAGGCCTTTGAGCGCATGACCAGCGTCATCAATCGGGCGAACGCCGGTGCTATCGCGCGGTCCGGACGCGACAGGCACGGTGCGGTCCGGGCCACTGTAAGCCAGCCGGGCGCCGTATCGTCTCCGGCGTGCCATGAGGTGAAACGTGACATGCCGGCGGGCGCCTAGAGTGCCGCAAAGCTATAGCGTGGACGCGCGAAACGGGGCCTCGCTCCAGGACAAGCTGGACCGGATCACGCAGAGCACACGTGCCTTGGTGCAGCCGGAGCGCCTTGCGGCTTCGGAGCATGCGATCGCCGGGTTGTTCGCCACAGGAATCGAACGGCGCGTTCTCCCCTGCGGAGCGATCGCTCCCGCCTTCGCTCTCCCGGACGCAAGCACCGGCCGACCGGTCCGCTCGGGCGATCTGCTGGGCCTCGGACCCGTGGTCTTGTCCTTCTTCCGCGGCCGCTGGTGTCCCTACTGCGTGACGGAGCTGGAGACCTGGCGCGATCTGCATGGGGAGGTTCGCGGACGAGGCGCTCTGCTCGTGGCGATCTCGCCGCAGACGGCGCGGCAGAACCAGTTTACGGTGCAGCAGCATGGCCTGCCCTTTCCGGTGCTGTCGGATGCGGGCGCAGAGGTGGCGGAGCGGTTCGGCACCGCCTACACAATTCCGACGGCGGAGCGGGTGTACTTCCAGTCCATCCTGGTGAACCTGCCGTTCGCGAACGCCGGGCTGAACTACCATACGGCGACCGAGGAGAGCTGGCGGCTCCCGCTGCCCGCAACCTTTGTGATCCGCCCCGACCGCGTGATCGCGTTCGCCGAGGCGCACGCCGACTTCCGCGTGCGGCCGGAGCCCGCAGGCGTGCTCGCGGCCCTCGATGGGCTGTAGCAACTACCGCGTGCTGCGATAGCGGCGGATCAGTGCGGAGGTGGAGGAGTCGTGGGCGAGCTGCGGCTCGGCAGAGGCTTCGAGCTCTCCCAGGATTCGGGTGGCAAGCACCTTGCCAAGCTCCACGCCCCACTGGTCGAACGCATCGATGTTCCAGATCGCCGCCTGGGTAAACACAGAATGCTCATAGAGCACGACCAGCTTGCCGAGGGCGGCCGGCGTTAGAACCTCGCACAGGATCGTGTTCGACGGCCGATTGCCTTCAAACACACGGTGCGGGACGAGCCAGTCAGGCGTGCCCTCCGCGCGCACCTCCTCGGCCGATTTGCCGAACGCAAGCGCCTCTGCCTGGGCGAAGACGTTCGCCATCAGGATGTCGTGATGACGGCC
The DNA here is from genome assembly GCA_030776065.1 of Acidobacteriota bacterium. Lineage (GTDB taxonomy): Bacteria > Acidobacteriota > Terriglobia > Terriglobales > Acidobacteriaceae > Edaphobacter. Next base: position 88,921 of record JALYIA010000006.1, read on the forward strand.
CAGAGGGTTCAGGGACTTGGCGAACCCGATGAAGTCGCACGGGATCAGGCGCGTTCCCTGGTGGATGAGCTGGTAGAACGAGTGCTGTCCGTTCGTGCCCGGTTCGCCCCAGAAGACCGGTCCCGTCTCTGCTGTGACCTGTGTGCCGTCGAGGGTTACATGCTTGCCGTTCGATTCCATCGTGAGCTGCTGCAGATAGGCGGGGAAGCGCTTCAGATATTGCTCGTACGGCAGAACGGCCACGGTCTGCGCGTCGAAAAAGTCGGCGTACCAGACAGTAAGCAGGCCCATCAGCACGGGCAGGTTGCGGCTGAACTCTGCCGTCCGAAAGTGCTCGTCCATGGCGTGAAAGCCGGCAAGCATGTCGCGGAAGTTCTCCGGCCCGATCGCCACCATGGTGGACAGTCCGATCGCAGAGCTCATCGAGTATCGACCGCCCACCCAGTCCCAGAAGCCGAACATGTTTTCGGTGTCGATACCGAACCTGGCGACCTCCTTCGCGTTGGTGGAGATGGCGACGAAGTGCTTTGCCACTGCCGTTTCATCCTTGAGGGACGCAAGCAGCCACTCGCGCGCGGTGTGTGCGTTGGTCATCGTTTCAAGTGTCGTGAACGTCTTGGATGCGACAAGGAAGAGCGTCTCGTCCGGAGCCAGGTCCCCCACCGCTTCGGCGAAGTCGGTGCCGTCGACGTTTGAGACGAAGCGGAAGGTGAGGTTCCGCTGGGCGTAGTGCTTCAGAGCCTCGTATGCCATGACGGGTCCGAGGTCCGACCCGCCAATCCCGATGTTCACCACGTTGCGGATAGGCTTGCCCGTTGCGCCCTTCCACGCTCCGGAGCGGACTCGATCGGCAAAGCTCGCCATCTTGTCCAGGACCGCGTGAACTTCAGCCACCACATCCACACCGTCGACAACGATCGTCTGGTCTCGAGGAGCACGAAGGGCAATGTGCAGGACCGAGCGGTTCTCCGTGACATTGATCGTGTCGCCGCGAAACATTGCTTCCAGTTTCGGGCGCAATCCGCAGTCGTTGGCGACGTCGATCAGCAGACGAAGCGTCTCCTCCGTAATCCGGTTCTTGGAATAGTCGAGGAAGAGTCCCTCAGCCTCCGCAGTAAACCGTTCTCCCCGAAGTGCGTCCTGGGCGAATAACTCGCGCAGTGTCACGCTGCGGATCTGCTGTGCGTGGCGGGTGAGTGTCTGCCACGATGGGCGGCTGTCCAGCGGGGTCGATGAGGGTACGGCTGCCGTGTTCATAGATGTCTCCGCTCCCATCTTGCCACGATACGGGTTGTGCGTTTATCGTATATATAGTTCGGGTATCGCTCACTTCGGTCAAACGGCGCCTGGATCCATAAGGAGACGCATTGAACGCTACGTCCCGCAGACTCTCTGCCCCATCCTCAGCCTTCGCAGGTTTCACCCGGGCTGTGGCCCCTGTCGCGCCGCGTCCTGAGCTTGCTCCGGCCGCAGCAGCGGCGGCGGCGCCCGCTCCTGCCGCAAAGCCCTTGCCTGCGTCGAGCCTGGACCAGTTCGCGGGTGACCCAAACTTCATGACGTCGCTGGCGCGCGGCCTGCTTGTGATTCAGTCGTTCTCCCCCCAACACCCGCAGATGACCATCTCGCAGCTCTCGCTCAAGACCGGCCTTTCGCGTGCCGCGGTGCGCCGCTGCCTGTACACCCTGGCGAAGCTCGGCTTTGCCGGTGCGGAGGATGGATCGCGCTACGCGCTGCGACCGCGCATGCTTACGCTGTCGAACACGTACTCGGCGTCGAGCTCTCTATCCACCGCGGCGCAGCCGATCCTCGAGCGGATGTCCTCGCTGCTGCGCGAGAGCTTTTCGGTGGCGACGCTGGATGGCGACGAGATCGTCTACATCGCGCGAACCCAGGTGCACCGCGTGTTGTCGGTTGATCTGCACATCGGCTCACGTCTTCCGGCCTACTGCACGAGCATGGGCCGCGTTCTGCTCGCCTACCTCCCCGCCGAGCAGTTGGAGCAGTACCTGGCGCGCGTCGTGCTGACACCGCACACCACGCGCACCGTAACCACTGTGGACAAGCTGCGGCTCTCGCTGCGCAACGTGCGGCGCAATGGCTACGCGCTGGTGGATCAGGAGCTTGAGGTGGGCCTGCGCTCGCTGGCTGTCCCGGTCTACTCGCCGGCTGGCCGCGTCGTCGCCACGATCAACCTGTCGGGCCACGCGCCGCGTATGCCTGTGTTCGACATGCAGACGCGGTTTCTGTCGCACCTGCGCAATGCGGCGGCGGAGCTGGGCGCGTTCGTCCGCTGATCTAGACCCGTCGCAGCCGGGGGCATTTGCCAGCGCGGCACGCATGCTCTATACCCGTACAGGAGGCTCCTACCGTTGTCCGATATCGATTCGTTTATTTCAGGATTTCAGCGCTTTCGTGAAAAGTACGTGGACGGCGAATCGAGCCTGTTCACGCGGCTGCGCCAGGGGCAGAGTCCGAGGTCGCTGGTGATCTCGTGCTGCGACTCGCGGGTGGATCCGGCGATGCTGACCGGGGCCGACCCGGGCGAAATCTTTGTGGTGCGCAATGTCGCCAACCTGGTGCCTCCGTATAGGAACGGCGCAGAGATGCCCGGTATCCGCGCCGACATCGAGTTCGCGGTGAAGGGTCTGGAGGTCGAGCAGATCATCGTGCTTGGTCACCGTTCGTGCGGCGGCATTCAGGCGCTGATGAACGGGGAGGGCATCACGGAACATCACTTCGAGTTCATCGGCACGTGGGTCGGCATCGCGCTGCCGGCGCGGGAGCGTGTGCTGCGCGAGCTGCCCGACGCCACGTCGCAGGTCCAGGCGCGCGCGTGCGAGCAGTATGCGATCGAGCTCTCGCTGGGAAATCTGCTCACATTTCCTTGGATCCGCGAGCGCGTGGATGCCGGCAGGCTGACACTGCATGGCTGGTATTTCGATATGGATTCGGGTGACCTGCTGGGCTACTCGTCCGAGACGTCTTCGTTTTCTCCCCTGCTCGCAAAGCTCGATTGAATCGAGACGTTCCGCGCTCGCCACCGGGCCGGAATGACGGACGCGGCGAGCAGACCGATCCCGAGCAGGGTCAGAATGTCGCCGATCTTCGAGTCGGGCAGGTGAGTGTAGCGGAGCTCGATGGTCGAGATTCCGGCGGGCAGCGGCAGCGCGATCAGCCCGTCGTCGCGCCCCAGGCGCTGGAGGTCGGGTGCGCCGTCCAGTGAGATGCTCCATGCCGGGTAGTCTCTAAGGTTCAGAATCAGATCGGTGGCTTTAGGCAGGCGCAGCGTAAGCTCTGACGGTGCCCGCCCGGGCGCGGCTCCCGGTGGGGGGGCAGCGGTCGGCGACGCGGCGAGCCAGTAGGGGGGATCTCCTGCGGTGAGCGCGTCGTTGTCGGCCGTCACCGGGGTGTACTCGTCGGTGGGGTCGACGCCACGGCCGGATTGGAAGGCCGCAAGCCGCGCCGAGGGGGCGAGCCCCGGCTCGCAGACCTGACGGAAGCTGGTGTATGCCGGCACGGTCAGCAGTGCGCCCATGCCGACGGCCGCGATGATGGCCAGCGCTGGCGTGCCACGCACGCGTGCCGCAAGACCGCCGAAGGAGAGGGCAAGCACGACAGCGACGATCGAGAGCGAACGCCATGGAAACTGCAGAAAGGCCGCCTCAGGCAGATGATTCCAGATGGGCGGACTCCAGCGCGTAAGCAGGAAGCCTATGACAGCGAGGAGCACGCCGAGCGGTGCGATGCTGATGCGCGGCGCAGCCGAGGAGGGCGCCTGCCTTTTGCAGAGCACGAAGTTCCCGACCAGTAGCGCCGCGGCGCACGTCCAGAGCAGCACGGCAATGAGCGAAGCCGTGTGGAGGACCTGGTTGTGGAAGACGGCGTCCGGGCCCGTAAAGTGGTGGAAGAGGACGTTATCCTGGATGCGCAGGTGGGGGATGATGGCCATGGCGATCTGCACGTAGCGTCGCTCGTACGCCGCCGGCACGATGTAGAAGGCGGCGAGCAGCAGCCCAAGGCCGGTACCTGCCAGGATGACCAGCGCGAAGTGCAGACGCGGACGGAGGTAGGGAATCCACCTGGCGAGCGGACGTCGAGACCGGAGGCCGCGGGACTGGTTCTGCGCGGTCGCAGCCGCCGTTGCGGAAGCAGAGCCCGCCGGGTTGGAGAGACGGGTAGGCATCGCGAGCCGGAGCAGCGCGAGCAGCGCCATGCTGTAGGTGCCGATCACGGCGGCGGGCGCGTTCGTCAGCCAGAGCAGTGCCAGCGGCAGCGCGAGCGCCGGGATGGACGGACGGCGCTGGAGTACGCTTTGGACCAGCAGAGGGAGCCAGGCGGCGGCCAGCAACTCGGCGTAGGCGGTACGCTCGTACGCGGTGAAGAGCATGTAGGGGTTCGCCAGGTAGAGCGTGGCGGCGACGAGCGAAGCTCCGGCTCCAGCGAACCGGCGGACCAGGCGGTACATGGTCCAGCCGGAGAGGGTAAGGGCGAACCACGTGAAGACGATGGGCGCGGCGCTCCATGCGGCCTTCTCGCTGACGCCCGGCAGTACGCGCAACACAAGCCCGATCGCGGCTCCCAGATACCACGAGAGCGGAGGATAGAAGACGAAGCGCGGCTCGCCTGCGTTGTAAGCGGGGGAGAAGGCCCACTGCGGATGGATGTTGCCGTGCAGAAGCTGGCCGGCTGCGTCCAGCCAGCTCATCAGGTGGAAGTCGAAGTCGTGGCCGCAGGAGCAGCCGTGAAGCGCGAGCGGAAGGACGGGGATCAGCGCGAGCACGGGAAGCAGCGCGACGTGCAGGCGTCCTGCTCCCTTGGTTGGCGTCATGGAAGCTAGGGTATCGCAGCTTCGGGCTCGCCTGACTCAGCGGGGAGTCAGCGTGAGCGTGTGGACGATCGTGGGCCGTGTGGCGCTCTCCGAGTAGGGCAGGGTAAAGGTGGTTCCCTCGTGCCACGCGGCGAACTGGTCCATGTACCAGGGGCTCGACACGTTGCCGGACTGCCCGAGGACGAGGTTCAGCGTGCTGCTGTCCAGATTCCCGAGGTCCACCGTCGAGCGCTCCGAAGGGCCGAAGCTGCGCCCCACCTGGGTGATCGTCGTCCCGTCTCCTCGCTGCGGCACTGTGCCCGGGCCTGTAGCCTCACCGACAAGCCGCGCAAGCACGGCGGAGCGCGAGAGGATCGGATGTTGCAGCACGAGAGGGTAGGCCCGCCCTTCCGTCCACTTGCTGAGGTCGCGGGGGGAGCGCGCCTCGTGCAGGCCGATGTGGACGACGCTGGCGAGAAAGTTGTTCCACGAGCTGTAGCCGGAGGGCAGCCAACGCGCCGGCTGGTGCATAAGCAGCTGCTCTTCGACCGCGGGCCGCTCGCCCCAGGCATAGCTCTTCGCAAGCGAGGCCGTCTGCGCGACGGACGGAGCGATATCCTTCGGCAGCTCCGTTCCGTTCAGCATCGCGGCGGCGAGCTGCGGCGCCAGGTGAGGCACCAGAAGCAGCGTCCAAAACACGTTGCGGGCAGCGTTCACAATGGCGGGCGCAGAGGCGTTCGGAAGCACCTCGCCATCCCACCGTCGCAGAATATCGGCTGCCTGGTGGAGGGTCTTGTCATCCTTCAGCGCGCCGTCTGTATGGTCGATGGCATACGCAAGCTTCTGTGCGTAGATCAGGTCCAGCTCGGAATGCACGTCGGTCTGGATGGCGAGCATGTCCGCGGGCGACAGATTGCGGCGAGGCTCCGTCGGCTTGCCTGGTACCGTCTCGAGCAGCTTGTAGATGCGTTCGGTGCGGTAGGGCGCCATCCAGTCAAGCGTGATCGGCAGAGAGGAGCCCGGGGCGGTGACGCTGCCGTTTGCGGTGGCGAGTACGCCGTCAGGCGGATCGAATGCCTGCGGCATCTGCTCGAACGGGATATAGCCGACCCACTCGTGGGTCGAGGCCTCCGCTGCCTGGGTCTCTGTAGGAACGGGCGAGAGCGCGGCTGGGTGTGTGTGGTCACCGCGGATTGGCACCCGGCCCACAGCGTGGTATCCGATGTGACCGGCATCGTCTGCATACATCATGTTCTGGCTTGGACCGCCGAACCCGGAGAAGGCGGCAAGCATGGACGGCCAGTCGCCCGCTGAGTTGATGGCGAAGAAGGGATCGCTGATGGACGTAGGATCGTAGAGCGTCCAGCGCAGGCTGATGGTGCGTGTCTCTCCGGGAAAGATGCTGGAGATGACCGGTGTATCTGCGTCGCCATGACGCGTGAGAGGGACGTCCAGAGTGACGTCGGCGGCCCCACGCACATGGATGATCTCGCGGTGATAGCGGATCGGCTGCCACGTGCCGGCGGAGGCGCCGGAGCCCGGCCCGGCCAGGTACTCCGCGCCTCCGGGAGTTCCCCGGGTGTGCTCGATGTAGAGATCCTGAACATCGCCGCCCAGATTGGTGAAGCCCCAGGCCACGTGATCGTTGTGCCCCACGATGACGAACGGCGTGCCGGGAAGCGTCAGGCCCGCGACATGGAACGCAGCCGCTGGAGGCGCGCCGGGGACCTGCAGGTCGGCCTCATACCACAGGCCCGGGACGGTGGAGCTAAGGTGCATGTCGTCGGAGAGGAGGGGTTTGCCGGAGGCGCTGCGCGAGCCTGCAACAGCCCACGAGTTCGATCCCGCCACACACTCTGCGCAAGGTGAGTGGAACAGGGCAAGAGTGTCCTGCAGAGCTTCCAGACTGGTGCCCGGCGTGTGGAGAGCGGGGGCGGCGTGCGGGGCGTCCACGCGGGACTGCGACTCGTCGAGCGGCACCTCCTCGAAGTCGCCCTGCACAGCCGTCAGGTCGGGGATCGGCTGGCCAGGGTAGTGGTCGCGCCACGAGCCGACAGGGTAGAGGTCCGCCATCAACTCGGGGGGCAGATGGGCGGCAAGAGCCTCCCGCCCGAGCTTGGTGGGGAAGCTGGTGCTGAGATCCTGAAACATGACCGCGGCGATCAGCAGGGAGTCGCGCGGCGACCACGCTCCAGGGGTGAACTGCAGGAGCCTGAATTCGAGCGGAAGATGATCGTGCTGGGCAACGATCGAGGCATTCACCCCGCGGGCGTACACATCGAGGAAGTGCCGTTGATCGGCAGGCAGCGCCATGGCAGCCCGGTCTGCGGAATCGCGGATCTGCAGCGTTCGCTGCACGCGGTCGTGTTCCAGCAGGGAGGGCCCGAGGATCTCGGCCAGATTGCCCGCTGCATGGCGGCGCAGCAGCTCCATCTGCCACAAACGGTCCTGCGCCGTGATGTAGCCCTGCGCAAACACGAGGTCGTCGATCGAAGCAGCCCGGATATGCGGCACGCCATGGACGTCCCGCGCGACCGTGACGGGTGCGCCCAGTCCGAAGCCTGGAGTCGCGGCTGCCGGCACGTGGATCGTCCCATCGAGCACAGGAAGCGCATCATGCATCGCCCGGTGGATGTAATGCCGTGCAGCGAACCAGGCAATCAGCGTCAGTACCAGAAGCGTGGGTAAGATCCAGGCGACGACGCGCATTCCAAGGCCGAGCGCAGGCCGCCCGCCGGGCCCACCGTGCATGCGTTGTGTCGCTCCGGGTCTGTCGCGCGGCAGGTCATCCGGTGGGGGTCCGTCTGCGCTTGGGCTTTGGTCGTCACGCTGCATGGCTTGGGGCAAGTTTACTCTGCGGCGGTTTCACGCGCGGAGCCCGCCGACTTGCATTCGTCGTGTAGCGTCAACCGGATGATGACGGCTGTGACCAGCAGCGTGGGAAGCACCCAGATGCTGCCCTCCGGTCCCGTAAGACCGCCCGAGAGCACAGCAGAGCCGTGGGGGTGTGTGGCGAACAGATGACCCTCGGCTATGTTGCCGCTGTCTGCCACGCCATACAGGTAGGACTCCGCCCAATCCCAAGCAGCGTGGAAGCCGATCGCCCACCAGAGCGATCCTGTACGCCAGATGCTGTACGTAAAAACCAGCCCGGCGATACCCGCAGCGACGATTCCGATCGGGGACTCTCCAGGATTCGAAGAGTGGACGCCGCCAAAGCCGAACGAGAGCAGGAAGGCTGCGCTCCAGAAGCCAAGCGCGGGTGCGAGTCGCGGATTGACACGACGGTAGAGTGCGGTAAGTCCGCCGGCAAGCGTCCAAAGCAGAAAGCCGCGAAAGAAGGTCTCCTCGAACAGCCCGACGCCGAGAAAGGCCACCATCCAGAGCAGCCCATACCGCACGGCGGCAGCCGATTGCAGGACACGTCCGTCGACGACGAGCAGGCCCTGTGACTTCAGGATGACCACCAGCACCGTGAGCAGGGTCACGCCCCAGAACATCCCGCAGGCTAGCTGCCATAACGGCCTGCGGGATGCAAGACCATATGCGGTTGCCCGGCGTCCTTCGATAGCTGCCATGACAAACGTCGCGAGCGCGACGGCTGCGGCCTCCAGCCATTCGGTTGCAAGCGCAGACGTGGCGGTGAAGAGCCTCTGCGGTGCCGGGTTGCCGGTCGGCTGCCCGCTCTGGAGGTGGCCCGCAACTCGCAGCGCGACCGCCAGGAACGAGGCCACAAGGACAAAGTAGATCACCAGACGCCACCCGGCACGAAGCCCCTCGTCCCCGAAGAAGATGGCGCCCATCCCCCGCGTTGGGAGTGCCGCTGTCCCCGGATCGGGGGGCGGCGGCACGCTCCTCGGGTCGCCAGGCGCAGGGTTTTGATTCGGCACGCGGAAGTCCTTGATGGAGCCTCCATTCTAGCGGCATGCGAGTCGCTTCGAGAGAAGCCTCTTGCTTGACACACCCGATGCCCGGCAGCAATCCTAAGAACTTCGCGCAGGTCTCGCCTGCACGCACGAGCAGCCAGCCGGGGGTGAAGACTTGCAGTGCCGCATCTTCTATCACGATCATTGCTTCGACGGCGCCTGTTCGGCCTCCGTCTTCAGCCGATTCCACCGCGAGTGCGTCCGGGCCGGTGTGGAGTACAGCTATTCGGGCCTCATGCATCGCGCGGGATCGCTGTTCGATGAAAGCTCATTCGTCGACGGCGATAACGCGATCGTGGACTTCAAGTACCTCGCCTCGCCCAAGGTGACATGGTGGTTCGATCATCACCAGAGCGCCTTCTTGACGCCGGAGGACCATCAGGACTATCTGCTCTACCGGTCGCGGCACGCCGAACGGCATGGAGATGGCCGCCCCGTCGGCGGCAAGTTCTACAACCCCGAGTACATCTCCTGCACCAGCCTGATCGCGGATGTGGCGCGGGAGGAGTTCGGCTTCAATCCGGAGCCGTATTCGGAGTTGATCCACTGGGCCAATATCGTGGATGGCGCGAAGTACGCAAGCGCCCAGGCCGCAATCGAAATGGCAGAGCCTGCCATGAAGCTGACAATGGTCATCGAAAGCGTGGCAGCCAATGACTTCGTGCCCAGGCTGATTCCGCTGCTGACGGAGATGAGCCTGCAGCAGGTACTGGATCGGCCCTTTGTGCAGAAGGAACTCGGTCCGCTGATGGAGCGGCACCATGCGGGTATCGAGCTGCTGCGCGAACGTGCGGTGCTCGAGCGCGGCGTCGTTACATTCGACATCACCGATCGCGTGACAGAGGGATACAACAAATTCATCCCCTACTATCTGCTCCCGGATGCCGTCTACAACGTGGGGCTCAGTCGCTCCAGCTTTCGCACCAAGGTGGCAGTCGGTACCAATCCCTGGGCGACTCTTCCGGCAGAGGAGCTGGCAAACGTGGCGGCGATCTGCGAGCGGTACGGGGGAGGGGGGCACGCCCGTGTGGGCGCCGTAAGCTTTCCTCCCGACCGGGAGGATGCAGCTCGTACCGCGGCAGCTGAAATTGCGGCGGAGCTTCGAGCCGGGCACTAGCCTGCGAGCAGCGTCGGCCACCATGGAATTGAGCAGGACGACCCGAAGGCCCGGGAGCCGCGACTCACGTCGCCCGTGACACGCACTGCGCGCCACGCTACCTGGTCGGCATGCGGGACCAATGGAACTCGAGGCCGCCCTGTACGAGCAGCGGCGACCCCAGGGTGAGAATCGGTGTGCGCGCGACATCCGGCCGCCGGTTGAGCAGATTCTGTGCGCTGAACGATCCGGTCCACTGCGCGCCGAAGTCGTGGCGGACCAGAAGGTCCAGCAGAAAGAAGCCGCGAAGCACATACGTGTTGGCGCTGTCGTCGTACGCGCGTCCGGCCGCCCGCGCTGCGAGGGTGACTGCGCCAAGCCTGGCATTCTGGGCACGAAGGTGCGCCGTAACGCTCTGCCGCGGAACCTGCGCGATCCAGTGATTCACCAACTGCGGCTGTGCCGAGAACCGCGTTACCACCGCATGCGCATAGCTGTAGCCGATGGACCCCGACAGAGTGCCCGACGGATGCACGTCGACCAGGAGTTCAGCCCCCCGGCTGACGATCTGGCCCAGGTTCTGGCGCCTTTCGAGGATCGAGGTGGCGCTCGTCGAGACGATGACGGCCGACACAGGGCGGTTGATCTCTGTCCAGAAGCAGGTCGCTTGAACACGGACCGTGTCGCCGTAGCTGCCATAGCTTCCACCGGCATCCCACCCTGTCGCACGTTCCGAGAGAAGCTGTGGGTTGGCCTGGGTGGTCTGCTGGCCTACCTGGCCCGTCCGGTAGAGTTCGTTCATGGTAGGCGTGCGGAAGGCGCGAAAGGCAGAGGTATGTACGCTCGCTCGCGGCCCGAAGGCGCGCACAATGCCGATGCGTGGGCTCGCGATGAACTCCCTGCGGTCCGCAGTTGCGACCGGCTGCGCCACGACGGCGGGCTGTGTGATCGACCGCGTGTCCAGGTTCCAGGTCCTGTCCACCCGCAGGGAGGCGGCGAGTGACCAGTGCTCGCGCGATGCGATCACTTCACCGAACCCACCGAGGAAGCGCTGGCGCGCCGACGTGTCCGCTATGCCCGCCGGTCCGCCAGCTGCAATGGGAGTCTCGGTGTCTGTAGCTCGGATGTCGCGGAGGTCAAGGCCGGTGACAATCGCTCCCCGTGAGCCGGCGAAGGACGCGTCCCCCGAGGCGCCAACCTCCTGGGTCCGAACCTGCTGCAGCCGCGTGAGGCTCTCCGCCGTGCGCGCGGACGTGACGGACGAAAAGCTTTGCCGGTATGCCTCGTTGCTGCCGAACAGTCGCGCGCGTCCGCTTGCACCGTTAGGCGAACTCCAGTCCTCACCCGCAACGTATCGCCAGAGCCGTGTGCCGTTGGTTTGAAGGCGCGTCCCGTTGCTGCGGCTTTCGGTGAGCAGGTTGCCCACCAGAAACGTCCGCTCGCCTCCGTCCTGGACACGGTCGGTCTCCGTGCGCAGCGCCCCGTCGTGGAGGTTCGCTGGAACGTCGACGGGGCCCGCCACCGAGGGGGAGGTCGGCACATAGCCGGCGCTCTGGAAGCTGTCGCCCGCAACCAGTTGCCGCCACCGGGCCGACCCGACATCGCCCCGGAGACTCAGGAACGCAGTCGCATCTCCGCCCCCGAAGGCGCTTGCGTCGAAGCGCCCGCGGGAGGGCATCGATGGAACGATGTCGATGACGCCTCCCAGCGCACTCGATCCATACAGATCCGAGCCGCCGCCGGTCGCGAGGTCTACGGAGTCGATCGCGTACTGCGGGATGGCATCCCAGTGAATCCAGCCGCCGAACGGATCGTTCCAAGGAACACCGTCCTCGAGCACAAGCGTGCGGCTGGCCGCGGTTGAGCCCAGGCCTCGCAGCGAGACACCCTGACTCGTCGGGTTGGCGATGGTGGAACTGGCGCGGCGGAAGAGTTCGAAGCCTGCATGCTGGCGGAGCTTGTCGTCGAGGGCGGTTGACGGAACGTTCTTCAGTTCGGCTCCACTCAGCGCATACGCGGTCCCTGCAGTAGCGGGCAGATCGATCGCAGCCCGCGTGGCCGTCACGGTGATATGCTGGCGCACCGAAGTGGGATGCAGCGAAAGTACCATCGGCGCTGCTGTGGCCTTGGACGCGATCTGGATCGCATCCGACTCCAGACCGGGAGCGCTTGCACGAAGCGTCACAGGCCCACCGCACCCAGGCCAGCTCAATGCGAAGTGGCCGTTTGTGTCGGTGATCGAAACCGTCCGGTCCACGCCGCATACGGCCATAACACGGGCTCCCGGAACCGGCCTTCCGGAAACGTCCTGGACCTCGCCCCGGACACGCTGCAGCTGCTCGCACGGCGCGAAAGCAGCAAGCGTGACCCATACGAGAAAGGAGCCCAGAGCAAGGCGACCTCCTCGACTTGGCTCAAAGGCGTACACCGAAGGCTGCGCGGGAGGTCGCAAGAGATCAAGGCTAACGTCCCGCCTGCGCCGTGGCAACCAGCGGGGCTTATACTGGAGGAGATATGGTTCGGGATGGATTCTTCTACGCGCTGGGCCTGGCCGTCGTGGCCACTCTCTTGTGGCTGCTTACACTGCCCAAGGTGCTGATTGCCGTGCCGATTGTTCTGGCGATCTTCTTCCTATGGTTCTTTCGCGACCCCAACCGCGCCATTCCAGGCGGCCCGGGAGACATCGTGTCGCCTGCCGATGGCGTCGTCACGGCGTCCGAGTGGATCGAAACCTCTGCGGGAAGCCGCCTCCGTTTGAGCATCTTCCTGAACGTGTTTGATGTTCATGTAAATCGCGCCCCTGTCGCGGGTGTAGTCAAGGTCGTGGAGCACCGGCACGGTGGCTTCCAGAACGCCATGAAACCGGAATCCGTCCTGACCAACGAGCAGACGCTTGTGGTGATCGATGGCGGTGGGTTCGAGGTGAGCTACAAGCAGATCGCGGGACTCCTCGCGCGCCGCATCGTATGTGCCGTCAAAGTGGGCGACACGGTCGCCCGCGGACAGCGCGTGGGCATGATCAAGTTCGGCTCCCGGGTCGACATCCTGATTCCGGCCGACGCGCTGCCGCAGGTCAAGCCCGGAACTCGTGTGCGCGGTGGATCGAGCGTGCTTGCGATCCTTCCGCAGAGCCCGGCGAGCAGCCCGCGCGCCGGAACAGCTGCGGTGTCGTAATGCACGATCCGGACAGCGGCGCGTTTCAGCCCGCGGATGAGACTTCGCCCAGATCGCGCCGGCGGCCGAGCCGTGGAATGTACGTCCTGCCTTCGCTGTTCACCGCAGCCAACATCGGAGCCGGATACTATGCCATCGTCCAGAGCATTCAAGGCAGCGCAGCCGATCCCGCCTGCTTCGATCGCGCCGCGCTGGCGATCGGCTTCGCGGTCCTGTTCGACAGCGTCGACGGCTTCATCGCTCGGATGACGAACACGGCAAGTGACTTCGGCAGGGAACTGGATTCCCTCGCCGACGTGATCACCTTCGGTGTGGCGCCCAGCCTGCTCGCCTACATCTGGGGCTTCCGCATGCTCCCGGCAACCCTCCATCCTCATCTTCGCCAGAACGTGCTTCATGCCGGCGTGTTCGCCTGCTTCCTGTTCGTCATCTGCGGCGCGAGCCGGCTGGCTCGCTTCAACATCAGCGTCAATCCACAGCCCAGAAACCCGGGTCGCCCAGGCAGAAAGTACTTCGTCGGCATGCCCATCCCGGCAGGAGCCGGCGTAATCTGCGCGGTCATCCACTGCTTCGATGGCTCTCCCATCTACGACGCTCGCACGGCGCTCATATGGATGGCTCTGCTCCTCTTCACAGGATTCCTGATGGTGAGCCAGTGGCGTTTCTGGAGCGGCAAGGAACTCATGATGGGCAAGCGCCACCCCTTTCAGTGGATCGCACTCATCGCGTCTGTCGGTGCGCTCATCGCCTGGAACTCGGAGTACATGTTGATCGCGATCGCGCTGGGCTACCTTGCTTCTGGAGTCCTTGCGCGGCTCGCCTACTCATGGGGCCGGCAGAGACGCCGCTCGCACGCCGGTGGCCCGCCCCTGTAAGCGCCGGGACGAATGCCGTGTGCCGCGTCGGTCGGCTCATATGAGCGAGAGGCCCCGGCTGGGGATCGGCCAACTGGCCGCCGACACACGATCCCCGGAGCCACCTGTTACCGCGGCCCGGAAGGGACTCTCCTGGCCGGAAAGTGTCCGTGAAGGCTTCTCCTCGCACAACTCTGCTTTATGATGGACCTCTAAGGAAAACGTTTACCATGCTTCCCAGGAAACCGCTTCGTCTATCCCTGCTCCAAGCTGAGCTGCCATCGTCCTTCCGGAGGCTGCGCATGACCCGAAAGTCCTTTCTTCGCTTGTCGATCTGGCTGCTTCCACTCGGAGCTGCCACCCATCGTCCCGTGCTCGCCGTAGCTCAGTCTGCACCCACCGCCATACTGTCCGCCGCCGCCCAGGACGAGCAATGGGCGAAGGGAAGTGCGCGCTACGACGCGCGACGCACCGAGATACTCAAGCACGTTGATCGGGTCACTGCCGCCGGACCCTTTACTCCGGACTGGCAGACCCTCGGCGCATATAGCGAACCAGCGTGGTACAAGGATGCGAAGTTCGGCATCTTCATCCACTGGGGCGTCTATTCTGTCCCCGCATTCGGCAGCGAGTGGTATCCCCGCAATATGTACATCGAAGGTACCGAGGAGAACAAACACCACGTCGCTACCTATGGCCCGCTCACCAGCTTCGGGTACAAGGACTTCATCCCCATGTTCCGCGCCGAAAAGTACGACCCCGTCGCTTGGGCCCATCTCTTCGCGCAGTCCGGTGCACGCTACGTGGTGCCCGTCTTTGAACATCACGACGGCTTCACCATGTATGACAGCAGCCTGTCGGACTGGACCGCCGTCAAGATGGGACCTCATCGAGATCTCGTCGGCGAACTCGCCAAAGCCGTGCGCGCCGAAGGCCTGCGCCTGGGAGCCTCCTCTCACCGCGTCGAGCACGACTGGTTCTTCGACCACGGTCGCACGCTGTCCTCCGACGTCAACGACCCCAGATTCGCCAGCTTCTACGGGCCCGCACACAGGCGGCTCGAGACCGGAAACGACGATCTGAATGTGGACTGGACCTTCGCCAGCTCCGCATATCTCGAAGACTGGCTCGCCCGCTCGGCCGAGATCGTCGACAAATACCACCCCGACCTGATGTACTTCGACTGGTGGATCGGACAGCCATCCGTCCGGCCTTACCTCGCGCGCTTCGCTGCGTTCTACTACGACGAGACGACCGGACGCGGCACGCAGGGCGTGATCAACTACAAGTTCAACGCCATGCGCGAGGGCTCGGGCACACTCGACTTTGAGCGCGGACAACTGGAAAACACACGGACCCTCTATTGGCAGACGGACACCTCGGTCAGCAATAGGAGCTGGGGTTACATCGAACACGACTCGTTCAAGACACCCGAGTTCGTCGTGCATCAGCTGGTTGACATTGTGAGCAAGAACGGCAACCTGCTCTTGAATATCGGACCGCGCGCCGATGGCACCATACCCGATGAAATCAAAGAGGTGCTCCTCTCCGTCGGGGCATGGCTGAAGGTCAACGGAGAAGCCATCTATGGCACCCGCCCATGGATGGTCTACGGCGAAGGTCCGACCCGGGTGGCCGGAGGGTCATTCCACGACGTCGACACGAAGGGGTTCACCCCCCAGGACTTCCGGTTCACCGTCAACGGACCCGTGCTGTATGCCACCGAACTTGCCTGGCCAGCCGACGGCAGGGCCGTCATCCGTTCGCTCTCCCGGCAGACGGGCCGCGCAGCGGTCTCAGGCGTCACCCTGCTGGGGTCAACCTCACCCATTCCCTTTGAGCAGCGGGAGGATGGCCTCTACCTTCGGCTCCCAGCTGCGCCACCCACCGGGTTCGCGTCATGCTTCCGCATCGAGTTTGGCCCCAATTCGGCTAAAGTCCGATGATGGGCCGCCTCCATCCTCATAAACCTTTCGGTCCCCGCGAAAAAAGAACTTAAAATCAATCTATTAGTGCTTGACAGCGGTCCTTTCCGCGGGCTAAAAACACTGATCGGAATCTATGTATTGAAGTCGGTCGCCAATCGTCGCGTCATTTTGTTCGTGTTCAAGAAAATGTTTACTCAAACCAATTCCCTGGATACGGCAAGATCGAGAAAGTGCCGACTTCTCGCAGGAAAATGTTTACCGGGTCAAAAAAGCCGGGAACCACAAAGGAATCATTTAATAGGAGAAGCTGCATGAAAGTTCTGAACAGGCACCGGTGGGCACAGTGGGCTCTAGTCGTTCTTCTCCTTTGCGGCGCGCACCACGCCTTCGGCCAGGTCGATACCGGATCTCTCGCCGGTACCGTGACTGACTCAACCGGCAGCGTCGTCGCCGGCGCCGCCGTGGTCGCCACCGAGCAGGGATCTGGAACAGTCTATAAAACCACGAGTTCAGGCTCCGGGGTATATACGTTTCCGTCCCTTCGACCCGGAACGTATACCGTATCAGTGTCATCGCCCACCTTTTCGGTGCAGCAGGTGACGAATTTGGAGATTTACTTCAGTACCCGCGCTTCACACGATTTCAAGCTGGTGCCCGGCGGTACGACGGAAACGGTCAACGTGGAGGCCAACGGGCCGTCCCTCGAAACGGAGACGTCTGATATCGGCACGGTACTCAACTCCCGTCAAGTTGAGGATCTGCCCATCGCTGTGGGGGGGGCATTCCGTTCGCTGCAGTCCCTTAGCTTTCTCGCGCCTGGAGCGGTTGGTCCCGGCACAAATGGTGGCACCTTCCAGTCCAAGATCGCCGGCGGCCAGACCTTAGGCAGCGAGTACCTCATTGACGGTGTCAGCACCTATCGGTCTGAGAACGGCTCCGGCAACTTCGACCAGACGACGCCTTCGGTTGACTCCATTGAGGAGTTCAGGATCGAGACCTCCTCCTTGCCAGCAGAGTTCGGCCGCACAACGGGCGGCCTTGCCAACCTGAAGACACGATCGGGCACCAACGCATACCACGGGCACGTCTACGATTTCTTTAAGAACAATGGGCTCGACGCAAATAACTGGTTCAACAACGGCTACATTGCGCAGGCAGGGAACACCGCCGCCGCGCAGAAGCAGTTCAAGCGAAGTCTGGATACCAAGAACGACTACGGAGCCACGCTCGGTGGACCTGTTCGGATCCCTTTCTTATACAAAGGCAACGACCGGACCTTCTTCTTCTTCAACTTCGAGCAACTCAGGTATCAGAGTGGTGGACTTTCGGCCACAACGGTGCCAACAGCCGCGCAGCGCGGCGGTGATTTCTCCTCCACGCTCGGCGCCGCCACCACGTCCATCAATCCCTGCACCGGTCTGCCTCTGCTTCAGGGGCAGCTGTTCGATCCCGGCGTTCCGACGCAGAATGTCGCCAACGTCGATTGCCGGACAACAACCTTTGCCGGCAACAAGATCTCCTCAAGCCGCTTCAGCCCCCTTGCGCTGAAGGTCCTCGCCCTGATCCCCCTGCCGACTCCCGGCTACGTAGGCACGGGCACGAACAATTACGTCCAGTCCTACACCAGCTTGACGGCCAATACCGATTACAGCCTTCGGCTCGATCAGAACTTCGGTAGCAGGAACCACGTGTTCGCCTACGCGACAGCGCGGGAGAACAGCAACAACGGTTCGCCCAATCTGCCCGCACCCATCGATGGCACTACGGTCACCGATCAGTTTTACAAGTACGCGCGCATCGGTTGGGACTTCACAGTTACGCCGCATATCGTCAACTCGCTGACCATCGGCGGCAACCGCGTGAACAGCTTCAACTCGTCCCAGGCGTCGTTCAATGGCATCAACTACGATGCGCAGCTTGGCATCCCCAACAGCGCCGGCGCAGGCTTCACCTTCCCCAGCTTCAGCTTTGGTGAGCCGCAGGGTCTGGGCGTCGGCAACTCGAACTACGATGACAACGTGGATAACGCCCTGATCGTCAATGAGGCAGTTAGCTGGCAGCTCAGGGCGCACACAATCCGTTTCGGCGGAACCTATCGCTGGCAGCAGTTCTCCTACAATAACAATGGAACCGCATCGGGCTCCTTCAACTTCGGTCGCAGCCAGACCGCAGGCTCGGCCAACAGCGGATCGATCACCGGCAACGGCTTCGCCAGCTTCCTGCTGGGCGCCCCATACGACATCTCCCGCACCATTCAGCTCCACGCCCCGCGCTGGCTGCAGCCCTACTACGCGGCGTTCTTCGAGGATGACTGGAAGTTCCGGCACAACCTCACCTTCAACCTGGGGATTCGCTACAGCATTGATCATCCGCGCTATGAGGCGGAGGGTGCCTCCTCCAACTTCGATCCCAACCTGGCAAACCCCGGCGCAAACGGTCTGCTCGGCGCCCTCGCCTTCTCCGGCACCGGTACGGGCCGCTCTGGCAACCGCAAGGAGAGCTGGGCCAGCACCTTCTTCAAGAACTTCGAGCCGAGAATAGGGTTCGCCTACACCCCTGGCTGGCTGCATGACACCGTAGTGCTGCGCGGTGCGTACACTATAATCTCCGGCCCGCTCGAGTATGCCGACTATGGGCAGGGACTCTCTGCCGGATTCACCCAGGGCCATGACCACAACAGCAACAGCATCAATCCCGTCAGCAGCCTCGATGCGGGCTTCCCGGCCAGCGACCAGTACGTCGTCAACACGGATCCGTCGCAGCGGAACGGTGGCCAGATCGACGCCGTGCTGCGTGGTGACGGACGTCCTGCTACCGTCCAGAATTGGTCGCTCGAGACCCAGACCAAGCTGGCCCCGGACCTGATCTTTACTCTTGGGTATATCGGTCAGCACTCCGTCCGGCTCCACAGCTATCTGTATGAGCAAAACAACATCCCGTTCTCTGCATTCCAGCTAGGCGATCTGCTCTACGCGCCGGCAAGCTCCACGCAGGCCGCGGCGGCCGGTATCAAGGTCCCCTTCGCCAACTTCAATAGCCTCTGGGGCGGGGGTGCAACCGTCGCGCAGGCCTTGGCGCCCTATCCCCAGTTCGGTTTCATGTCCAACGATAACTACATCCAGAACCGCGGTATGGCAACGTACCACGCAATGGAGACAAAGCTGGAACGGCGCTTCCACAACGGCTTGAACCTGCTCGCTTCCTATACCTGGTCCAAGACAATGACCGATGCGGACTCCATTCAACCCTTCTTTGCCACGTTGCTCGGGCAGGGCGGTACACAAAACCCCTACAACCTGAAGGCCGAAAAGGCTGTATCCAACCAGGATGTGCCCAATAACTTCGTCGTCAGTTACCTCTACACGCTCCCCGTCGGCCACGGACAGAAGTTCCTGAGTCACACACCGAAGGCGGTAGACGCGGTCGTTGGAGGCTGGCGAGTCGGCGGCATCCAGCGGTACCTCAGCGGGCAGCCCGTCAGCTTTTACGGCGGCACCTCCGGGCCTCCGGGATTCTACTTCGGCATCCGTCCGAACCGTGTGGTCGGGCAATCTCTGTATACCTCCGTGGGAAAGAGCGGCGCATACAACCCCTTCGATTCCACCCAGCGGATCTTCAACGCTGCAGCCTTCCACGACCCCAACGATCCTGCCATCCGCCAGGGAGGCCCATGGCGCTTCGGCAACATGAGCCGCAATGTCACGGAATATCGAACCCCTGTGTCACTGAACGAGGACCTCAGCCTTAACAAATCCTTCACGCTCCACGAGCAGTTCAAATTCGACTTGCGAGCCGAGATGTTCAACGCCTTCAACCGGCACATCTTCAATAAACCGGGTACGGGTATAACTGACGGAAACTTCGGCCAGATCGGATCCACGCTCAATGGCCCAAGACAGATACAGCTTGTCCTGAAGATTCAATACTGACCGCACAAACCTGTCCGAAACGGCTGCCAGGCGGAGAGTTCCCCGCCTGGCGCCGCCGTCTCGGCCCTCCACACGCGCCACGGCTGATCGATCCGCAGCAAACCGGGGATAGAGGATAATGGGAGCATGAAACGCTGGAACCGCCGTTGCGCGGCGTGTCTTGCCCTCCTTGCCCCTGTTGCTTACGCGCTTCCGGGGCTTTCTCAGACCACGCACAGGCCGGCAGCCTCCGCATCCACAGCGGCTGCGGATCAGGCCCTCGCCGAGGGCGTCGAAGCACTGCAGCACAATGACGCCGCATCCGCCGCCGCAGCGTTTCGCACCGTCACCCAGCTTCGCCCGCAGTTTGCGGAGGGTTTTCTCAACCTCGGCCTTGCACTGGAGCAGCAGAAGACCTATCCGGAAGCCGCGGCCGCTCTCGACAAGGCTCGCACCCTCAAGCCCACCCTGCGCGGCGCCAACCTCTTTCTCGGCATCGCAGACTATCAGCTCAGCCACTTCGACAAGGCAGTAGAAGCACTCAGCCGCGAGATCAAGCTGAGCCCAAAGGACCCCAAGGCATGGATGTGGCTCGGGCTAAGCCAGGTCGCCGTGGGTCATGTTGAAGATGGAGCCGCTGCCCTGGACGCCGCCTTCGCCCTCGCGCCGAAGGACCTCGACGTCCTCTACCACCGCGGCCGAGCCCACCTGCTTGTCTCCAAGGCCAGCTATCAGGATATGTTTGCCCTCGATCCCGACTCTTACCGCGTCCATGAAGTCCTGGGACAGGCAGACGCCGAAGCGGACCGCACCTCCGATGCGATCGGAGAATACAAGCTCGCCATCGAGCGTGCCTCCCGAACCCTCGGTCTGCATGAGGAGCTTGGCGATCTCTACTGGGTCTCCGGATCCATGGACCAGGCCAGCGAAGCGTACGAGCAGGAACTGGCTCTCGACCCCTACAGCTTCACCAGCTACTACAAGCTCGGCAGCCTGCGCGTCATCGTGGGCAAACCTCAGACTGCGCTTGCTCCGCTCGAACGCGCGGTGGCTCTCGAGCCGCGCTTCGAAAGCGTCTACTACTATCTCGGCAGAGCACAGGTGGAGCTGGGCCAGGACGCCGTCGGCATCGCCAACCTGAAGCGTGCGAGCACGGCGCCGAACGATACCACCCTGAACACACTCGCCTTCTACCAGCTCGCCCGTGTCTACCGCCGCCAGCATCGGACCGAAGAAGCGGAAGCAGCATTGGCGCAATTCCGCACGCTGCGCGACGCCGCGGAGAAAGCTCAGGCGGACAGACGGGCCGCCAAGATCGACAAGCATCGCCAACTCCCGCGTGAGGAGCAGATCCCCACCGAGGGTGAGCCACCGCCGAACTAGATCCGGACCGTTGGAGCTTGAGACTCATGCGACGTACAAGATGCCCCACCAATCTCACACTTGCGCTGGTTGTTGCCCTTGTAGGCAGCGACCTGTCGTGTGGGCAAAGCTCGTCCCCCCATTCTGCCAATCGCGAAGCCGCGCCCAGGGCGCTCGAACTTTCAGGCGAGTTCGCCGGCACGCACGATCCCTCGATCGCGTATGAGAAGGGCACATACTACGTCTTCGCCACCGGCCCTGCCTTTCCGCCGCGCCCCGCCGGCGCCCCCCAAGGCCCTGTCCAGGCGGACCAGCGTCCAAAGCCCCTCGGCCAAGTTTCAGTGCGCTGCTCGCCGGACCTGCACGCCTGGCAGCGATGCGGTGCAGTCTTCCCCAGCATTCCTGCCTGGATTAGTGAGTTGAGCCCGCAGACCCGTGAGCTCTGGGCGCCCGACATCTCCTTCTTCGACGGCCTCTGGCACCTCTACTACTCCTTCTCGGTGTTCGGAAAGAATACGTCCGGCATTGCGCTCGCCACCAACACAACCCTTGACCCCGCCAGCCCAGACTACAACTGGGTGGACCATGGGCTGGTGCTGCAATCCAAACAGGACGATGACTTCAACGCCATCGATCCGAACCTCGTCATCGATCAGAAGGGTGAGGCCTGGCTTGCGTTCGGAAGCTTCTGGAGCGGCATCAAGATGCGCCATCTGGACCGCTCCACCGGTCTGCCATCGCCCAGGGACACGCACCTCTACTCTCTGGCCTCACGCGGCGCCGCTCCCACGCCGGGGCCGCGCAATCCCGATCTCCCCCCGGATACGGAAGCCGTGGAAGCTCCCTTCATCCTGCATCACGGCGGCTTCTACTACCTCTTCGTCTCGTGGGATCTGTGTTGCCGCGGCCTGAAGAGCACATATCGCACCATGGTCGGTCGCTCCCCGCGCGTCACCGGGCCCTTCCTGGCCCGCGACGGCAAACCCATGCTCGAAGGCGGCGGAACCCCGCTCCTTCGCGGCAACGCCCGATGGCTCGGCCCCGGCGGGGCGTCTCTTCTGCACCTGCCGGCACAGGACATCATCGTCTTTCACGCCTACAGCGCAGTCGACGGCCGTCCATCGCTTCACATCTCCACTCTGGGGTGGAAGGACGGCTGGCCTTCGGCGGCCCTGGAAGGAGACCTCCCATGATCGTTTGCTCGCTCCACCCGCAACGGCGGCCGTTCCCCACGCGTCCGGCATTCGCTGCCCTCGTCTTCCTTTCGCTCACCGCAGGTCTCGCACGCGCACAGGCCAAGCCCGAGGTCGCCCAGACCAAAGCCCTGCCGACTCCGGCTCAGCCGGTAGCCGATTTCATCGATATCACCGACAAGACCGGCATTCACTTCAACCACGTCGCCGGACATACCACGAAAAAGTATCTGATCGAAACCATGGGCTCCGGAGTCGCCGTCTTCGACTTCGACAACGATGGCCTGCTCGATATCTTCGTCGCCAACGGCACGCCCATCGCCGATCCCACCTCCCCGGGCACGCTGCCGCAGAAGTCCTCGCCCGCGGACTGGAACCGCCT
Organism: Acidobacteriota bacterium; assembly: GCA_030776065.1. GTDB lineage: Bacteria > Acidobacteriota > Terriglobia > Terriglobales > Acidobacteriaceae > Edaphobacter. The sequence continues at coordinate 111,551 of JALYIA010000006.1, forward strand.
CTATCACCAGACCAGGAATGGCGCCTTTGAGGATGTGACCGAGAAAGCCGGGCTCGCGGGCGCCGGCTACAGCCTCGGAGTCGCCGTCGGCGACTACGACAACGACGGGTACGAAGATCTCTACGTCACCTCCTACGGCGGAAATCACCTGTACCACAACAACGGCAACGGCACCTTCACCGACGTCACCGCATCGTCCGCCACCGGCGGCAGCGGCTGGTCCACAAGCGCCGCCTGGGTAGACCTCGACGGCGACGGCCTGCTGGACCTCGTCGTACTCCGCTACGTAAAGTGGGATTGGGACAACATCTGGTGCGGCGAGCATCGCGAAGGCTACCGCTCCTACTGCCACCCCGATGTCTTTCCCGCCATCGCGCCCCTCGTCTTCCACAACGAAGGCAACGGCCGCTTCACCGAGCAGTCCAAGGCGCGCGGCATCTCCGTCCCCGGCAAGGGTCTCGGCATCGCGCTGGGCGACTATGACCGCGACGGCAAAGTCGACATCGTCGTCGCCAACGACTCCACCCTCGAACACGTCTACCGCAACAAAGGGGATGGCACCTTCGAGGAGACCGGCCTCGGCGCCGAGATCGCAGTCGACGGCGATGGCCGAACCTACGCCGGCATGGGCATTGCCTTTGCCGACTACAACAACGACGGCCTGCCCGACCTGCTCATCACCAATCTCGCCAACCAGAAGTACGCGCTCTACCAGAACAACGGAGACGGCACATTCAGCTATGGCAGTTACACCTCCGGCATCGGAGGCATGACCCTGCTGCACTCCGGCTGGGGAACCGCCTTCATGGACTTCGACAACGATGGCAGGAAAGATCTTCTCGTCGTGCAGGGACACGACCTCGACACCATCGAGCTGGTCTATCCGCAGATCCACTATCGCGAGAAGATGTTGCTGGCACACAACACCGGGCGCGGCTTTGCCGATGTCTCTGCCGCGGCGGGTCCGGCATTTCAGGCTCAATGGGTCGGACGCGGACTCGCCATCGGAGACCTCTTCAACGACGGTCACATCAGCGCCGTGGTCACTGAGAACAACGGCCCCCTCCATGTAGTGCGCAACCGGACAGAGAACGCCAACCACTGGCTCGGGCTCCTGCTGGTCGGCCACCGCAGCAACCGCGATGCCATCGGCGCGGAGGTGAAGATCACAACCCCGGACGGCGCCTCGCAGTGGGCAACCGTCTCGACAGCAGGAAGCTATCTCTCGTCCAGCGACAAACGATTGCACTTTGGACTCGGCGCCAACGGAACAGTCAGGTCGGTCGAGGTCCTGTGGCCCAGCGGCATCCACCAAAGACTGAATGACGTTCGCGCAGACCAGATCCTGACCCTCGACGAACCCAAGCAGGACGCGGGTCCCGCCGCCGTAACCACTGCAGCCCAGCCGCCTGAAAGGGAAGCCGCCGCCAGGTGACGAGCTCTGAAGCACACCGCATCCAGCCACGCTGGCCGACCCGCCTGTAGCTCGGAGACAACGCCCATCGCATCCTTCTATTGACAGGCGGCAGGAGAACGTCTTACAGTCTCAGACGCGAAAGAAAACGTTTTCTACATGCGATTCCCGCGCGCGCACGCTATGTAACAGAAGCCGTTCCATTCCCCGCCAGGAGCCTACTCCCATGCTCGTCCCTCCCCGTTTCGCCGCCTTCGCATCCACCCTCGCCATGCTCCCCGCCCTCGTCCTCGTTGGCTGTGGCGGGGCCGGCACCAGCGGAGGAACAGCGGGCACAGGCACCGGAGGAGGTGGCTCGTCGGTCGCCGTGCCGCCCCAGACCATGTCCGGCAACTACACCTTGACCGGCAACGTCAGCCTGGTGCACGACCCCGCTATCGTCCGTCAGGGATCCATCTACTACAGCATGTCCACCGATCCGGGCGACCAAACCGGCCTGCCGCAGGTGGGCTACCTGCCCATCCGCTGCTCGACCGACAAAATCAATTGGACCCGCTGCGGCCAGGTGTTTAACACCGTGCCCGCGCCCGTGCTCAACCGCTTCCCCTCGTTGAAGGTCTTATGGGCTCCGGACATCAGCTATTTCAATGGGCTCTACCACGTGTACTACGCTGCCTCGGGATTTGGTGCGAACGGCTCCATCATCGGGGTCGCCACCAGTCCCACCATGACTCAGACAGCCTCCAACTACGGCTGGACCGATCAGGGCATCGTGCTTCAGTCCTACAGTACGGATAACTTCAACGCCATCGATCCCAGCGTCCTCGTGGATACAGATGGCTCCGGCAACGTCACCCACGTTTGGATGGCCTACGGCAGCTTCTGGGGTGGCATCTATGAGCGTGAGTTAGACCCCACCACCGGCAAGCTTTCGACCACCAACACCGCCGTGATCAACCTCGCCGCCCGCCCCGGTGTGACCAACAATCCCGTCGAAGGGGCGAGCTTGGTCAAGCACAACGGCTTCTACTATCTCTTCGTGTCCTTCGATTACTGCTGCAGCAACCCCATCTCGTCTGCGGACTATAAAATCGCTGTCGGTCGCTCGACCAGCCCCAACGGCCCGTTTGTAGACCAGGCAGGAATCGCCATGACCAGCGGAGGTGGCAGCATCCTGCTCTCGAGCGGATCGCAATGGATCGCTCCCGGCGGCGAGACAGTCTATATCGATCCCGTAGGCGGAGACCTCATCACATTCCACGCGCTCAGCGTGGCGCAGAACTACCTCGACTATCTCTTTGTCGAACCCATCACGTGGGTCAGCGACTGGCCGCAGATCAATCAGCCCTGAGTTGTCTGCCGTCAGCGAACGTCCTTCTTGCGTCTCTTTCCCGCCAGGTCGCTAAGCGCATTCTTCGGCAGCCCTGTCGTCTGACGCACGATCAGCCGCGTGTTGATCTGCGTCTTGCTCTCCGGGTGCCGCACGTGCGGGTCCATGTGGGAGATCAGGCTCTGCACCGCCGCCCGCGCCAGGTCTTTGCAGGACATGCGAACCGTTGTCAGAGGCGGAATCGTGTATTCCGCAAGATGAATATCGTCGAACCCCACCAGAGAAAAATCATCAGGAACCTTCAAATTCGCCTCGAACAAGGCATGCTGGACACCGATCGCAGTCATGTCGTTCGAGCACATCAGCGCGCTCGGCCACGCGTCCAGACTCAGAATCTTGTGCATCGCATCGCGTCCGCCATCCAGCGTGTGATCTCCTTCGATCACCCATTTCAGATTCGCTGTCAGACCCGTCGTCCGCATGGATTCGAGGAACGCCCGCCGCCGTGTCTCCGCGGAGCGAAGGTGCAGCGGTCCTGTGATGAAGCCGATCTTCCGGTGCCCCAGCACCGCAAGGTGTTGCACACCCTCATGGATGCCCGCCGCATAGTCCACCTCCAGCACAGCGGCCCGGGGACTGTGAGGCATCACATCGATAAAAATCAGGGGAATCGAGTCTTCCGCAAAGCGATCCAGCATGAACTCTTCAACCGCAAACGTCATGATCGCCACGCCGTCCACCTTGCGCTCCAGCATGCGTCGCGCGCACAACTCCATGCGCTTCGGCTCATAGTTGGTCGAGCCGATCAGAATCTCGTAGCCATGTTCAACCGCAACCTGCTCGAACTCTTGAATCAGTTCAGGAAAGAACGGATTCGTAATGTCTGAAACGATCAGCCCCAGCAGCTTGCTCTTTCCGGAGACCAGCGCCCTGGCCTGCGTATTCGGAAGGTAGTTCAGCTCGGCGACCGCCTTCCATACGCGGCGCGCGAGCACCGGGTCCACCGTCGGAACGCGGTTGATCACACGCGACACCGTAGCGATCGACACGCGCGCATGCGAAGCCACGCCGTGGATATCGATCTTGCCTGACGCCCCACGGGTTCGCGTCGCACGCTTCATCCGCATCTCCCTTTGTCGCCCATTATGACAGGTGTTCGATTCCGGGCGTCTCGCAAGGGATTCAGTTGACAGCACGGTTTCGCGCCGCTACTGTTTTCCTTAGCAGAAAACGTTTTCATATTGGAAGATCAGGCCCCCCGTCCTTGGGGATCCCAGTCCGCACTCGCGGGACACAGGTAGAACGATGAAGACATTTCCCCAGGATGAAGTCTGGGTCGTCGCAGGCAGCCAGCACCTCTATGGTGCGGAGGCGCTGAGCAAAGTCGCGGCGCACGCCGCTACCGTGGCGCACTCCCTGGATGCCCAGGCCGGCATCCCGTGCCGCATCCTCGCCAAGCCCGTCATGACCACGGCAGACGAGATCCGTGCACTCTGCCGCGAAGCCAACAACACCCCTAACTGCCTCGGTCTCATCTTCTGGATGCATACCTTCTCCCCATCCAAAATGTGGATCGCAGGGCTTGGTTCGCTCACGAAGCCGTTCCTCCACCTCCACACCCAGTTCCACCGCCAGCTTCCCTGGGCGTCCATCGACATGGACTTCATGAACCTCCACCAGGCAGCTCATGGAGACCGCGAGTTCGGCTTCATCACCGCCCGCATGGGCCTTCCCCGCAAAGTAGTCGCCGGCTTCTGGGACGATCCGGAGACCATCGACGAGATAGCACGCTGGATCCGCGCAGCTGCTGGCTGGCGCGAGTCCCAGTCCCTGAAAGTCGCTCGGTTTGGCGACAACATGCGCGACGTAGCCGTCACCGAAGGCGATAAGGTCGAAGCGCAGATTCGTCTCGGCTACAGTGTCGATGGCTTCGGAGTCGGCGACCTCGTCGCGAGGATGCGGCAGTTCTCGGATGCCGCCGTGGACACCCTCGTCGAGGAGTATCGCTCCACCTATCGCATCGCCACGCTGCACGACCGCGCCGATTCGCTCCGCGCCGCCGCCCGCATCGAACTCGGCCTCCGAGCCTTCCTCGTCGAAGGCGGATACGCCGCCTTCACCGACACCTTTCAGGACCTCCACGGCATGGATCAACTCCCCGGGATCGCTGTCCAGCGCCTCATGGCCGATGGCTTTGGCTTCGCCGGCGAAGGAGACTGGAAGACCGCTGCCCTCGTCCGCACCATGAAGGTCATGGCAAAGGGGCTCCCGGGAGGCACCTCCTTCATGGAGGATTACACCTACGACTTCAGCGGCACGCCCAAGGTTCTTGGCTCGCACATGCTTGAGGTCTGCCCGTCCATCGCCGCGGACCAGCCCGCGCTCGAGGTCCATCCGCTCGGCATCGGTGGCAAGGCAGACCCCGTACGCCTCGTCTTCACCGCTCCCACAGGCCCCGCTGTGGTCGCTTCGATCGTCGACATGGGCAACCGCTTCCGCATGATCCTCAACGAGGTCGACGTCATCCAGCCCGAGCACCCGCTCCCCAAACTGCCCGTCGCCCGCGCCGTCTGGCTCCCCAGACCCTCGCTCAAAGTCGCCGCCGCCGCCTGGATCTACGCCGGAGGAGCACACCACACCAGCCTCAGCATGGCGCTGACGACCGGTCACCTTCAGGACTTCGCCGAGATCGCCGGCATCGAACTCATCACCATCGACGCAGAGACCCGCATCCCTCAGTTCCGCCGCGAGCTGCTCTGGCAGCAGGCCGCCTACTCGCGCGCCAGGTGAAACGACGCTGCCTCCGTCGGCAGGGAAGTGCGGAGCCAGAGAGCACCCTGCCTCACTGCACTTCGCCCCCGCTGACGCGATCCCCACCCTGCCTCTGCGATACAATCCAAACCAGGGCCGAGTGGTGAAATTGGCAGCCACAGCAGACTCAAAATCTGCCGAGGGCAACCTCATGTCGGTTCGACTCCGACCTCGGCCACCATCCACCGCCCTCCCGTACGCTCCTTAGTTGAAGCCGCGCCTGGTCCTGCTCCGCGCCGACTCTTCCCGCTCGATCTCGCGCTCCCGCATCTTCTCCGCATACTTCGTCGCGTCATCGTTGCGCTGCTTCTTCTCCCCCGCCGAGAACACCCTCTCCTCCGCGCGGCTCAACCGCTTGTGCGCGTACATCCCTTCCAGCAGAAACTCCGCCGCCGATACCGCAATCTCCGGCTTGGACTTCGAGTTGATCCCCACCGGCGACAGCTTCTCAAACAGCCCCTGTATCTGCTGCAGCTCGCGTTGCGACGCCGACGAAGGCTGCGCATCGTTCAACTGCACCGTCCCGCCCAGGTTGAACCACTGCTCGATCTGCTGCGTGTTCGTGCCCGCAAAGTACTCGTCGAACACCTTCGCCACGGCGCCCCGTATGATCTCCCGCACCACCGTGTCCGCCCCGCGCATCTCGCCTTCGTACTCCAGCTCGATCTTGCCCGTGATCCCAGGAAGCGCCGCGTAGATATCCCCCACGCGTGGCACCACCACGTCCTCGCCGTGCCTCAGAGCGCGCCGTTCCGCGTTTGAGACCACCAGCTCCATCGTCGAGATCGGCAGCCGCTGCGACACCCCCGACCGCTTATCCACCTTCTTGTCGTCGCGCGCCGTGAACGCGATCTGCTCCACCACCTGCCGCACATACCGCGGAATCTCCACCTTCGTCGTCCCCGCGCCGCCCCGCGCCGTCCACGCCTCTTGCGCCGTAATCGCGATCCCCTCCTCCACGCTCTCCGGATAGTGCGTGCGGATCTCCGACCCGATCCGATCCTTCAGCGGCGTCACAATCTTGCCGCGCGCCGTATAGTCCTCCGGATTCGCCGAGAACACAATCGCTACATCCAGAGCAAGCCGCACCGGGTAGCCTTTGATCTGCACGTCGCCCTCTTGCATGATGTTGAACAGCGCCACCTGGATCTTGCCCGCAAGGTCCGGCACCTCGTTGATCGCGAAGATCCCGCGATTCGCGCGCGGCAGCAGCCCGTAGTGCATCGTCAGCTCGGAGCCCAGATCCTGGTTCGAACGCGCCGCCCGGATCGGATCGATATCGCCCACCAGGTCCGCCACCGTCACATCCGGCGTGGCCAGCTTCTCGACATAGCGATCCTCGGGAGTCATCCACGCAATGGGCGTCTCGTCGCCCATCGTCGCGACCAGGTCGCGCCCGTACCTGCTCAACGGCTTGTACGGATTGTCCCGTACCTCAGACCCCGCCACATACGGCGCCCACGGGTCCAGCAGAGTCGTCAGCGCGCGCAGAATGCGGCTCTTCGCCTGCCCCCGCAGACCCAGCAGAATGAAGTTATGCCGGGACAGCACCGCATTCACAATCTGCGGCACCACAGTATCCTCAAACCCCACAATCCCCGGAAACAGCGTCGTTTTGCCCCCGTCGGCCGCCTGCGCCCGCAGCTTCGCAATCAGGTTCTCCCGCAGTTCGTCCTTCACCGAACGCCCAACGCGGGATGGAGTGTAGTCGGAAGCACGGAGCGCGCCAAGTGTGCCGGGGAGGAGGTTCGCCATTCCTCAAGTATAGTTGCTGCCGTACCCGGACGCTCGCGCCACAGCCAGACCACTTCCACGCCACACTGCCTTTACCGCCGGATTTCTCTACCCGCGAATCTCCTCCCGCAGCCCCTCCATCTCCGCCAGTGCATGCTGGTTGCCCGTCCGGTTCGCCGCGCCGATCCCCGCATGCAGCCGCTCCAGAGCCTCCTCCTTCCGCCCAAGCTTCACCAGGGTCTGCGCCGACATCTGGTACGCCGGCACATACTCCGGATTCTGCTCGATGCACGTCGCAAACTCACCGAGCGCCGTCTCCATCTCCCCCCGCCCCACATACTCCATCGCCAGCCCGTACCGCGCAAACGCGTTCGCCGGATCGAGCTGCAGAATCTCCTTCAACGCCGCCGTCTTGTCCATCCCCACATTCTAGTTCGCACCGTCACACGCCGCACCCTATACCAGCCGCGGACAAATCCGCCCCCACCCGTTCCACCCCTGTCCTGCCCTCACAGCAGATTAGAATGACCCCATGGGCGAACCACTCCCGCACTCCCGAACCGTAGCCGACTCCCGCGCCGAGCGCAGCGAGATCATCTTTCCCGCTGATGCCAACGCCGTCGGCAACCTCTTCGGCGGACGCCTCATGCAGTTCATCGACCTCGTCGGCGCGGTCGCCGCCTGCCGCCACGCCCAGGCCCTCACCGTCACCGCAGCCATGGACCACCTCGACTTCGTCGCCCCCTGCAGGATCGGCGACCTCCTCATCCTCAGAGCCAGCGTCAACCGCGCCTTCCGCACCAGCATGGAGGTCGGCGTCAAAGCCATGGTCGAAGACTTCCGCGAAGGCCGCCTCAAACACGTCTCCTCCGCCTACCTCACCTACGTCGCCGTCGATCGCGAAGGCCGCGCCATCCCCGTCCCCCCCATCACACCCGAGACCGAACACCAGCGCCGCCGCTACGAAGACGCCGGCCGCCGCCGAGAGATGCGCGCCGGCGAAACCCAGCGCCGCCGCGAACTCCGCGCCGCCCTCGGCGGAGACTGGCACCTCTAAGCCCCTCTCCGTCGACCCCAACGTCCTCGCAGCGTGTTAGCGTGACACCTCACAAACCCATGCAGTCTCGGTAACCGAATCAGGAGCAAAGCAGATGAGCACCCCCCCCAACCCAGCCAGCCGCATCCCCCAAGCGCCCCAGACCCTCCCCGGAGTCGCCCACATCATCGCCGTCGGCAGCGGCAAAGGCGGGGTAGGGAAGACCACCGTCGCCGTCAACCTCGCCGTCGCCCTCGCCAAACTCGGTTACAAAACCGGCCTCATCGACGCCGACATCTACGGCCCCAACGTCCCCACCATGATGGGCGCCACCCGCCAGCCGAACATCGTCGGCGAGAACCGCATCGAGCCCCTCACCGCCCACGGCGTCAAGTTCATCTCCGTCGGCCTCATCTCCCCCGGCGACAAGCCCCTCGTCATGCGCGGCCCCATGCTCCACCAGATCATCCGCCAGTTCCTCCAGCAGGTCGAGTGGGGCACGCTCGACTTCCTCATCATCGACCTCCCCCCCGGCACCGGCGACGTCGTCATCTCCCTCGTCCAGACCGTCCCCCTCACCGGTGCCGTCGTCGTCTCCACCCCCTCCGACGTCGCCCTTGAAGACGCCCGCAAGGCCCTCGAGATGTTCCACCAGGTCCGCGTCGAGGTCCTTGGCATCGTCGAAAACATGAGCCACTTCACCTGCCCCCACTGCCAGCAGGTCATCGACATCTTCTCCTCCGGCGGCGCCGAACGCACCGCGCAACAGTACGGCCTGGAGTTCCTCGGCTCCCTCGAACTCGACCCGGCCATCCGCTCCGGCGGAGACCGCGGCCTCCCCGTAGCCCTCGCCGGCCCCGACTCCACCATCGCCGCACCCTTCTACGAAGTAGCCCGCAAACTCGCCGCCCGAGCCACCCAAATCGCCAACAACACCGAACCCATCCTCGAAATCACTTAGGCACTTCGCCTACGAAATCATCCTTCCCAATTTCTTTGTCATTCCCGAAGGGAATCTGCAGTTCCCCCCACGCCTCGTTGCCGTCCGCAAGTCGGTCTGAGTCAGACCTCCGGACACGATGTCATTCTGACGAAGGCTGCACGCGGGACGAAGGCGTGCACGGAAGCAACAGCCAAGAGCACAGGTGAGCCATTCGCGAGCCCGTGCGGCCGAATCGCACACATCCATCCGACTGCCCCGCTCAAACAGAAAAGCCCCACAGGCCTGTGGGGCTCTTGCCTCAAGCTCGCGGTCCCTACCAGCCGCGCGTCTGCATCAGGTTCTTCTCTTCGATCGCCGCCGCCGCCAGACCCTTCATGCTGCCGATCACCGCCTCCGACGCCTCCGCCACAATCTTCGGATCGTTGAAGTGTGTCGTCGCAATCACGATCGCCTTGGCCCGCGACACGGCCTCCTCGCGCTCCAGCGGATTGTTCTCCACGTCCAGCGGAGTCGCCCGCTCCTTCATAAAGATGCCCGAGCCCACAAACACCGTCTCCGCGCCAAGCTGCATCATCAGCGCCGCATCCGCAGGCGTCGCAATTCCGCCGGCGGAGAAGTTCGGCACCGGCAGCCTGCCCGCCTCAGCCACCATCCGCACCAGCTCGTACGGCGCACCGTGGACCTTGGCGGCGTTGTACAGCTCCTCGCCGCCCAGCACGCTCAGCGCCTTGATCTCGCGCGTAATCGTCCGCATGTGCTGCACCGCATGCACCACGTCGCCCGTGCCCGGCTCGCCCTTCGTCCGGATCAGCGCCGCACCCTCCGCGATCCGACGCAGCGCCTCGCCCAGGTTGCGCGCACCGCACACAAACGGCGTCGTAAACGCGTGCTTGTCGATGTGGTACACCTCATCGGCCGGCGTCAGAACCTCGCTCTCGTCGATGAAGTCCACACCCAGACTCTCCAGCACCTGCGCCTCGGCGAAGTGTCCGATCCGCGCCTTCGCCATCACGGGAATCGACACCGCATTAATGATCTGCTTGATCAGCTTGGGGCTCGCCATCCGCGCCACGCCGCCCTCAGCACGAATCATCGCCGGCACCCGCTCGAGCGCCATCACAGAGACCGCGCCCGCCTCCTCCGCAATGCGCGCCTGCTCCACGTTCATCACGTCCATGATCACGCCGCCCTTCAGCATCTCGGCCAGGCCGAGCTTCAGGCGAAGGGTGGAGGTGGAGGCGGTGCTGCTTGCGGAGTGGTTTGCCATTTGCATTCTCCTTGCGGTGAGCGGAACATTGCGTTGCGCGGTACCTGCCCGCGAATACCCCAACCGGTCGATCTCCCGGAGCGAACCCTCCGGCATCGATCCCATGAATCCCAAAATCCCTACACTCCGTACACCCCGATCCCGAAAATCCCCAGCTTCCGTGAAGCCGGACTCCGTAAATCCCCGATCGGAAAGAGCCCTCGACTCCGTGAGCCTTAAGTCTAGCAGTCGGCCTTGAAGCGCGATTGCTGCCTCGGAAAACTCGCTCTCCTGCTGTTTGTATAACGGATTTGTAACGATACTACCTGCAAACTCGTCCGCGCGCACCGGCAAAAACGCCCGTCGTCGTCATGCCTCCCCAGTCGGCTCCGCGCCCGCCTGGGCGTTGCAGATGCCCACGATCGTCTCCCCGAACTGCCGCATCTTCTCCGGATCGAGCCCCGCCACCCTGCCCAGCTCCGCCACCGTCCGCGGCCTCGCCAGCACAATCCCGCGCAGCGCGGACGCAGCCAGAACAAAGAACTGCGGCAGCCCCAGCCGCTCCGATTCACCCTTCCGCCACTCCCGCAGCCGCCCATCCAACTCCGCCTGCTCCACCGTCAACTCCGACTCTGTAACCCGCACCCCCACCCCCGCCCCCCCAATCCCGCGCTCCGCACTCCATCCGGCCCTCGCGCCATTCTGCGACACCCCCGCCGGGCCCTCACCCGCCATGCGCGCCGGTCCCTCACCCGCCATGCCCCCCGCAC
>JALYIA010000007.1 GCA_030776065.1 Acidobacteriota bacterium
CTCCGGCATCCGCCGCGGCGGTACACCCCTCACGGTCGATACCCACGGAGCCGCAGCCGCCGCCGCTCCCCCCGCCTCCAACCCCGCCGCAAACGCCTACGTCATCGTCCGCGCAGACGTCCGCACCGACGCCCGCGTCCTCGCCTCCTTCAACATCTCCAGCGTAGGCGCCGCAGTCTCCCGCCAGCAGGACGTCATCGAGACCAAAGCCGAGCTGCTTCCAGGAGGCCACTGGATGCGCCTCACCCCCGCCCGCCCGCTCGACTTCGGCGAGTACGCCCTCATGGAGGTCCTCTCCGATCGCGAGGTCAACCTCGGCGTATGGGACTTCGGCGTCCACCCCACCGCACCCGAAAACAAGGACGTCCTGCAGCCCCAGGTCAAGCGCCCCATCACCCTCGAACACCGCCCACGCCCAGACTAGCTTGGCCAGACTAGCTCGCCCAACCAAGCAGCCGGAAAACGGTTACATCGTGCGAGACTCCAGATCCCCCGCAGCCATCGTGGACGACCTCCGCTTCGGAACCCGTCCCTCGGCCCGCTCCCCCGCCACCAGCCCAAGACCCGCCACGCAGATGTTGTCCCGCGTCGTCTTCGCCGAGTACATCATCGTGTCCGCCGCCACAATGATCTCTTTCATCGTCGCCCCGTCCTCGGGAAACGTCGCCAGCCCGAAGCTCCCCTTCAACAGGATATCCAGCCGCTCGCCCGTCAAAAACGTCTGCTCCCGAAGCCTCTGCCACACATCCATCGTCGCCCCGATCGCCGTCCGCTTATCCATCCCCGCCAGAATCGCCACAAACTCGTCCCCGCCATACCGGAAGCACGCGTTCTCCGGACCCAGCGAACGCTTCATCAGCCCGCCCACCTCCGACAGGAGAAGGCTCCCGATCCGGTGCCCATGCGTGTCGTTCACCAGCTTGAAGCGGTCCAGATCCACAAACAGCAGGCTGAACTCATACGCCCGACCCCCCGCGCCCAGCGCAATCTGCTCGTCCAGCATCGTGTACAGATGCCGCGCGTTGTACAGCCCCGTTACGTCGTCCGTAATCGTCAGCTCCTGGATCAGCTTCATCGTCTGCGCATTCTCGATGGCGATCGCCGCGTAGTCGCACAGAATGCGCAGAAACGAGAGCGAGTACTCGCTCATCAGATCCAGCTTGCTGTTCATCAGCTGCATCACGCCCAGAACCTTGCCCTTCGAACTGATCGGAAGGCACGCGATCGACTGGATCCGCAGCTCAGGATGCTGCCGCGCAAACGCCGCATACGCCGGGTCGCGCCCCACATCCGGCACGATCATCGACGTCCCCTGCGCCGCCACCCGCCCCGCAAAACCCTGCCCCACCTTCACCGGAGGCAGGTCCTTCAGCGTCTCCTGCGTCTCGCCCACCGCAATCGCATAGTGGAGATTCTCGCCGTCCTCATCCATCATCATCAGAGCCCACTGCTGCGGCCCGAAGAATCCGGCCATCTTCTCCATGATCGTCCGCAGAATCTCCTCGAGCTCCAGCTTCTGCGTCAGCGCGCGCGCTACATCGTGAAATACGCGCAGATGATCGAGCTGTCGGCTCTCAATCACCTCGAACTGGCGCCGCTCACGCAACACGTTTTACCTCAGCTACCAGAAAACCACAAAAAACCCAGATGCCGCATCCCCTGAACTGGTTACAAACGGCATCCCCCTTCAAAAACCGCAAACCGAACCACGCAAACAAAAACACCGCACCGGCCAGTCGCATCGTCCAGCCCCGCATCAGCCGCCGATATGAACCATGTTGCGCGACGGCTTCTGAAACCCCGCTTCGCCGATATGGTGCCGCGCTTCCTTCCCCATCACCACGTGCCGTATGTACGAACAAAGCTCCGCATCGGTTCCGCCCCGCCGCATCCGTCCCACCAGATCGTGATCCGCCTGCGAAAACAGGCACGTCCGGATGCTTCCATCCGACGTAATCCTTACCCGGCTGCAATGCCCGCAGAACGGCCGCGACACCGGCGCCACAATCCCGATCTCCCCAACCCCATCCGCAAACGTGAACCGCCGCGCCGTCTCGCTCGCCGCATGCGCAGGCAGCTCCACCAGCCCCGCCGGCACTCCCCGACCCGGGCTCCAGCGGTTCAGACGCGCCACAATCTCCTCCATCCGCACCACCGCCTCGGGCGTCCATCGCCGGGAAAAACTCGTGCCCTTCGTTCCCTCATCGGCAGAAGAGCCCGGCTCCTCCAGCGGCATGAACTCAATAAACCGCACAATCATGCCCTCCCGCCGCGAAAACTCTGCAAAACCCTCGACCTGCTCCTCGTTGAAGCCCCGCAGCAGCACACAGTTCACCTTCACCGGACCCAGCCCCGCCGCCTGCGCCGCACGCACCCCAGCCAGCACACGTTCGAAGCTCCGCGGCACACGCGTGATCCGCGCAAAGGTCTCCCCCTCCACCGCATCCATGCTCACCGTCACGCGCCCCAGCCCCGCGTCCTTCAGATCGCGCGCCATCCCCTCCAGCAGATGCCCGTTCGTCGTCAGAGCCAGATCCAACGCCCCCCCGCCTCCCTCCTCCAGCCCACCCTCCGGCGGATACGCCCTCCGCATCACCGCCAGCTCCCGCACCATCTCCACCAGCCCCGCACGCAGCAGAGGCTCGCCCCCCGTCAGCCGGATCTTCTCCACCCCAAGGGACACAAACAGACGCACCATCCGCAGATACTCCGCAATCGGCAGCTCCGTGAAGTTCACCCCCTCCTCACCCGAACGGCAGTACACACACCGGTAGTTGCACCGGTCCGTCACCGACAGCCGAAGATCCGTGATCGCCCGCCCGAACGAGTCACGCAGCCGTGGCGTCGTCTCCGCGTCCGCCGGCCCCCGGAGCATCACCGCTGCGCTTGTGCCCATCTCCATTCGATGCCCCAGGGCGAAGGAAAGAACCCCCAGCATCGCCCCTACCTATACTATTCGTGGGGAAGCACCCGTACGGCAGGAAACAGCCCCACCGTCCCACCCGCACACCAACCACCCCGCCGACCGTCCAACACTGCAGCAGGCAGGCGCGTCAGCCTCCTGCACACCCTCCCCGGAATTCAGGGATCCATGCCGTTCCCCTCCACCGTGCACCAGTGGCTCGCCGACCAGGCCGTACCCCTCGCCCTGGTCGCCTTCGCCCTGCTCATGGGACTCTTCCTGCTCTTCCTCTCCGCCGCCGCCCGCCGCTCCGCCATCGCCCGCAGACGCGCCGGCCGGTCCGAGCAGACCTTCGTCGACGAGCTCGCCGCATACGGCTACGATCCCGCCATCGCCCGCCTTACCTACCGCACCCTCCGCCAACAGCACCGCATCGACTTCCCCATCGAACCCGGCGACGACCTCGAGACCGACCTGGGCCTCGACCCCGCCGACCTCCGCCACCTCACCCGACACCTGCTCCACGCAGCCGAGCGCGAATACACCCCCGGAACCCTGTTCGCCCCCATCACCACCGTGGCTCACCTCGTCCGGCACGTCCAGACCTCGCCCGCCACACCCACCCCAGCCACACCCCGCCGCGGACGCCACATCGCCTGAGCCGCCCGCTTACCTCCGGCGCCAGCGAACCCCGTCCTTGCCGTCCTCGATCACCACACCCTTCCCCAGCAGCTCCGCGCGTATCCCATCCGCCCGCACGAAGTTCCGCGTCTTCTTGGCCTGCGTGCGCTCCGCCACCAGAGCCTCGATCGCCTCGTCCGTCAGCCCCATCCGCGCCGAAAGCTCCGGCGGAGCCTCCCCCAGACGCCCCTCAGCCTCAGCCCACGCCAGCGCCGCCCGCGTCAGATCCGCATCGCGATCCTCGAGCACCGCGAACACCCCGTCGAACAGCCCAAGCACGCCCAGGATCTCCGGCACATTCTCCGCGCCCAGCGTCCCCGCATCCGCAGCCGAGTTCGCCGCCCGCACCATCTCCGCCACCGCCGCCACCGCCTCCGCCGTGTTCAAATCGTTCGCCAGAGCCGCCGTAAACTCGCGCTCCGCACGCCGCGCCGCGCCCGAAACCGTCTCCTCCGCCCCCGCGCGAAAGCCGCCCCGCACAATCCGCCCATGGAACGTCCGCAGTCGCTCCACAGCAGCCGTCGCCCCCGCCAGACCCTCAAACGTAAAGTTCATCTGATTCCGGTACGGCACCGACACCAGCAGAAACCGGATCGCGCTCGCCCTGTACCCCTTCAGCAGAAGATCCCGAAGCGTGAAGAAGTTGCCCTCGGACTTCGACATCTTCCGCCCGTCCACCAGCAGAAACCGCACATGCATCCAGTGCCGCGCAAACATCCTCCCCGACGCAGACTCGGACTGCGCAATCTCGTTCTCGTGGTGCGGAAACATCAGGTCCTCGCCGCCCGCATGCAGATCGAACCCGTCCCCCAGCAGCGCCGTCGCCATCGCCGAGCACTCGATATGCCACCCCGGCCGCCCCTTCCCCAGCGCCGTATCCCACCCCGGCTCCCCGCTCTTTACCGCCTTCCACAACGCAAAGTCCCGCGCATGATCCTTGTCGTACTCATCTACATCCACCCGCGCGCCGTCCTCGATCCCCTCGAAGTCCTTCTTCGAAAGCTTGCCGTACCCCGCGAACCGCGCAATCCGGAAGTACCAGCTCCCGTCCTCCGCCTGGTACGCCGTATCGTTCGCCGCCAGCCGCTCGATCAACGACACCATCGCCCCGATATGCTCCGTCGCACGCGGCACCATCTCCGGCCGCTCGATCCCCAGCGCCGCCATGTCCTCAAAGAACGCCCGCTCGAACTTCGCCGTGTACTCGCCGATCGGCTTCCCCGCGGCCGCCGCGTTGCGGATGATCTTGTCGTCCACATCCGTCACGTTCATCACATGCTTCACCGCCACGCCCTGCTGCCGCAGAAACCGCCGCAGAACATCCACATGCAAAAACGTCCGGAAGTTCCCGATGTGCCCGTAGTCATACACCGTCGGGCCGCAGCAGTACATCCGGAACTCCGCGCAGCCGCCATCCGTCCGCGCCGGCCCCTCCGGACACACACCCTCCAGCCGCCCGCTCATTGTGTTGAAAAGCTCTAACGCCGCCAAACTCGCTCTCTCACCGCCGCAGCCGCACGCACACACCGCGCGCCGCAACTTCCTGATTGGGACTCACTGATTGGGTCCGACCGGATTCGGTCAGAATCGTCATCCTCGATTCTACAGCCCGCATCCCGCGCGCACCCCAGCCCTCCAGCCCCGCCCCACCCTGCAATCCTGCTTGCCCTTCGCGCGGCCCTGCTGCGCAGAGACGCCTACACCTTCGGCTCCCAGCCCTTCTCATACGCCCGCCGCGTCAGGGCCTCAGCCTGCCTGTCCCCCACAATCCTGCCCGTCGCCGGATCGAGCGTCAGCTTGCGGTTCGTGAAGTAGGCGATGTTGGCCAGGTGAAGCATCGTCACCGCAATGTTCCCCTGCGCCACCGGCTGGTTTAGCGAGCCCGCCTCCCGGATCGCGTGCATCATGTTTAGAAAGTGGGCGTCCGTCATGCTGTCCGCCCCCACCGTGTCCGCCGACGCAGACGCCGTGTGCCCCGCTACGCGGTACTCCGCCGTCTTCGCGTCGCCCAGGTCGTACACCTCGTAGCCCGCCCGGTCGACCACCACGGTCCCCGTCGTCCCATGGATCGCCACCCCGCGATCCCGGTTGTAGGTCTTCTTCCCGTTGATGCAGTCGCCCTTCCACGTAATCAGCTTGTCGGGATACGTGAACGCGACGTCCAGCGTGTCGTAGAACTGCCAGTCGTCCTTCGCCCCGTACCGTCCCCCCGCAGCCGTCACGTACGTCGGGTAATCGATCCCCAGAGCCCAGTGCGCCACGTCGATCTCGTGCGAGCCGTTGTTCAGAGTCTCCCCCGTCCCCCACGTCTTGAACCAGTGCCAGTTGTACGGGTGCACGTTGTCGGTGTACGCCTGGCGAGGCGCCGGTCCCTGCCACAGATCCCAGTCCAGAGTCGCCGGCACCGGGATCGGCTTGCCCACCCCGATCGGCTTCCGCCGGTTCGTATACCACGTCTCCGCCCAGTACGGGCTCCCGATCAAGCCCGAGCGGATCTTCCCGATGATCTCGATCGTGTGCGGCGACGAGCGCTGCTGCGAGCCCATCTGGCACAGCCTCCCGTACTTCTTCTGCGCGGCGATCAGCAGCTCGCCCTCATGCGGAGTATGCGAGCAAGGCTTCTCGACATACACATGCTTGCCCGCCTCCAGCCCCAGGATCGCCATCGGCGCATGCCAGTGGTCCGGCGTCGCGATCGTGATGACGTCCACGTCCTTCGACGCCAGCGTCCGTCGGAAGTCTTTCTCCGCCTTCGGCTTCGTCCCCATCACCCCCGTCGCCTTGCCGCAGAACCTGTCCAGGATCGTCGAGTCCACGTCGCAGACCTCCGCCAGACGCGCCTCCTTCGCATTCGCCTTCACGGACGAAAGATGTGCACCCGCACGGCCGTTCAGCCCGATGATCGCGAAGTTCAAGCGTTCGTTCGCGCCCAGGATCTGCGCGTAGGAGCGGGCGGTGAACGCAGCCGCGGAGGCGGCGGAGGCAGCGAGGAACTGGCGGCGAGATGACATGGGTTCTCCCCTGACGCGCACCTATGCTACCGCATGCGACCGCGGCCGGTCGCTCCCACACCGTTCAGCCTCCCAGCCGAAGCTGCGGACTCGCCCCCAGCTCCTCCCCCGCAAACCGCCCGTCCACGAACTTCCCCCACGCCGCCGCCGCGATCATCGCCGCATTGTCCGTAGTCATCGCCAGAGCCGGGAAGTCCACACGCATCCCCCGCCGCCCGGCCTCCGCCGCAAACCGCCGCCGCAGCTCCCGGTTCGCCGCCACCCCGCCCGACACCACCACCGCCCGTGCCCCATACGCCTCCGCGGCGCGAAACGTCTGCCGCATCAGGTTCCCCACCACCGCCGCCTGGAACGACGCAATCAGGTCCAGCGTCTCGCCCTCGAACACCTCCGGCCGCGCCTCCAGAGCCGCCGCCGGACGCACCCCGGGATACGCCCGCAGCAGCTCCGCCAACGCCACCCGCCGCGCCTCGATCCTCGGCCGCATCCCGTTCGCCTCCACCCGCCGCAGCACCGCCGTCTTGATCCCGCTGAA
>JALYIA010000008.1 GCA_030776065.1 Acidobacteriota bacterium
GGCCACGAGGACGGCTGAGGAGGATTCGTGGGGGAGGAGGTCGGCGGCGCGGGGATCGATGGGGGAGAGGAGCCCTCTGGCGGCGTGGGCGGGGAGTGCGAGGAAGATGCGGTCGTAGGGTTGGACGTCGGGGCGTCCTGCGGAGGTGGAGGCGACCTGCCACGTGAGCGGTGTGCGGCCGGAGGCCTGGGGGGTGAGGGCGGTGACGGAGGTGTTCAGCCGGATGGCGTGGTGCGGGATGGCTGCGACGAGGCGGTCGATGAGGGTGCCGACGCCGGTGCTGAGCGAGGTGAAGAGGCTGGGGGAGGGGGCGAGGGGGTCGCGGCCTGAGCGCTGGGCCTGGAGGGCGAGGAGTAGGGAGCCGTGGGTGCGCTCCATCTGGATGAGGGTGGGGAGGGTAGCGCGGGCGGAGAGGGTGTGGATGTCGCCGCCGAAGACTCCGGCGAGGAGCGGGGCGGCGATGCGGTGGAGGACCTCGGGGCCGAAGTGGCGGAGGGTGAAGGCGGCGACGGACTCGTCGTGCGGGGGGATGGCGGCGAGGAGCT
Source organism: Acidobacteriota bacterium (assembly GCA_030776065.1). GTDB lineage: Bacteria > Acidobacteriota > Terriglobia > Terriglobales > Acidobacteriaceae > Edaphobacter. The sequence continues at coordinate 546 of JALYIA010000008.1, forward strand.
CCGCGGCGCGGGCGGGCTCGGCGGCGTAGGCGGCGATGGCGGAGGGGGAGAAGAGGGTGGAGTCGCGGAGGGCGTCGAGGTCGGAGGGGACGAAGAGGCTCATGCCGTCGGGGATGGGGACGAGACGGGGGCCGGGCTGCTGGGGCGTGGGCTGGTGTTGGGGTGTGGGCTGGTGCTGGAAGAGCCAGGTCTTGCGGGTGGCGTCGTTTGAGGGGATGAGTTCTTGGGCGAGGCCGAGGTCCCGGGCGAGCTCGGAGGCCCAGGGCTTCGCTGTGAGCCAGGCGTCGGGGCCGGTTTCGATGGTGAATCCGCCCTCGCGGACGGTTTCGACGATGCCGCCCAGGCGGTTGGAGGACTCGAAGAGGGTGAGGTGGAGCGGGGAGCCGGAGGCGGCGAGCTCGGGTGCAAGGCGGGTGAGCTGCCATGCGGCGGTGAGGCCGGCGATGCCTCCTCCGATGATCGCGATGCGCATAGGGGAAGGGTACAGGGATCAGGGAACAGGGAACAGGGATCAGGGATCAGGGTGAGGCGCACGGCTCGGGGGCGGTGGTTAGAGGTGGGGCTGGAGGACGGTGGCCAGGGCCTGGGTGAGGAGGGGGGAGTCGTTGAGGGATTCGGGGCGGAAGAGCTGGAGGTTGAGGTCGCGGGCGGTGTGCTGGAAGTCGATGTCGATGTCGTAGAGGATCTCGACGTGGTCGCAGAGGAAGCCGATGGGCTGGAGGATGACTCCAGGGAAACCTTGGGCGGCGATGGCGGCGAGGGTGTCCTGCACGGTGGGACCGATCCACGGGCCACCGGCTACGCCTTGAGATTGGAAGGCGAAGAACCAGGTCGGTGGAGGGGGTGTGGTGGAGTCTGCGAAGGCTTTGGCAAATGCGAAGGCTTTCTCAAAGACGAGGGCGGCGGTGCGCTTGGCTTCGACGGGGTAGGGGTCCGGGGTGGTTTGGGGCGGCGGTGCGGGTCGGCCGTTCGGCGCGGGTGCGGAGGGGGCGCTGGGGTCGGAGACCATGATGGTGCGGCAGGGGACGGAGTGCGCGGTGAAGAGGATGGGGAGGGGTGTGCCGGTCTTGGCCAGGGCGCGGGTGTGAGCCTCCGCGAGGCGCTGGGCGAAGGCGGCGATGAGGTGGGGCTCCTCGGCCCAGGCGTCGACGAAGGTGAGGGCGATGGGGTCCGGTGCGCTGGGCGGGGCGGAGGCGGCCAGGGCTGCGGTGAGGGCTCGCTTGTAGAGGCCGATGGAGGTGCGGGAGTTCTGCGGAGCGAGGCAGAGGGCGGTGAGGCGGGTGATGCCGTCGGCGCGGATCTGGAGGACGACGTCCGCGATGAGGGGGTGCCAGTTGCGCATGGCGGCGTAGACGGGCACGGGTGTGCCGGAGATGGCGAGGTGCGCCTGGAGGAGATCGCGCTGGGCGAGGGTCCAGCGGGTGAGGGGAGGAGGGAGCGGGCGGGGGGTGTCGGCGAGGCCGATCTCCGCATAGCGGTGCTGGAGCTCTTCGACGACCTCGTGGGGGAGGGTGCGGCCGCTGGTGACGAGGTGGAGGTAGTCGGCCATCTCGTGGAGGGCGTTCGGGGTTCCGTGTGCCAGCAGGAGAATGGCGGAGTGGGAGGCTTGCATGGGTTCTTCGATTTTAGATGGGCGGGTGCGGGGCGATGTGGCGGGATCAACGGGAGAGGGGCGCGGGCGTGATGGGACGGTGGGGGCAGGGTGGAGGCGAGCAGGTATAATTGCGGAGTCCTGGCGCTGCGGTTGGGTTGCGGGGACGGTGCGGAGAGTTGGCCGAGTGGCTGAAGGCGGCGGTTTGCTAAACCGTTATAGGACCAAAAGTTCTATCGGGGGTTCGAATCCCCCACTCTCCGCCAGCAGATTGTTGTGACATGGGAGCCGGTGGGCTCCTTTTCTTTTGCGAAGCGAGCAGGCTGCCGGAAACGCGAATTCCGATGACTCTAACCAATATCAAAACGTCATTGCATTTTCCACGGGGAGATTTGGCGGTTGGGTCCGATCGTGGAATGCGCCGTTCATGATGGTTTTAACGCTGAAGCAATCAGATTCAATGGATCCGACGCTACGAAATGAGATGCCACTTTGTATCTTTGGCCCACCACCGAACGGCGGTCCAAACTATCCGCTGCCGCCTGGAAAGAATGGCAAACCGAATAGATCGGTACCTAAGAAGCCGTCCGGCAATGGTCCAAATCCGCGTGGTGAAAAGTGGGACCCGAGTATCCAGTTGCGTCCCCCAATGGAACTCAACCGCAGGCAAGTTGGGACGACCGCGACGGTAAGAGCGGAAAGGATCATTGGGAATATCGAAGGCGTTGCTCCTGACCGGAGTTCCTATCACGCCAGATGGAACCAGCATCACTCCAGATGAGGCACACGGAACAAGACCAACCGCGTCGCCGATGTCGATTACTCCGCAACAGGCCGGAGATGCTGCGAAGGGGGGGTCGCTTGGGGGCAGTAATCATTTACTGGACTATCAGTGAGGGTTCGCCTGTTCCCGCCCAGAAATCTGGTTCCTGTCCCGTAGATCAGAAGCGGTCAGTCGTCTACAAAAACGTCGGTCAAATCGGAGTGAGCAATGAAGGTGATGTCGATTGAAGAGATGAACCGGGTCCTACACCCAGTCACGCTGGATCAGAAGGTTCGTGTGCTGGCGGGCAGTCTTCAACAGTGGGGGAGCGGCTTTTCGATTCCCCAGGACTCAGGAGCCAAGGTCGGACTAGCTCGGTTCTTCTCTAGCATCTTCATGCCGGAGCCGACATCGGAAGCCGTGATCTATATCTCCGAGTTCGGTGTCTGGCCCTCAAGCGAAAAACTTCGATTTATTCGATTCGTATCGTCTCGCCAAGGGAGAGTCTCGACCGTTGGAAGACGCGCCGGTGCATTGTTTTCAAGGGACCGACGTTGACTCCTTCGTGAGCATCTTGTCCTTGGCCTCGTATTTTATCTGGGATGCAAAGATTTTCGATCCATCCGGTAAGACCCTCGTCAGCATAAGCCATGATGAGTGGTTGGAGATAAGAACGAACGATCCCGCCGCGATGCAATCGTGCGTCGCAGCGTCCGAGTTCGGCATGTTAAGGGCCTTGCAGTCCGCGTAGGCTCGCTTCGTTCTCTGGCTGCTACAAAGGCACGCTGCTTCGCATCGGCTTTGGCTGCTACAAGGCATGCTGGATCGGCTCGAACTTTGAGCTGTGGATCCATTGGAAGAGCCTGTAATTTCCGTGTTGATTTCCCTGTTTCTGGGAAGCGGCGCGAGAGAGCGGTTCGCAGGTGACTGCTTCCACCGCCAGTCGATTGGTGTGACATGGGAGGCGTGGGCTCCTTTTCTTATGCGATGGCGAACAGGGGGGCTTGCGATGAGGCGCGGGTTGCGCAGCGGGGTGGCTCTGGACAGCGCGTGGGCCTCTGAATAGAGTGGGGACCACGTGCGAGGCGAGGCCCCGGGCGGCGGGAGTGGGTGAGGCGGGGAGCATGGGTGGGGGGATTTCGCGGCGTTCGGTGATGGGACGCGGCGCACGGGCGGCTGCCGCGGCTCTTCTTCTTTCGCAGGCGGCGGGTGGGCAGCAGGCGGGGCCGCGCAGGGGGCGGCTGCGGCAGTCCGTGTGCCGCTGGTGTTATGCCACGATTCCGCTGGAGCAACTGTGCGGGGAGGCGGGCCGGCTGGGGCTGACAGGCGTGGATCTGCTGCAGCCTGAGGAGTACGCAATTCCGGCGCGGTCGGGCCTGATCTGCACGATGGGGTATGCGGCGGGTGGGGGGTATGTGGCGCACGAGTTCCTTCCGACGAAGGATCCTTTGCGTGGCTTGAGGGAAGCCGTTGAACTCTGCGATGTCTAGCGGGCGGGTGGGCGGTGCAACGGGCAGCGCCGCGCGGCCGGGGCGGTGGCGGATCGCGTGGCTGCTGGGGCTGGGCGTGCTGGTGAACTACTTCGACCGGGTCAATCTTTCGGTCTCGCATGCCGCTCTGGTGTCGACGTTCGGGATCTCGACGATCACGTTCGGGTATCTTTCGGGCGCGTACAACTGGACGTACGCGCTGTGCCAGTTGCCGGTGGGGGTGATCCTGGACCGGTACGGGGTTCGGCCGGTGGGGCGCATCAGCACGCTGATCTGGAGTGTGGCTTCGTTTGGAGCCGCGGGTGCGCCGGGTGTGCGGGGGTTCTTTGCGGCGCGTCTTCTGCTTGGGGTTGGGGAGGCGCCGACGTTTCCTGCGAATGCGAAGGCGATCGGGCTGTGGTTTCCGGCCCGGGAGCGCAGCGTGGCGACGGCGATCTTCGATTCCGCAGCGAAGTTTGCGTCTGCGATCGGGGTGCCGCTGATCGGATTGCTGCTGTTGAGGGTGGGCTGGCGCATGAGCTTTGCGCTGACCGGGGTGGTGAGCTTCGCGTACTTCCTGCTGTTCTGGCGGGTGTATCGCGATCCGGTGGACGAGGCGGGGAGCTCGGCGGCGGACGTACGGAGCGAGGCCGCCGTGCGGACGGGAGGGCTGAGCGTGTGGGCTCTTCTGCGGCAGCGCAAGGTGTTTGGACTGGCGCTGGGGTTTGGATCCTATAACTACGTGTTCTACCTGCTGCTGACGTGGCTTCCGACGTATCTTTCGATGGCGCTGCACGTGGACCTGATGCACTCGTTTCTGTACACGGGGGTGCCCTGGCTGTTCGCCACGGTAACGGATCTTGCGATCGGAGGGTGGCTGGTGGATGCGTTGATCCGCAGGGGGTGGGACAGGAGCCGCGTACGCAAGGGTGTGCTGGTGGGGGGCACGGCGTTCGGGCTGGGGATTCTGGGTGCGGCGGGTGCGCACAGCCCGCTGCGGGCGCTGGTGTGGATCAGCGTGTCCATTGGCGGGTTGGCGGCGGCGGCTCCGGTGGGATGGACGATTCCATCGCTGATTTCGGACCCTGCGGATGTGGGCAAGGTCGGGGGAATCGTCAACTTCTCGAACCAGCTCTCGGGGATTGCGGCGCCGATCGTTACGGGCTACCTGGTGTCTGCGGGGCATGGCTCGTTTGCGTGGGCGTTCGGGGTCTCTGCGGCGTACCTGGTGGTGGGGATGGCGGGGTACGTGGTGCTGCTGGGGCGGGTGGAGCATGTGTCGGAGACGGAGCACGGGGGCTGAGCGGGGGGGGCGGTGCCGTTGGTGCCGGGCGGATGGTGCAGGGTGCGGGGGTTGGTCTAGAGTACGGGGAGGAGCCGCATGAAAGCCCTGGTTTTATCCGCGTACAAACAGCTGGAGTTGAAGGACGTGCCGAAGCCTGTGGCGGGTGAGGACGAGGTGCTTATCCGGATCCGCGCGTGCGGGATCTGCGGCAGCGATGTGCATGGGTACGATGGCAGCACAGGGCGGCGGATCCCTCCGATCACGATGGGGCACGAGGCTGCGGGCACGGTGGAGGCGGTGGGTTCGGGGGTGGCGGGCTTCGCGGTGGGCGACCGGGTGACGTTCGATTCGACGGTGTACTGCGGCGTGTGCTTTTACTGTCTGCGGGGGCAGGTGAACCTGTGCGATCGGCGGGAAGTGATCGGGGTGTCGACGCCTGCGTTCCGGAGGATGGGCGGGTTTGCGGAGTACGTTGCGGTGCCTGCGCGCATTGTGTATCACCTGCCGGAGACGATGCCGTTTGCGCATGCGGCGTTGATCGAGGCGGTGTCGGTTGCGGTGCACGCGGTCTCGCTGACACCGGTGTGCCTGGAGGATACGGTGGTGGTGGTGGGTGCGGGGATGATCGGTCTGCTGACGCTGCAGGCTGTCCGGCTGGCCGGTGCGGGGCGCGTGGTGGTGGTGGATCTGGATGAGACGAGGCTTGGGCTGGCGCGTGAGCTTGGGGCGGACCGGACGGTGAACTCCGGCGATGCCGATGCGATGGGAGAGCTGATGGCGGCTACGGGCGGACGCGGCGCGGATTGTGTGTTGGAGTGCGTGGGGACGTCGGCGACGGTGCAGCTTGCGGTGGAGGCGGTTCGCAAGGGCGGCACGGTGACGCTGGTGGGCAATGTGGCGCCGGTGGTGGAGCTGCCGCTGCAGTCGGTGGTGACGCGGCAGGTGCGGCTGCAGGGTTCGTGTGCATCGTCTGGGGAGTATCCGGCGTGCCTCTCGCTGATGTCGCGGGGTGCGATCAAGGTGGAGGCGCTGCTGTCGGCTGTGGCTCCTCTGGCAGAGGGTGCGGCGTGGTTCGAGCGGCTGTATGCGCGGGAGCCGGGTCTGTTGAAGGTGGTGCTGCAGCCATGAGCGAGCCGGGTAGGGGCGAAGGGTTGTTCGATCTGTCGGGCAGAGTAGCGCTGGTGACGGGAACGAGTCGCGGGCTGGGCCAGTACTTTGCGCGTGCGCTGGCGCGTTCGGGGGCGGACATCGCGATGACGAGCCGGGCTGGCGCGCAATCGAAGGCGGCTCTGGCGGCCTTCGCACAGGAGATCGAGCGGCTGGGGAGGAGGACGTTCTCCGTCGATCTGGATGTGAGGGAGTACGACAGCATCGAGCGTGCGGTGGCGCAGGTGGAGGAGCACTTCGGGCGCATCGACATCCTGGTGAACAACGCGGGGTGCAACATCCGCAAGCCTGCGCTTCAGGTGACGTGGGAGGACTGGAACACGGTGCTGGATACGAATCTGCGGGGTTCGTTTTTTGTGGCGCAGGCGGTGGCGCGGGGGATGGTGGCGCGAGGGTATGGGCGAATCATCAACATTGGGTCGGTGACGAGCGTGTTCGGGTATGCGGGGCTGGCGGCGTACGGGGCGAGCCGCGGGGGGATCCGGCAGCTGACGATGAGCCTGGCGGATGACTGGGGGGCGAGCGGCGTAACGGTGAACTGCCTGGCTCCGGGCTGGTTCCGGACGGAGCAGAACAGGGTGTTGTATGAGAACGCGGCGTGGGTGGAGTACCTGGCGGATCGGATCCCGGTGAAGCGTGCGGGGCTGCCGGACGATCTGGATGGAGCGGTGGTGTTTCTTGCGTCGGAGGCGAGCCGGTACATCACGGGGCAGACGCTTCTGGTGGACGGAGGCATCTCGACGGGGGCGACGAAGGCTACGGTTTAGGGTGTCCCCTATGCGCGGGGGGGGGCGGATTTCGTCGGGGGGACGACGGCGAGGGTGGCTTCAGGTGCATCCATCCTGTAGACGAGGCGTTAGATGAGACGCGGGAGGTGCTTGATCCCGGGAGCGGAATTCGAGGACGTGCGATGACGGCGAACAGACGTGTGGTGTGCGGGTTGCTGGCGGGCTGCGCGCTGGCGGGGGCGATGCCTGGGGCTACGGCGGCGCGTGGCGCAGCGGCGGAGCAGAGGACGAGGCCGGCGGTTGTGCAGCCGGGTGCGGTGCGTCATCCCGTGCTGTGGCGCGATCCCGGGCGGGTGGCGGAGCTGGACCTGTTCCATGGGCCTGGCGGGAAGGAAGGGCTGCCGGCGCCTCCGTTCACGTTTGAGGCGGAGGACCGCAGCGGCAGCATCCCGCGCTTCGACGCAAAGGACGGGACGGGCCGCCGGTGGAGCGTGGAGGTGGGGCGGGATGCGCGCCCCGAGGTTGCGGCGTCGCGCCTGCTGTGGGCCGCGGGCTATTTGGCGGACGACGACTACGTGATCTGGAAGGCGAGCGTGGATGGGCTGCGGCTGCGCAGTGGGAAGAAGTATCTACGGCGGGGGTATCTCTACGACGCCCGGTTCGCGCGGCGGGTGGATGGGCAGACGAGGCTGGGTGTGTGGCAGTGGAAGAAGAACGCGTTCACGGGGACGCGCGAGTTGAACGGGCTGCGTGTGATGCTGGCTCTGCTGAACTGCTGGGATCTGAAGGACGAGAACAACCCTGTGGTAGAGGACGCGGCGAGCGGCAGCGAACTGTTCCGGGTGAGCGGGCTGGGAGCGTCGTTTGGGAAGAATGGGCCACGGCTGTTTCGCGCGAAGGCGCAGGACGACGTCCGGACGTATGCGCGCTCCGGGTTTATCACGAAGCGTACGGAGACCTCTGTGGACTTTGCGACGCCCTCGCGGAGCTACAACCCGCTGGCGCTGTTTTCGCGCCGGGGAGGGGCGATCTGGATTGGGCGGCAGGTTCCCCGGAGGGACGTGAAGTGGATTGGGGGAGTGCTGGGGCAGTTGAGCCACAAGCAGATTGAGGATGCGTTCTGGGCGGCGGGCTACTCGGCGAGCGAGGTGAACCTGTTTGCGGGCGTGGTGGACGCGCGGATCCGTGCGCTGGGGGACCTGTAGGCGGCGTGTGGACGGGGCGGTGCCGTCTGGGCTGGAGGCTAGGGGCTGGGCTCCTGGGGTGGGGGTGGGGGGCTGCCCGGCTGCCCGGGTGGGCACCTCAACCAAAGGGTGGATGACATGGCTTTGCGCCAGATGGTAGCAATAGACGAGCCCGCGGTGCGCCTGGACGAGCAGCGAGGCGGATGGGCCAAGGGGAAGAGACGACACGATGTATGGGAATGGTTGGGTAGGCCGGGCGGCTTTGTTCCTGGCGCTCGGGATGGGTACTCCGGTCTGGTCGCAGTCGAACAGCGAGCAGCAGGCGCAGCGTCCTTCCGAGGGCGCGCAGCCGCCGGCCGCGGGTGGCGTGAATACCGGTGCTCCGCATGCCGCGGTGCTGGATGCGGAGCACCGGCCGATCACGGCGGGCGGGTTCGTGAAGACGGGGCCTGTGGTCTTTCGGGATGTGGCGCAGGCGGCGGGGCTGACGCGTTGGCGGCACCGGATGGGGACTCCCGAGAAAACGTTTATTCTGGACACCGTGGGGTCCGGCGTGGGGCTGCTGGACTACGACAACGACGGGTGGCTGGACATCTACCTGGTGAACGGGTCCACCTACGAGGCGCAGAAGGGAACGGCGGCGGCGCCGCGTGCTGCGTTGTTCCACAACAACCATGACGGGACGTTTACGGACGTGACGGACAAGGCAGGGGTGGCGAACGAGCGCTGGGGCTTCGGCGTGGCGGTGGCGGACTACGACAACGATGGCTGGCCGGACCTGTACGTCACGAACTTCGGCAAGAACCGGCTGTATCACAACAACCACGACGGAACCTTCACCGACGTTGCAGGGCGCGCGGGTGTGGAGCTGGGCAACTGGTCCACGGGAGCGACGTGGGGCGACATTGACGGGGATGGGCGACTGGACCTGTTTGTTCCGGGGTATGTGCACTACGACATCGCGGATCCACCGGCGCAGGGCTCAAGCAATGTGGCGTACAGCTTCTGCCAGTTCCGCGGCGTGAAGGTGATGTGCGGTCCGCGAGGATTGAAGGGAGAGCCGGACCACCTGTTCCATAACAACGGCGACGGCACGTTCAAGGATGTGAGCGCTGCGGCCGGTGTATCGGACGACAAGTCGCACTACTTCGGTCTTGCTTCGTTGTTTGTCGATGTGAACAACGACGGCAAGATCGATCTGCTGGTGGCCAACGATTCCACGCCGAACTTTCTATATCTGAACAAGGGCGGGGGGGCGTTCGAAGATGCGAGTTTTGCTTCGGGGTATGCGCTGAACGAGAGCGGGCGCGAGACGGCTTCGATGGGGATTGCGGCTGGGGACATGCAACACAACGGCCGAATCGATCTGTTCAACACGACCTTCTCCGATGACTACAAGCCTCTGTACCGCAACGATGGAGACGCGAACTTCACGGATGTCAGCTACTCGATGGGGATTGCGGAGCCGACGATCCCGTTTCTGGGGTGGGGCACGGCGTTTCTGGACTATGACAACGATGGCTGGCTCGACCTGGTGGAGGCGAACGGCCATGTGTATCCGCAGGTGGACCAGATGAGCTGGGGCACCTCCTGGCAGCAACGTCCTCTGCTGTTTCACAATGTGAAGGGGAAGCTGGAGCTGGTGCCTGCGGTCGAAGGCAGCGGCCTTGCGGGGGTGAGTGTAGGCCGGGGTCTGGCGTATGGCGACCTGTTCAACGACGGCAAGATCGACGTCGTCATCAACAATCTGGATGGGGTGCCGACGCTGCTGCGCAACGTGGTGAGCAATACCAACCACTGGGTGGAGCTGAAGCTGGTGGGCGGCGCGAAGAGCCCGCGGGATGGGGTTGGAACGACGGTGTATCTGCGTGCGGCCGGGTTCACGCAGCGTGCGGACGTGACCAGCGGCGGAAGCTTTGCGTCATCTTCGGACCAGCGGCTGCACTTCGGGCTTGGGGCTGCGACTGCGGCCGAGAGCGTGGAGGTGCATTGGCCGGGCGGCCCCGTGGAGCAGATCAAGCTGCCGGGAGTGGACGGCATCTTCACGGTCGTGCAGGGAAGCGGCGTGGGCAAGGCGCAGACCGCGGCGAGCGCGGCTCCGGGAGCGGTGAAGTGAAGGTGCGTGCCGTTCTCGTGCGCGCGGTTGCGCTGCGTGCGGCGCAGTTCCTCGCGGTGGCGGGGGGTGCGGCTGTGCTCTTCGGCTCTGCGGCGGGGGTTCTGCGTCCGACGAGCGCACAGGCCGGGGAGGATGCGGCGGCGCTCCGGCATGCGTACAGCGAACGTGTGCGGCAGAGCTACGATTTTCATCTGGGCAAGGGTGAGCCGTTCCTGCCATCCAATGCGACGACGGATACGGGGGAGTTTCTGGACCCGAAGAGCTTTCCCACGGCCGCGTACTGCGGGCACTGTCATCGTGAGTCGCATGCGGAGTGGAGGCAGTCGGCGCATGCGAACTCGTTCCGGGCTCCGTGGTATCAGAAGAACGTGAGCCTGCTGATGGAGACCAAGGGCGTGGAGTATGCGCGTCACTGCGAGGGGTGCCACAATCCGATCGCGCTCGCTTCGGGTTCGATGACGAAGGGTGTGGCGCAGAAGCGCGGCTCCGACGAGGATGGCATCACCTGCGCGGTGTGCCACTCGATCGAGAAGGTGGACCGCCGCGGCACCGGAAGCTATGTGCTGGCGCAGCCTGCGGTGATGGTGGATGAAGCAGGCAAGCCGGTGTACGGCAAGGTGAGCGATGCCGAGATTCTGGCGCACCTGGATCGCCACAGCAAAGCCGTGATGAAGGATTTCTACCGCACGCCCGACTTCTGCGGGAGCTGTCACAAGGCTGCCCTGCCGCAGGCGTTGAACGATTACAAGTGGCAGCGGGCGATCTTTCTCTCTGACGAGTGGCAGAATTCGTCGTTTGCGAAGCAATCTCCGCTGCCGTTCTACACGAAGCCGGCGGAGTCGACGTGTCAGACGTGCCACATGGCGCGGGCGGCGTTCTCCATGCCGGACCCGGGCGCGAAGGACGGGAAGCTGGCCTCGCACCGGTGGCTGGGCGCAAACACGATGATCCCGACCTTCTACCACTATGACGAGCAGCTCCAGAAGACGACCGCATTTCTTCAGGCGGGGGTCTTCAACGTGGACCTGTTTGCGCTTCAGAAGGGAGATGCCGGGGCGCTGATCGGCCCCTGGGGGACAGAGCGCTTTACGGTGGCGCCGTGCGAGGCTGTGACGGTTTCGGTTGTGATCCAGAACAAGGGAGCGGCGCACTCCCATGTTCCGGAGCAGCGGGACATCTACGAGTCATGGGTTCAGTTCACGGTGAAGGATGCCGCGGGTGCAGAGGTGATGCACAGTGGGTTTCTGAAGGCGGACGGCGAGCTGGACGAGCGTGCGCACAGCTTCACGAACCGGCTGATCAACAAGGACGGCAAGCTCAACGCGTTTCATGAGGTCTGGACGAATCGCGTGGTGGCGTATAACAACACGATTCAATCGGGGCGCTCGCAGGTTGTGCGGTATCAGTTCCGCGTTCCCCCAGGCATGTCCTCCGGTGCTCTCTCGGTGACGGCGGAGGTGGACTACCGCCGGTTCAATCAGCACTTCATCGACTCGGCGATGGGAAGGCACACGGTGGAGCCTGTGGTGGTGATGGCGTCACGGACGCGCGTGCTGAACGTCGGTACGAACGATCCTGCGCCGGCGCCGGACGCGGCCGACAATCCGACCTGGATGCGTTGGAACAACTACGGGATCGGGCTGCTGGATGCGCAGCAGTACGGCGAAGCGGTTCATGCGTTCGAGCAGGTCGCGAGCCTGAGACCGGAGTATGCGGACGCATACACCAACATCGCGATTGCGAGCTTTCAATGGGAGAAGTATGACCTTGCGCGCGTGAACCTGGAGAAGGCACTGGGTCTCGACAAGGGCAATGCACGGGCGCTCTACTACCTGGCGCTGGTGGAGCGCAACCAGGGCCATCTGGATCTTGCGATCGAGGACCTGAAGCGGGTAGCGGCGGGGTTCCCTGAATCCCGCGACGCGCACCGGGAGCTTGGCTTTTCGTTCTATCAGCAGCACAACTACCAGGAGGCTCGCCGGGAGTATGAGCGGCTGCAGCAGATCGACCCCGACGATCTGGCGGCGCACTACAACCTGTCGATCCTGTACCGCCGGCTGGGGATGAAGCCGGAAGCGGCAGTCGAGGCGGCCCGATTCGCGGACCAGAAGGACGATCCCACGGCGAACACGTACGCGCTGGAGTATCTGCGCAACCACGACGAGATCGCGACGGAGAGTGTGGCGTGGCATGTACACGGCGCGGCAGAGGCGAGCCATGCTGTGGTGGCCGGGAAGGGCCGATGAGCAGAGGCCCGGCTGCGCTTTCGGTGGGTCTTTCGATGCTGCTCGCGTGCGCGGCCGGGTGGGCGTCGCTGCAGCAGGAGCACGCGCCCCCCGCTGCGGCGTCTGAGGCGGCGCCGGTGCTGACCGGGCCTCAGCTGTTTGCGGAGCGGGGCTGCAGTCACTGCCATACGATTCAGGGAGAGGGCGGACACAAGGGGCCGGACCTCAGCAGCATCGGACGACAGGCGACTGTGGCCGAGTTGCGGCGGCAGATCGTGGAGGGCGGCGGGGCGATGCCGGCGTTCGGCGAGGTGCTGCCAGAGCCCGAGGTGGATGCGCTGGTGGTGTATCTGCAGCACTGCCGGGCGGGCAAGGGCAAGGTGCAGCGGAGGCGTGCGGTGCCGGGTGGTGGGACCGCGCCGGCGACACGCTGAGCTGATCCTCAGGGACACGTTCTCAAGGACACGGCTGTACGCTGCGCCCGGGACATGCTGAGCTATGGGATGGACATGGGACGAACCGCGATGGTGTGACGGGCGGCTGTGTGCAGCTCAATCCGCGCTGCAC
>JALYIA010000009.1 GCA_030776065.1 Acidobacteriota bacterium
CCCGAAAGTGTGCCCGGAATTTACGAACTCCAGATCGGTCTGGATGCTATGTTTGCGGTCTCGGTTGCGGTTGCGGCGATCCACTGCCTCGTTGAGTTTGTCGAGCTCCGGGTGCTGGTACGGCTCCATCGACTTGATGTCAGAGTGCCCCATCGCCTTTGACACAGCGAAGACGTTCTTGGTCTCCTCCATGGTGAAGGTTCCGTAGGTGTGGCGCGCCGAATACGGCACCACCTTTGGATCGATGTTGCCCTTAAGCCGCGCTTGCTGAAAGCCCTTCGCGATTGTTGTGAGGTGGCCCGAGGCCGACTTCGCGGAAGGAAAGACCCAGCCCTCGGTACGGCCGGAGCACCAGCTCTCAAGCATCTGCCGCATGCGCATGCTCATGCCTACGTGGCGCCGGGAGTTTCCCGTCTTACCCGTGGGAACGAAGATGCGATTGCGGATCCAGTCGATATGCTCCAGGCGAAGAGGGAAGACCTCGTCCGGCCGCATTCCCGTGTCCTGAAGAATTACCAGGAACAGCCAGGCCTGCTGGCGGGAACGGTGGATTCGCGCATTCTTTGTCGGCGAGCTATAGGCCATCTGCAGGGTGGCCTCTGTCTCGCCGTCGATGAGCGATTCCCGCCGCGGTGCCGCCAGCGTGCCAAACTTCGGCCTGCGCGCCACCACACCCCACTCCTCCGCCTTCCCAAGTATGACCTTGAGCGTGCGGAGTGCCTGGTTGGTATAAGCGGGTGTGCAGTCCACGATTGTTCCAGTCTCCTTGCCGGTTCGACGATCCATCACTGGACGCCGGAACACGGTGCATTCCACATCGTCGCGGCGAATGGCATCGACCCGGAGATCGGCCAGTTCGGTGTAGCTGAGCAGCCGCCAGCCGTATTGGTAGTACTTGCGGGTTGAATCCTTCAACTGATTGGAGCGGCGTACCCATTCGAGGAAGCGCTCAGACAGCGTGCGAAGCGTGGCTCCGCGCGGGACCTGAGTGATGCTCTGCTCGCCTCGTGCGAGTGCGGCTAGTGCGTTGGCCATTACAGTTCCTGCCTTCGCTTTTGTGGTTTCTCCGGTGCTGGCACGATAGCGTTTGCCATTGAACGTGATCGTGTACCACCAGAAGGGGCTACGCGGTTTTCTGAAAAGCGGCATGGGCGTCCTTTGTGTGGCGCACGGAAGGAACGCAACGACGCTCGGCCTTGTACCTTTGCAGGTCTGCCCTATCGTAGCGCACGGCTCGAGGGGTGATCTGGTAGAACGGCGGCCCGACGCCATCACACCGCCAACCGCGCAGTGTCGTCTCCTCCATCCCAAGGATTGCGGCGGCTTCTTTGGTACTGAGCATGGAGGACGTGATCGGCGTGGCCATGGCTAGCTAACTCCCCGGGGGTTGGTCATCGTACCTAAATTTGTGTTGCACGGTAAATGGTGCATAGCCTCACTCATCTCGTTGAGGATCACTTCACGGTTGCTAAGATTTGCGCATGCCTCCCGCCACCGATCTCCTTGTGTGCCCGAAATGCAATGGGCAAATGCTGTGCCCAGACGCACACCTTCCAGAAGAAGCAGCAGGTCGGCGTCGGAAGCCCATGGATACCTGGAGTCGGCAAATTCTGTGCATGCACTGCTCGCAAGGCTTTCGAGCGACAGACGCCAATCTGAAAATCGGGGATCATACGCCGGGCCGTGACAGATGGCGGAGAGACCCTTTCTTTTTTCTCGTAACAATGCAATGCGGCCGGAAAGGCTGCGCGGCACCGATCGAAGTTGTCGCAGCCAGAAAAGAATGGCAAACCGAAGCCGCACTAGCCGCAGCCGTACTTGCAGTCGGCTCGCAATTCGCCTGTGAAGCCGGGCACCTGCTGGCGGGAGATGCCAAGTTCCATTCATCCCGGGAGTTGTCTTCCATCTTTTGAAGAGCATCGCTAGCTCGCCTTCTCGAGGGATGAATGCGCGTTCACGTACAACTTGGGATCGAGGATTTCCAGAACTGAGATTGCGCCCCCGAAGTGCTTTACTAGGCGCTTGGCAAATTCCAGCGATGTGACCACCTCACCGTTCTCGACGCGGCAGTACGCACCCTGCGATATGCCGATCGCGGACGCGACTTCACGCTGCGCGAGCCCGTGCTTGAGGCGAAGTAACTTTAGCGGTGTGTCCATCGATACTCCATTGCCGATTACGCAAGATTCACTCCGGGTTGATTATGCAATGCGTATGATGCATAACGCAAGGACAATAGAGTGCATGAATGACATCGGAGCACGGATTCGCGAGCGGCGTACTCGCATGGGCTGGACGATTCAGAAGCTTGCAGCAATTGCTGGACTGGACCAAAGTTTCGTTTCGCGCATGGAACGCGGTAAGACAAGCTACACGGCGGAAAGCCTCCTGAAGATTGCAGGAGCCTTCGCCGTCGACATACCGACCCTATACAGCAGTGTGAAATCCAACGTGGAACCGGCACCGGCAGATTGGCGCAGGGTTCCGGTTCTCGATTATGTACAGGCGGGGAGATGGACCGGTGTGATGTTGCAAACTTCCGACATGGAAATGAGTGAGTTTGTTACCGCAGCGATCGAGCATTCCCCAAGTACGTTTGCTCTGCGCATTCGTGGTGACTCGATGGAGCCCACATTCCGGGCAGGGGATATCGTGCTGATCGACCCAACTATTCATCCGCGCCCCGGAGACTTCGTCGTCGCGACCGAGGAAGGAGGCGAAGCCACGTTCAAGAAATATCGCGTTGCTGGCCTGAACTCCGAGGGCAAGTCGGTCTTCGAGCTCATCCCGCTAAATGAGAACTACGCCCCCCTGCGTTCAGATCACCAGCATATTCAGTTGGTTGGCACAATGGTGGAACACCGCAGATTTCGCACCCGCCAACAGTTTTAGTGCTACTGAAGATATCCGGTCCAGTAGTCGACCGCGACCGATCCGCAGGTCTTGGGATGCTTGAATCTGCCGCTGCGCAGAATCCCGTCGAGTTCTTTCCCCGCAAGCGTTTCTCCCGCTCGTTCATCTGTTGGATCAGTGGGGGGGGGCTCAATCAGCGTCTGGCGCAGTATTAGACAGCGGTGGCTATGGCCAGAAACAGGCCGCGAGCAGAATACCGATCTGGGCTGAGCGCATGTCGGCGATCCTACCCATGACTACTGCGCACTACCCTCTTCAAATTTGGCTTTGGATAGGCTTGTGCAAAAAACAAGCTTGACGAAATGTGTTTTATGCATAAAACTCGTCTTGCACAAACATCCAGTTTGCATCCCGGAGTCAATCGTGCAGTTCACCCCATCCGCCACCCGATCCCTCGCTTCATCCTTAGCTGAGCCGCGCATCTGCGGAACGCCGAACTGCGTGGGTATTCCGGAGTCCGCGCAGTTCTGGTGTCCCTACTGCCTGACCCTCGCGTCGGAGTATGACCGGCGCGAGGCGATGGTTCTGGCGGGCAGCGCCGATCGCGCCCCGGCCGCGCACGACCTGTTCGACCGCATACCGGGACGCATCGACGTGGACGCAGTGGCGCAGCCTGCACCGGGCGATGGGCTGCTCTTTCGCGACAATGGCTTGCGCTTCTCTCCGGTTCAACTCAGCGCGTTCGGTCTGCTGGTGATCGGGGGAATCGCATTGGCGACGTTCTCCTGGGAATGCGGCGCGATCGCGATACTCGGGCTGGCCGCCGGCTGGAAGTTTCGCGCGCTAGCCGCCGCATGCCCCCGGGGGCGATGGCGGCGGGTGGTTTTCCCAGGTTTGTCCACCCGCCCCCACCACCCGCAATGCAGGCCCCAACCGCTCCGACCGAGACCACCGATGGCGACGATAACCCCGATCAGCAGGCCAGCCTTTCCCCACCGTACCTGTGCCACCGACGAGCAGCTCCGCGAGTTGCAGGAGCGCTTCCAGGGACTCGCCGCAGCCAGCGAGGCCAGGATCTACCGCGGCTTTTGCGCCGCCGCGGCCGATGCCCTGCGGGAGTTGTGCGACCGCCGGCGTGAGGATGTAACCACCCGCGGGATCGAGCGCTCGATGGCATTCGACTTTGCGAGCGGCCTGCTGGACGGCGAGACGCTTTGCGTGGAGCGCGACGGCGAGCCGGACTTCGACTGGATGGATTTGGCGTCCGCCCGGGATGACGAGACCGGCGAGCTCGCGGAGCATGTCGAGGAGGCGATCCGCTACCTCGACTCGCGCGAGCTGATCGAGCGCGATCCCGAACACCCGGACTGGATCAGCATCCGGGACGAGAGCGAGGCCAGTGACCTGCGCGCCATCCAAGCGCCGGTTCTGCCCGCGGTACCGGCCGAGGTCCCCCGATGAGGCCGAAGAAGATGGTGCTCTGCGTGGATACGAATCCGCTGCGACTTTCCGTGCGTGTGTTTCTGCTGGAGACGCGCGGGTTTTCGGTGCTTCGCGCGAGCTCGTTCCAGTGCGCCGTGGACACACTGGAACTCTATGAGCCGGGCCAGGTGTATGTGCTCATTGTGGAGATGGCGGCGCATGCCGCAATCGGTGCCCAAACGAACGAGTTGATCCGGCGGGCGCGGTTGATCGATCCAGAGATTAGCGCCCTTTCCACCCGGGCCTCACCTGGTCCCTGCGGAGACCTGACGGATGCCGAGGTCTATCTCGAACAGCCGTCTCCAGCGGAGCTGGTGGAGCGCGTCAGCATCCTGGCAAGCCGAAAGCGCGGGCCGAAGAAGAAGCCCGTCGCGGGTGTTCCTGCGGCGGCTGCTTATGCGGCGCGAGGGGTGGCGTGATGGGGACCACGACGGAAGTGACTTTGGAACTAAGCATGGTGAAGCTCGAATGGGAGGAGAGGCCGGGCCGGTGTGCGGTCGGGTGCCACGGCTGCACGAAGCCGACGCGCGGGCGAGCAAAGGTCCGCAACATAATGACCGGGCTGGATGAACAGCAGCCCTGGTGCATGGAGTGCGCGCTGCTGGATGCCTTCCATCGGGGAGCGGCCGCGTGACCGAGCGACCGATTCTATTCAATGGCCCGATGGTGCGGGCTGTCCTCGATGGCCGGAAGAGCCAAGCGCGGCGGGTTGTGAAGTGGAACAACCACGCCGGCGTAAACCTCGCATTCAGCAGGTTGGAAGCCGAGCACATGTTCAACGTGATGTGGGGCCTCTACTCGCGCGACGGAGAGGCGCGGTGGCAGGAACGCGCCAACGCCAAGTGCCCCTACGGTAAGTCGGGAGACCTGCTGTGGGTGCGCGAGACGTTTGGCTTTGACTGCATGGCGGGTGCGGATGAATGCGCACACAAGGACTGCATCCACTACAGGGCTGATGTCACTGACGGGCGCGCCACGGAAAGCTGGAAGGGCCACTGGAAGCCGGCCACCCATATGCCCCGCTGGGCCTCCCGCATCACGCTGGAGATCACCGAAATTCGGGTGCAGCGGCTTCAGGAGATCAGCGAAGCGGATGCGGTCGCTGAGGGTACGCGGATCGATCATATGCCCATAGACGTCTCGCGCATGCCGTATCCAACACACATTGACTGTGGGCGGTTCGCCGCGGCCTGGGAGTCCATCAACGGCTCCGGTAGCTGGGACGCGAACCCTTGGGTCTGGGCGGTTAGCTTCAAGCTACTTGCGGATTCATCTCAGAGCGGGAGGGCAGCGTGAGCCTAACCGCGATGATCACCCAGGCACAGATCGTGCGCAAGGTTCGCTTCCAGGGATGGCGCGGGACCCCCACGGCGGAGTTCGCGCGCCCGGACGGCTGGTTTCTGTGCGACGTGTGGTTTGAGGACGGTACACCCAAGGTCCAGGTTCGAAATAACGCCGTGGGGCTGCAGGAGGTGCAGGAGATCGGCATTGCGCTCCAGGCGGCCTCGGAGTGGATTGTGGAGCAGATGGAGCAGGGCAGGCACCTGCCACAGGGAGTGGGCCGATGAAGCGAAACATGTACTGCATCCCGTGCGCGCTGGAGGAACGGACGACGCTGGCCTTGACGCTGGTGGATGGCGATCCGGTATGCGCGGCGTGTGCGCTGGCTGCGGCGGCGTGGGCTGCGCCCCGGGAACCGGAGACGGTCGGTCTGCAGGCCGGGGCGGCGGACGACGTGTTTCCTTCGCTTTCGGTGAGCGAGAAGGTTCTGTACTGCCGCTGGAGCGATGACAACTTCAGCTGCCAGCTCTACTGCTACGAGGACCGCGACGGGGGATACGCCACGCATGTGATCGCGCGGCGGCCGATCGGCGACGTGCCCCAGGTGACAGCCCTGCTGATGGACGATCCCTGCGCATTCATGGAGCAGGTCCGCGCGCAGATCGACTTCATGTTGGGCGCGCAGTATGAGCTGCTCGACCTGCCGTTCGCCGGCGAATCGTTCCACGACGCCACGCTGCCCGAATTCCGGGTTCGGCTGGACGAGCTCCGCAGGGTCGGGTACCGCTTCCCGCAGCGCGTGCTGGACCGGGTGGATGGCGAACTGGCGCCAGGCGGTGCGGCATGGTGACGGCTCTAACGATCGCTACGGTTACCGTCTACGGTATAGGCACGCTGGCCTTCCATGAAGGCCATATCGCGTGGTGCACGGTGTTTTTCGGAATTGGTGGTTGGCTCCTGGACATACGGGACCGCCTGATGGGTGAACTCGCCGTTGACAAGTTCAAGCGCAAGGAAGCTGCAACACACGCGCGAGGGGGTTCGTGATGGCATGTGCCAAACCTCTTCTCGCGATCGACACAACGGATGAGATGTGGGCCGAGATCCCCGACCATCTGCAGCAGGGGCTGGTGCGGTATCTCGACCACGGCGTCCTGCCCGGCAGCTTTCTAACCGCGTGCCTCTCGAACGTTATGAAATTTTTGTTCACTGGTGTGCCGTCCGCGAGCTGGGGCAACGCCACCAGCGTTGAGAAGTGGTTCGATAGCCCGCTACGTAAGCGGCTGCTGATGGCACAGGAGCAACAACGATGATTTGTCTCGATAGTTCGGAGCGGTACTTTGACGCGAATGGGCAACGGGTAGCGGCTCCGGCCGGGCTTTGGAACTTCCTTCGGGAGAACGCGCGGGATCTTTCGGCCTGGTTCGGCGCGGTGCAGCTGCCGCCGGCCGGCAAGACGCAGAGCGGCAACCACCCTACTGGTGACGGTGACGGTGTCTTCGACAAGCGCGACCTGGGCACCAAGCTCCAGCAGGGCAGCGTGGGGACGTACTTCGGCACCGGAGAAGAGTTGCTGGCCGCCATCGCAGCGCTGTACGCGCATGGAATGGAGGCTTGGCCGGACCTGGTGCTGCACCAGGCCATCGGGGAGAACGGCGGACCGGGCGTGTTCCGGTTTGTGGGGGCCGACGGCAAGACCCTGAACGGACGCGGCGGTACCGCAGCGGGCTGGTTTCGCGGCCAGTGCAACCCCATACTCGACCGGGCGAATAGGGAGATCGGCTGGCACGATCCCATTCCGCCGTTCAGTCCGCAGGACCCGTGCCCCTCGCCTCGCGATGACAACGCGTTCGGCCGCGAGTATGTGTACCGCAACTGCGTACCCGAGGGCGCGAGCCTGGAGGACGCGGTCGACTACATTCGCTGGTTCCTGCGGAGGACGGGTCTGGCGAAGCCCCGTCTCGACGATATGAAGGGAATCTACCAGGGCGCGGTCAGCGCGTTTCTGGATGCGATCCAGAACGAAGCGGTGGGCGAGTACTTCTCGGGCAATGAGGATGAGCTCGACGGGTGGGCGTTGTCGCAGCCGATCTCCGGCCGCTGCGCGGTGTACGACTTTCCGTGGCACTTCGCGATTCAGGATGCCTGTAACAGCTTTGACGCCCGGAAGCTGGCGGGGCGCGGATACTGGCGGCGGCGGCCAGGGCTGGCGGTGGTCTTTGTGCAGAACCGGGATACGGACACGAGCCCGGGCCAGCAGGTGATCTTCAACGGCGGCATCGCATATGCGCTCACGCTGGGGGTACCGGCGCTGCGGGCGGATGTGTCCGCCAAGGACTTCTTCGCGGCGTCCGCGGTGTGGCCGCAGGCATATGGCCTGAGCAACGCAGGTCTGACGACGACGTGCTGGTTCCACAACACGTTTGCGTTCGGCGGGTTCGCGGAGCGCTGGGTGGACCAGGATGTGTATGCATACACCCGCGATGGCAATGGCGGCTCGGTTGGCTGGTCCGGCGGATGCCTGGTGGCGGCGAACTTCAACACGCTGACCCCACGCCACATTTCGGTCTACGTCCCATTCTGGAATGTGGGGGAGTGGATCCACGACTACTCGGGCCACTGCCCTGACGGACGAGTCCGTGAAGGGCACCTCTTCGATGCCTACTTGCCGAGCAATGCGTACTCGGGCGGCATGTCGTATGGGTTGTGGGCTCCGGGTGGGGTGCATCAGCCGGGGCAAAACGCCGGCGCGCGTGCGATCACCCAGACCTTTGTCTGCGAGTTCGACGCACAGGGCTTACCAGACTTGGACGTGATGCCGGTAATGAACGCGATGCGCCGGCTGCCGCAACGCCTGCGCTGTGCGGAGGGAAGTTCGATCCGGTTGGCGTTCACGATGGAGCGCGGCCAGCTGCCGGCGGATGCGGCGGTGCAGATCGAG
>JALYIA010000010.1 GCA_030776065.1 Acidobacteriota bacterium
ACCCCCATCGACGACATCGGCAAGATGGTCAACATCGGCACCCTCTTCGCCTTCGTCATCGTCTGCATCGCCGTCATGGTGCTCCGCTACAAGGACCCCAGCCGCCACCGCCCCTTCCGCACCCCCATGGCCTGGCCCATCCCCGTCATCCCCGTCCTCGGCATCCTCTTCAACGGATACATGATGGTGGAGCTCGGCGCCGCAAACTGGATTCGCCTCATCGTCTGGCTGCTCCTCGGACTCCTCGTCTACTTCTTCTACAGCCGCCATCACAGCAAGGTGCAGCACAAGCTCGAAGAGACCGCCGTCTAACCGAGTCTCCACCCCACCCTACGGAGCGCCCGGCAGCACGACAGATGCCGCGACCGACGGATCGTCCCGCAGCCGGAGGAAGTAGACGCCGCTCGTCGGCGCCGGTACAGCAAGCGTGTCGCCGACAAACCCTTCAGGCACACGCACCGCCTCAGCCAACGTCGCCTCCGGCCCCAGGGAGTCGATCAGGTACAGCTCCGAGCCCGTCACGCGGCACGTCCCCGCCGCGGAAGGCGACTCCCCCGGCGCCGGACTCCCCGCGCCCTTGGCCGCCCCCGAGGACCCCGCTGCCGCACACGCAATCCCCGTAATCCTCGGCAGCCGCACCAGCGTCGCCAGCGGGATCCAGTCCCCCGCCGAGCCGTCCGGAGCCACCGCGCGCACCCGCACCGGCCCGAACGCCGACGCGCCAAACTGCTTCAGCGGCTCCAGCCTCGCCACCACGATGTGCGGATCCTCGATCGCCAGCGTACCCGACGCCACGGTCAACGTCGCACGGAAGCCGCCATCCGCACTCGCCACCTCCAGCCGCCCATCCCGCGGAAACACGCCCTCCGAACGCAGCGAAAAGCTCAGCGTATCGCCCAGCGAAAGGTCATCCGGACTGCCCGGCTTCACGGTCAGCCCGCTCCCCTCTGGCCTCGATCCCCCAGCCCCCAGGCCGGACGCGCCGCCGGACCACGCACCGCTCGCCGCCTTGTGGATCAGCGTCACCTTCGGCCGCGCCGCCTCCACCGTCGCCCCCAGCGACAGTGTCCGCCCATCCTTCAGCGTCACCCGCGCCTCCAGCGTCTCTCCCGCCGCGGCGGCAGGAGCAGCCTCCTCCGGCGCCAGCACCAACGTCCCCGGTGGCGCACCCGCACTCCCCGCGGGCACAAACGTCCCGCCCCCCAGCCTCACCTGCTTCACCTGCTCCAGGTTCGTCCCCGCCAGCACCGCTGCGCGATCTCCCGCGTGATAGTGCAACCCGCTCAGCTTCGCCGGCTCGGTGTACGAGGTCAGCCCGATCGTCGCATCCTCCGCCGCCCCGAACTGCCGGATCGCAAGCTTCAGTGCTCCGGGATCGCGGCCCGTAAACTCGGAGAGCTTCAACGCCGCATCCACCGTGTTCGCCTCGCTCCCGGGCCTCCACTCAGCCGCCACAGCCTGCCCCGCGCCGCCTCCCCCGCCTTCGAGCTCGATCCGCTCCACGCACGCCGTCCCGGTCGAGCGCAGCAGCACATGCGCATCCGCCCCGGCGATCAGCGGATCGCCCCCAACCACCCTCCAGTCGCGGCCCGGCGCGCTCTGGATCGGGATCGTCGGCCCCGTGAATCGGTCGAACCCCCACAGCCCCTCGATCGTCCCGGTCAGCTCATGCGGCCCCGCAGGCGGCTCACGCGGCCCGCCCTGCGCTTCATGCGAGCCTCCCGGCGGCGCCCCGCCGCCACCCTCCGCTCCACTCTGCGCCCGCGCGGCCGCACCGCCCGGCAGCGTCGGCAGAGTCACCTTGGCGAGCGGCAGAGGTCGTCGTTCCGCAGCCGGCCCCAGCACAAGTCCACCCTTGTACGCGTCGGCTGTCAGCGGAATGTCCTGAGGCCTCGCATCCTTCGCCCCCGCAGCATCGGGGTAGTTCAGGTGCAGGATCATCTCGTGCGCAAACCCGGTCGAGAACACCAGCGGCGCGCCCTCCATCGGCAGAGCCAGGCCGGGCCGCGCCAGGCACGACACCAGCTTCGGATCCCGCGGACGCAGCGGCGGCGCAGACGTCGCCAGAACCGACGGCAGCCCGATCACAATCACCGACTTCGGATCGTGAAAGGACGGCGCCACATTCAGACGCAGGTTCAGCGCTGCCCCATCCGGAAACGCAATCGCAGGGATGTACTGGTAGTGCGCCGTATGCAGCGACCCCATGATCCGCACCAGGTCAACGATCGCGCCGACATACGCCGAGTACACCCCGCTTCCCGCGAGCGACGTCGCCGAAGCCGCGTTGATAAAGTCCGAGCCCGCCCCCGAGCTGATCGCCGAGATGATCGATACCCCGTGCCCGTCATCGAGCAGCGTCTGGCTCCCCGTCTGCGTCAGACACGTGTACTGCTGCTCCGGCGGCAGCTTCACGCACTCCCCGTTCGGCTTCAGAGCCAGCGTCCCCGCGATCATGTTCGAGTGCTCGAGCAGCGCCTTCGGATCCGAGAGCTCCGCCGCCGGAACCCGCCGCATGGAGTCGATGTACGTCTCGATGCGCGCCTGCTCGAACCCCGCAAGATCGAGATCCTGCGCCGCCCGCACGAAGATCCCCGGGCGGCCCTGCACCGCCGATCGCAGCGTGGAGAAGTCCCCGCCCGTAACCGGCGCAAGCAGCAGTACGGCCTGCTGCGCATCCTTGGGCACCGTGACCGCCTGCCCCTCCATCCGCACCGTTTTGTTCCACGTCTCGATCCGCACAAACCACGTGTCCGGCGGAGGGTTGGTCGTCCCGCGCAGAAACACCACCACCATCAGGTACCGCACGGACTGGGTCTCCGGCAGGTCTGGACGCAACCACAGCTGGTCCCCTCCCTGCAGGTTCGGCACCGCCGCGATCGGCAGCGTAACCCCCGAGCGCGTCACCCGGATCTCTACCCTCGGCCCCGGCAGGTCGAATCGTGCGGTCTGCGCCGCCGCCACCCGCGCCTCCAGCCCGCAGAGCACGCACACGGCCGCCCACGCCAGCCCGGCCAGGCGTCTCGCCCAGCCCCGCCTCGCACCGAACAACCTCGCAGCAAACAATCTCGCAGCGGACAATCTCGAACTCGCAACGAACGATCTCAGACCGGACAATCGTTGCCTGCCGGCCCCGTCTCCGGCCTCACCGCGCCAAGGAATCTCACTCATGCCTCCCGATTAGACGCGGCAAACGCCCCCTGCGATGGGACGCGCCCGGCGCCTCGCCTCCGAGGCACGTCCCGCCGCCCAACCGCCTCAGCGCCGAATGCTAAACTCAGTCCATTGCGCTGCCCAAGCCGCGGAAAGGAAAGCCCCCCGACTCCATGGAGGAACGCCCGCGTTCTCTGCTCAATCTACGCTGGTATGCCCCCATCCTCGCCCTGTACCTCGTCGGCCTCCTCTACCTCGGGCTCGCTCTCCGCCCCGAACTCGGCTTTCCCCTCGACGACTCCTGGATCCACCAGGAGATCGCGCGCAATCTGGTCCAGCATCACAGCTTCGGCTTCACCCCCGGCGTCACCTCGTCCGGCTCCTCAAGCACCCTCTGGACCCTGATCCTCTCGCTCCACTACCTGCTCTTCCCCACCCGCTCCCCCATCCTCTTCCCGCTTCTTCTCAACTCCATTCTGATCGCCGCATCCGGCCTCCTGCTCTGGCGGATGGCCGTGCTCGACCGCCTTCCCCTCGGCGAGTCGCTCGCCCTCGCCCTGCTTCCCGCCCTCTCCGGCAACTACCTCTGGCTCGCCTTCATCGGCATGGAGCACGTGCTCTTCGTCACCCTGTCGCTCGCCGCCATCCTGCTCTGGTACCGCCCCAAGCCCCAACCCGGCGAGCCCCGGCCCGACGCCCGCGCCCTGCGCTCCACCATCCTCGCCGGCCTCACCCTCGGAGCCCTCGGCATGACGCGCCCCGAAGGCCTCGCCCTCAGCCTCCTCCTCTTCGTCCTCTACCGCTGGTGCGGCCGAACCCTCTACGACGTCCTCCGCGCCGCCGTCGTCGCCGTCCTCTTCCTCATCCCGTCCTTCCTCATCAATCTCAAGACCTCCGGCACGCTCCTCCCCATGACCGTCCGCGGCCGGCGCTTCCTCTTCAGCGACACCGATACCCTCCACATCGGCCGCTCCACCGTCCGCGGCCTCACCATGGAGACCTACGCCAAGGTCGTGCAGCACAACTTCTTCCACACCACGCACGCCTGGGCCCTCATCGGCGTCGCGCTCGCCGCGTATGGATCCTTCGTGCTGCTCCGCCGCTTCCCCAACCGCACCGCCATCCTCGTCCTCTGGGCCATCCTCCACTACGCCAGCTACTGCTTCACCCTGCCCGCAACCGGCCACGGAGGACGCTACCAGCCCTTCGTCCTCGTCCTCTTCCCCTCCCTCATCGGCATCGCACTCCTTCACCTCGCCGAGCTCATCGCCAGGGCGCTGCCGGCACGCCGCCGCCCCCCCGCCCTCGTGCTGCAGGCCCTCACCCTCGCCGTCACAGGCCTGCTCACCGCGCGCACCCTCCCACCCTGGCAGGCCGCCCTCCGCGACAGCATCTACGACATCCGCAACTGCCACATGGCCATGGCCGCGTACCTCGACGCACACTACCCCCCCGGCACAAAGGTAGGCGTGTTCGACATCGGAGCCATCGGCTACTTCAGCCATATCGATCTCATCGACCTCGGCGGCCTCGTCGACCGCAACTACCTGCCCTACCTCCTCTCCGGCCGTGTGCCCGAATACCTCGAGCAGCGCGACGTCCACTACATCGTCATCGCCCACAACGGCCCCGAAGGCGCCTACGACGGCACAGGAGACCCCGAACGCTTCGGCGTCCAGCTGCACTTCCTCTACAACCCCAACGTCCGCATGCAGGAGATCCACACCGAAGGCATCGACTACCCCACCTGGTTCTCAAGCTATGCCTACACCCAGCACGCCTACCGCCTCCAAACCCTCTACCGCATCGACTACATCCACCCCGCCGCATCACACGCCACAGCCACTCCCTGACCCGCAGGAGAGCTGCCGGCTCACAGCGTCTCTCGCCCCTCGTCAGGGATCCGGCTTCAAGTCTGCTTCAAGTCTGCAGATCCGCAGCCGGCTCGGGCGACCACTGCACACCCCGGCTCCGCGCCGCCGCCACCACCGCCAGCCCCACCATCACGCTCCCCGCCGCGGCCACCTGCGCATTGCTCAGCGTGTGGTCGAAGTAAAGCTTCGGATTGATCCGCACAAACTCCACCAGGAACCGCCCCATCCCGCTCAGCACCAGGTACACGCCCGTCACCCAGCCCACCGGCTTCGAGCGCTTGCCCAGCTCCCACAGCACCCAGCACACCACCAGCGAAAACAGCAGCTCGTACACAGGAGTCGGCTGCACCAGCGCATCCGCCGGATGCGGCGGCACCAGCGCGTCCTTCGCCATGCGCACACCCCACGGCAGCGTCGTGTTCACCCCGTAGTCCCCGTCGCCCGAGAGCAGACACCCGATCCCCCCGATCCCGTACCCCAGCGCAGCCGCCGGCGCCGCCAGGTCCAGCATCCGGATCGGCCCCACACGCTCCCCCAGCGTGCCCGCAAGAGCCCCCCGGAACCGTGCCGCACGGCCCTGCAGCATCAGAAACACGATCCCCGCCAGCATCCCGCCGAACCACGCAAACCCCGCCTGGAACCACACCAGGAAGCGCACCGCCAACTCCCACGGATGATGCCACCCCGGCAGTCCGATGGCATGCAGCGCATACCGCATCTCGCGCGGATCCTCAAGCTCATGCCACGCCTTCGCCCCGATCACGCCGGCGATCACCACCACCGCCACCACGTTCAGCGCATCCGCCTCCACGCCGTTTCGCTCGAAGTTCCAATGCAGCACAACCGTCGCCGCCACCGCAGCCAGCCACAACAACAGCCCAAACGTTCCAGGATGGATGAACCCAAGATTCAGGTAGGGATACATAGCCTCTCATTTCCCCCCCAAGTATATCGACTTCGCCTCCACCCCATCGCCTCACCGCCGGCGCAAAACCCTCCCGCGCCCGCCTTTGTTCCGCACTCCGCGCATGAACGCTCGCCATCCCCGCGCCGGTACGCTACGCTTATGCCCATGGCAACCAGCACGAAGCCCGGCTCCATCGTCTTCCCGCCCGCACACGGTATGGACATCCTCTTCTCCGCCGAACAGATCGCCCAACGCGTCACCGAGATCGGCCAGCAGATCTCCGCCGAGTACGCCGTCCTCCCCCCAGGACAACCCATCGTCCTCATCGGCGTCCTCAAAGGCGCGGCCATCTTCCTCTCCGACCTCGCCCGCGCCATCTCCATCGACAACACCTTCGACTTCGTCGCCGTCTCCTCCTACGGCCGAGCCCGCGTCTCCTCCGGCGCCGTCAAGCTCATCAAGGACATCGACAACCCCATCGAAGGCCGCCACGTCATCCTCGTCGAAGACATCCTCGACACCGGCCTCACCCTCTCCTACCTCCGCGGACTCATGCTCCAGCACAAACCCGCAAGCCTCAAGATCGCCACCTGCCTCGACAAGCCAGAGCGCCGACTCGTCCCCATCGAAGCCGATTACGTCGGCTTCAAGATCCCGAACCAGTTCGTCATCGGATACGGCATGGACTACGCCGAGGTCTACCGCAACGTCCCGGACATCCGCCTCTTCCCCAACGACACCGGCCACTGAGCAGCGTCCCCACCCCCCACCCAACGCACCCTGTACCATACCCCAATGCGTCCCCCAGGCTCCGGCCAGACATGCACATGAACCACCCCACCCCCATCCATGCGGCCACCGCACCGCCCGGCGCCGACGCCCTCCGCGCCCTGCTCGACGCCTCCGCCATGCTGCTCGCAAGCGCACGCTCCGAGGACGTCCTCTCCGGCATCGTCGAGCTCGCCCGCAGCGTCATCGCCGCCGACGCCTACGCCGTCTGGCGCACCGCCGACGGAGCCCTCTGGCACGTCGTCGCATCCCGTGGACTCTCCCAGGACTACCGCACCGAACTACGCACCCAAACCGCCTCCGTCCCCGCCATCGTCTGCATCCCCGACGTCCGCGCCCACCCCCTCGTCAGCGAGTTCGCCGAGCTCTATCGCACCCACGGCGTCCAGAGCCTGCTCGTCGTCCCCCTCACCTTCCAGCAAAGCCTCAGCCCCCGCGCCGGCACCATCACCTTCTACTGGCGCACCCGGCGAGACTTCACCGAGCTCGACCTCGCCTACGCCTCCGCCCTCGCCAACCTCTGCTCCGTCGCCCTCAACCTCGCAGAACTCAACGAGCAGAACCAGAGGGAGCGTACCCGCCTCTCCTTCCTCGCCGACGCCTCCGCCGTCCTCGCCTCCTCGCTCGACTACGAGACCACCCTCGAACGTGTCGCCCACCTCGCCGTCCCCCAGATCGCCGACTGGTGTACCGTCCACATCGTCGAGAGAGGAGTCCCCAGCCGCCTCGTCGTAGCCCATTGCGACCCCGCACAGCGCGCTCTGGCCGAGGAGTTCTCCCGCAGGTACCCCGAGATCGTCCTGCCCGACCGCGGCCTCGGCCTGGTCCTCCGCACCGGGCAGTCCGAGTTCTTCCCGGAGATCACAGACGCCCAGATCGTCGCAGCCGCGCGCGATCAGGAACATCTTCACCTCCTCCGCGAACTAGGCCTCTCCGGTAGCATCCTGGTTGCCCTCAGAGGACACGACGACAAGCCCCTCGGCGCCATCCGCCTGCTCGCCACCGGCGCACGTACCTTCCGCCAGCCCGACCTCCAGCTCGCCGAAGACCTCGCCCACCGCGCCGCCGCCGCCATCGAAAGCGCCCAGCTCCACCGCGAGGTCCTCAACGGTGAGACCCGTCTCCGCCTCGCCCACTCCGCCGCCCGCATGGGTACCTGGGGCTGGGACCTCGCACGCAACGAACTCACCTGGTCCGACGAGTGGAAGCTCCTCCACAACCTCCCGCTCGATACCCCGCCCTCCGCCGAACTCGGCCGCCAGCTCGTCCACCCCGATGACCGCGAGCAGGTCCTCCGCGAGCTCGCCGACGCCCTCGCCTCCACCAAACACCTCACCGTCTTCGAGCACCGCGGCCTGCTCAACGACGGACGCATCATCTGGCTCCACCACCGCGCCCGCATCGAGCGCGACGCCACCGGCCAGGCCTGCTCCATCATGGGCATCTCCATGGACGTCACCGAACGCCGCCAGGCAGAGGAAGCCCTCCGCCGCACCGAAAAACTCGCCGCGGCAGGACGCCTCGCCGCCACCGTCGCCCACGAGATCAACAACCCCCTCGCCTCCATCGTCAACCTCATCTATCTCGCCAGACTCTCCCCCGGCCTGCCCCCGGAGACAGACTCCCTCCTCGACACCGCCGAAGGCGAACTCAACCGCACCGCGCAGATCGTCCGCCAGACCCTCGGCTTCTACCGCGAGTCGGTCCACCCCCAGGACGCCGACGTCGGCCGCATCGTCTCCGAGATCCTCGACGTCTACCGCTCCCGCATCCAGGCCCGCGGCCTCACCTCCACCACCGCCATCCAGCCCGGACTCTATGCCAGCCTCATCCCCGGTGAGCTCAAGCAGGTCGTCGCCAACCTCATCTCCAACGCCATCGACGCCTCCCACCCCGGCGGCTCCATCCACCTCGCCGTCACCGCCGCCTCAGACCACACCGTCGAGATCGCCGTCCAGGACACCGGAACAGGCATCCTCCCCGCCGGCGTCGACCGCCTCTTCGAGCCCTTCTTCACCACCAAGGAGGACGTCGGCACCGGACTCGGCCTCTGGGTCAGCCGAGGCATCGTCGAAAAACACAGCGGCTCCATCCGGTTCCACACCTCCACCGCCGCCGAAGACCACGGCACCACCTTCACCGTCAGCCTCCCTCTGCTCTCCACTCAGCCGCCAAGCCAGAACTCCTGCGCCAGCAGCTCGTAGCTCCGCACACGCTTCGCCCCGTCCCACACGATCGTGTTCACCACCAACTCCCCGATCCCGAGCTCCCGCGCCATCCGCTCCATCCCCGCACGAACCGTCCCCGCACTCCCCACAAAGTACCGCGGCCACTCGCCCTCCTCCGGCATCGCGCCCCCCAGCGCCGCGAGCTCCCGGCTCGCCTCCTCCGGCGGAGCCACCGGCCTGCGGTCGTTGAGCCGGATCCTCCGCTGCAGCAGCCGCACGCTCGACGCCAGAAACTCCGCCTCCTCATCCGTCTCCGCGCAGATCGCCCCCACCGCCGCCGTCGCCTCCGCTGCCCCACGGTACGACGACGGCACAAACGCCTCCTGGTACCCCCGCACCGCAGCCCTCGTCCCCATCCCCGCAAAGAAATGAGCAAACGCATACGGCAGCCCGAACTCCGCCGCCGCCGCAGAGCTCCACGCGCTCGAACCCAGCATCCACACATCCGGAGACCCCGGCATCTCCGGCGCCACCCGAAGCCCCGCAAACGGGTGCCCCTTCGGAAACCCGTGCTCCCCATTCCCGTTCCCGCCCCGTTGATCCAGGTACGCCAGCAGCTCCGCCACCTGGTCCAGGAAATCGTCCTGCATCTTCGCGCCGCGGTCCCGCTTCAGCGCCAGCGCCTCCACCGGCCCGCCCCCGGGAGCACGCCCGATCCCCAGGTCCACCCGCCCCGGATACATCGCCCACAGCGTCCGGAACACCTCCGCCACCTTGAACGCCGAGTAGTGCGGCAGCATGATCCCGCCCGCCCCGATCCGGATCCGCTTCGTCTCCGCCCCGATCCGGGCCAGCAGGATCTCCGGAGCCGTACACGCCAGCAGATCCATCGCATGGTGCTCGGACATCCAGAACCGCGTGTACCCCAACGCGTCCACCCGCCGCGCCAGCTCGATCGACCGCTGAATCGCCTCCCCCGGCGTCCCTCCAGCCGTCACCGGAGACTGATCCAGTACCCCCAGCCTCAACTCACTCATCGTCCAAGGTTTGTCCACACACCTTGGACGTCCTCCAGGCCCCGCAGGTTCCCTGCTGCACCACCGGCCAGTCGTCCTGCCACCCCAGCCGCTTCATCCACCCGTACTGCATCCCGCCCTCCGCCATCTTCAGCGCATGGAACACAAGCACGCTCTCCCCCGTCTCCGCATCCACGTACGCCGATCCCCCGCCCGCCGCATTCCACACCGCATTCTTGTCCAGGATCACCGTGCGATGTGATCCCCCGCGTCCGCGCAAGGATCTGCCCCCCGCATCCGCTCAGCATCCCCATACCGAAGCAGACCGCAGCCGCCCCAACCGTCCAGGCCAGCCGCCTGAGCCCCATGCCACACACCCCATCGCACCGTTTTGGTCAGACGAAGTATGAAGTTCGCGGCACGCAAAGTCAACCACATTTGCTCGACAAACAGGCAACCCTTCGTCCGCGTCCAAGAACCAGTCCGCCCGGCGCCCCCTCTGTCGCCTGCCCACCCGTCAAACATGCCCTTACCTTCCTATGATAAAAAGTAGCGGGCGCGCCAAACCCCGCCAGGAGCCTTCGCACCACCATGAACACCATCGCAGTCCCCTCCCCGGTCACGTTCGACTCTGCATCCTTCACAGCCCAGGCCCTCGCCTCGCCCGCAGCCCTCGCCGCCGTCCTCGACCACACCCTCCTCAAGCCCGAAGCCACCCGCGCGCAGGTCGTCCACCTCTGCCATGAGGCAGCCCACCACCGCTTCGCCTGCGCCATGGTCAACCCCGCCTGGGTCGCCACCGCAGCCGAGACCCTCGCCGGAACCGGCGTCCCCGTCGGCGTCGTCATCGGCTTCCCCCTCGGCGCTACCCTCTCAGCCTCCAAGCGCGATGAGGCCGTCCGCGTCCTCAAACTCGGCGCCCACGACCTCGACATGGTCCTCAACATCGGCCTCCTCAAATCCGCTGCCGGCGGCGGCCCGAACGCCCGAGCGGACTACGAAGCCGTACGCCAGGATATCCGCGGCGTCGTCGAACTCGCCCACGCCGCAGGAGCCATCGTCAAGGTCATCCTCGAAACTTGCCTCCTCACCTTCGAAGAAAAACTCCGCGCCTCCGAGATCGCCCTCGCCGCCGGAGCCGACTTCATCAAGACCTCCACCGGCTTCTCCTCCGGCGGAGCCACCGCCGACGACATCGCCCTCATGCGCTCCGTCGCCGGGGTGCGCGCCGGAGTCAAAGCCTCCGGAGGCATCCGCACCCTCGCAGACGCCACCACCATGCTCCGCGCCGGCGCCACCCGCATCGGCGCCTCCGCAAGCGTCAAAATCCTCGCCGAACTCGCCTCCGGCCAGCCCGCCACCCCCGCCCCCGCCTCCGGCTACTGACCCCGCAGGACGGCCCCCCCATAGCCTGGTGCCCCGTCCTGGCTCGGCCAGCCCGGCTCCCCACCCACCGCAACCCGTGTCAACCCCCTCCACCCCCAAATTCCCGACCCCATACCTCATACCCCAAACCCCCTAACCTCCAAACCTCCAAACCTCCAAACCTCCAAACCCTAAACCCTAACCCTAACCCTAAACCCTAAACCCTAAACCC
>JALYIA010000011.1 GCA_030776065.1 Acidobacteriota bacterium
CCCCGCGGCCGCTCGCCCTCCACCGCCCCCAGCCTTCCCCGTGTGCAACATTTGGGTGTACCGTGTGTCTAATACAGCAGAGGGTTCGTCGGGGGAGAAGCACCCGGAAAAACAGCCGGACATCGCCCCTCCCGAGCCCCGGCCGATCCGCTCCTCGCACCCCGCGCTCGAAAGCACGATCGGGAAAGCGAAGGAACGGACGCCAAGGGACCTCTTTATGGCACTTACCCGGGCTTTCAGGACCACGCTGGCCGCTACCATCCTCGCAGGCGCCATGTCATTCGCCGCCGCCGCACCCGCGCACGCCGCCGTCTTCATCTCCGTCGGCATCGCCCCCCCTGCCATCCCGGTCTACGAACAGCCCATGGCGCCCGGCTACGGCTACATCTGGACGCCCGGATACTGGGCCTTCAACGACGACGGCTACTACTGGGTCGACGGCGCGTGGGTCTACCCGCCCTACGCCGGTGCCCTCTGGACCCCCGGATACTGGGCCATGGCGGATGACGGCTACCTCTGGCACCCCGGTTGCTGGGGCCGCTCCGTCGGATACTACGGCGGCATCAACTACGGCTTCGGATACTTCGGCACAGGCTTCTACGGCGGCTACTGGGATCGCGACCGCTTCTTCTATAACAGCGCCTACAACCGCATCGGCTTCCGCGATCACGACGACTTCCTCTACAACCGTCGCGTCGGCGGCTTCGACGGCCGGCCCGGCGGACTCGCCTACGCCCGCGGCGGCGAAGGCTTCAACGGCCGCGACAACTACCGTGGCGGACGCCAAGCCTATAACCAGGGCCAGCAGGTCGACAACCGCGGCAACTGGAACCGCGGCGGCGAAGCCTACAACGGCAACCGCGGCGGCTTCGGCGACCCCCGCGGCGGAGCCTACAACGGAGGCGGCCGGCCCGACTACAACGCCCAGCAGCAGCAGCGCGTCTACAACGGCGCCAACAGCAACAGCCAGTACCGTGGAGGCTACGCCAACGGCGGAGGCCAGCCCCAGGTCCGTCAGTACGCCGGCGGCGGAGCCTACGGCGGTCAGGCACAGCCGCAGTACCGCACCTACGGCGGCGGAGCCTACGCAGGACCCCAGGCACAGTCGCAGTCCCGCCCCTACGGCGGCGGCGGAGGAGCGGCCCCCCAGTCCCAAGCCGCCCCCCAGTCCCAGATGCGCTCCGCGCCCGCAGGCGGCGGCCATCCTAACTTCGAGGGCGGAGGCGGCTTCCACGGCGGCAACGGCGGTGGCGGTGGCGGTCCTCGTGGAGGAGAACGCCGCTAAGCGGAGCGGAACGCAGCCACACCGCGAACAGCGCGAGCCCCGTACGAATCCGTCCAGACAAACCAGCAACGGGCTGAGGAGCAATCCTCAGCCCGTTTCGTTCTTTTCACACGAGAACCAGCACCGAGCGCACGAAGGCCTCGCCCGCCTGCCTCACACCCTGTCCGCAAGCCCCAGCACCAACGCCGCAATCGCACTCCCCGCGTCCGGATGGGCAAACCCACGTACCCGCCGCCCCATCTCCGCCCTGCGATCAGGATTCAGCAGCAAAGCGGACAGATCGCTCAGAAGAAAGCCCCCCATCAACGAATCGTCGGGTTCCTGCCGCCGAAGCTCCGCCGCCCCTGCACCCGCAAGGATCTCCGCATTCTTCACCTGGTGATCGTCCGCCGCCCCGGGAAACGGAACAAGAACCGCCGCTCTCCCGGCCGCCGCCAGCTCCGCCACCGTGCTCGCGCCGCTGCGGCAAAGAATCAGGTCGGCCTCCGCAAAGCGCCGCGGCATGTCGTCGAGAAACTCCCGCACCTCCCAGCGAGCCGCGTCTGCTCCACTGGACCGATACGCCTCCGCAGTGGCCTCACCAGACCTCGCACCGGCCTGGTGCAGAATCTCCAGCCCCGGAACATAGTCCAGCAGCGCCTTGGCGATCTTCGGCATCACCGCGTTGAACACACGCGCGCCCTGGCTCCCCCCGGACACCAGCAGCCGAACCCGCGCAGCCGGCCTCTCCGTCAGAGGCAACGTTCGCAGCGAACCTCCGCCCTCATCGCTCGCTGCACGGTCCCTCTCCGCAATCGCGAAGAACTCCTGCCGCACCGGCACACCGGTCACTCGGCCGTTGCGGAAGTACCGCCGCGTCTCCTCGAAGTTCACCGCCGCCGCGCTCACCCAGCGGCCAACCAGCCGATTCGTGAACCCCGGAACCGCATTCGGCTCGAACGCCAGCGTAGGCACGCGCAGCAGCAGCGCAGCCAGCATCCCCGGCCCGCTCGCATACCCACCCACCCCCACCACCACCTCCGGCCGGAACCCACGGATCAGCCGCACGCACTCCAGAACGCCCAGCGGAAGGTCCACCAGCGTCCGCGCACGCGTCGCGAGGCTCACGTTCTTCAGTTGTCCCGACCGCACCAGCTCCAGGCTGAATCCAGCCTCCGGCACCAGCCTGGTCTCGAGACCGCGCGCGGTCCCCGCAAACCGCACCTCGGCCCCATGCGTGTCCCGCAGCTCCCGCGCAATCGCCAGCGCGGGAATCACATGTCCGCCCGTTCCTCCACCCGCAATCAATACGCGCAATCGGCGGTCGTCTGCCGATCCCCGGTCCCCCATCCCCGATCCCTGCACTTCAGTCGATCTCACGCGTCACATTCAACAGCACGCCCAGACTCGCCAGCGTGATAAACACCGACGTGCCGCCCGAAGAGATCAGCGGCAGCGTGATCCCCTTCGTGGGCAGCAGCGCCAGCACCACGCTGATGTTGAAGAACGCCTGAATCAGAATCCCCGAGGTGATCCCGAACGCCAGAAACCGCCCGAATGGATCGGTCGACAACACCGCCGCCCGCAGTCCCCGGTATCCCAGCACAGCGAACAGCACCACCAGAGCCAGCGCGCCCACCAGGCCCAGCTCCTCGCACACCACCGCGAAGATGAAGTCCGTATGCGGCTCCGGCAGATAGAACAGCTTCTGCACTCCCTCCATCAGACCGCGCCCCGTCAGTCCGCCCGTCCCCACCGCGATCAGCGATTGCATCACGTGGAACCCCGCGCCCTTGGCATCGAGCTGCGGATTCAGAAACGCCAGCATGCGCGCCCGCCGGAACGCCACATGGAACAGCATGTAATACATCACCGGAGCCGCCGCCGCCGCTCCCAGCAGAAAGTACTTGAACTGCGCGCCCGCCAGGTACAACATCAGCGCCGCCACGCCCACGCACACCAGCGCCGTGCCCAGATCCGGCTCCTTCATGATCAAAGCCGCAAACAGCAGCGCCGGCGCGGCCGCCTTCAACACTGTGCGCCAGTCCTCGATCAGCTGCATGCGCGTCTGCAGAAAGTACGCCAGAAACAGCACGATCGCCGGCTTCGCCAGCTCCGAAGGCTGCAGCGTCGCCGGGCCCAGCGCAATCCACCGATGCGCTCCGTTCACCTTGCCGCGCATCACAAACACCAGCAGCAGAAGCACCGTCGTGAGCACAAGCGCGCCGCTCACAAACCGGTGGTTGTTGTACCGCCTGTAGTCCACCCGCATCAGCACCGTCAGCGCAACCATCCCAAGCAGCGCCCACAACGCCTGCTTCAACACAAACGCATACGGCGACCCCATCGTCTCCTTCGCCATCACGGCCGAGGCGGAGAACACCATCACCAGCCCAAGCAGCACAAGCAGCAGCACCGTGCCGAAGAGCCATTTATCTACGCCTACCCGCTTCGCCATCTGCCGCTTCCCGTCGCCCTGCCGCGCGTCTCGTTCGCCCTGCTCGCCTCAGCTCCGTGCAGCCACCGCCGTTGCCAGCCCGTTCACCGTCTCCTTGAACGCGCGCCCGCGATGCTCGTAGTTGTCGTACTGGTCGAAGCTCGAACAGGCCGGCGCCAGAAGCACCACATCGCCCTGCTTCGCCGCCTCCGCGGCCTTCGCCACGGCGACATCGAGCGTCCCCGCTCCCACCATCTTCACCACTCCCGCAAGCTGCCGCTCGATCTTCTCCGCCGCCGAACCTATTGTGTAAACAGCCACCGCCCGCTCCCGGATCAGAGCCGCCAGCTCCCCATAGTCCGAGTCCTTGTCCTTGCCGCCCAGGATCAGGTGGACGCCGCCCGCGAACGCCTCGAGCGCCTTCTTCGTCGCATCCACATTCGTCGCCTTCGAGTCGTTGTAGAACTCCACCCCACGCAGCGACGCCACAAACTCCAGCCGATGCTCCACCGCGCGGAACCCCGAGACCGACGCCCGGATCGTCTCCGCCGCGATCCCCGCCAGCCGGGCGCAACACACCGCCGCCAGCACATTGTCCACGTTGTGCCGCCCACGCAGAGCAATCTCCGCGACCGGCATCACCGGCTCCGGCCTCGCTCCCTCCCCGGGCTGCCAGAGCACGCTCTCGCCGTGCACAAACGCGCCCTGCTTGATCGGCCTGCGCGAGGAAAACCAGAACACCTCGGGCTTGCCCGCACTCTGAGCGCCCGCCTTCAACGCCACCATCTGCGTCGGCGCATCCTCCCCGTTCAGCACCAGGAAGTCCCCCTCCGCCTGCCGCCCCGTGATCCTAGCCTTCGCCGCCGCATACGCCTCGAACGTCCCATGCCGGTCCAGGTGGTCCGGCGTAATGTTCA
The DNA here is from genome assembly GCA_030776065.1 of Acidobacteriota bacterium. Taxonomy (GTDB): domain Bacteria; phylum Acidobacteriota; class Terriglobia; order Terriglobales; family Acidobacteriaceae; genus Edaphobacter. The sequence goes on from JALYIA010000011.1 coordinate 4,619, forward strand.
GCACCACCGCAATCTTCGGTCGAAACCACTCCACCGTCTCCAGCTGAAAGCTCGAGACCTCGAGCACACTCCACGTCGCAGGCGCACTCTCCGCCACCAGCTCCACCACGGGAGTCCCGATATTTCCGCCAACCAGCGTCCGCAGCCCCGCATCCCCAAAGATCTTCCCCACCAGCGAGGTCGTCGTCGTCTTTCCGTTCGACCCCGTGATCGCACAGATCTGCCCCTCCAGATACCGGCTCGCCAGCTCCAGTTCGCCGATCACCGTCAGCCCGAACGCACGCACCTGCCTCAGCTCCGGCGTGTCGTACGGCACGCCCGGCGACACCACAATCAGATCCTGCCGCCGAAACGTCAGAAGCCCGTGCCCCCCCGCCTCCACCATGATCCCCGCATCGAGCAGCGCCGGAATCTCCTTCTCGAGCGCCGCCACACTCCGCGCGTCCGACACCGTAACCCGAGCCCCCCGGTCGCGCAGAAACAGCGCCGCCGCCATCCCGGACTTCCCCAGCCCCACCACCAGCACACGCTTGTTCTTCAGCTCCATCGGCCAGGTCCGCTCCATGCGTATCAGCCTAATGCATTTCGGCCCGCACCCGGTTTTTACGCGTCTGTAACGCAACTCGCACGACCCGGTTTATATACTTCCCGGTATGCTCGACCAGAGTTTTTCGTACGCCGCCGCGGCCGGCTCGCGGCCCGGTGTCACCATCCTCACCTTGACGGGACCCCTCACGATCGGCAATATCTTCGCGCTCCAGGCGGAGATGCGAACCCTGAAGCCGCCCTGCCTCATCCTCGATCTCACCCACGTGCCCTATATGGACTCCGCGGGACTCGGCGTGCTGATGAACGCCTTCGTCTCCGCCCAGGGCGACGGACGCAAGCTTCTGCTCGCCAACGTCAACCAGCGCGTCCTCTCCCTCTTCGAGATGACCCGCGTCGAGTCCATCCTCCCCATCTTCCCCTCCGTCCAGACCGCCGAAGCCCAGGCGTAGCCTCGGCAGCCGGCGAACAGCCCACCGCCCCACCCACCGGCAGCCCCGAACCTGATGGACGAGCCCATCCTGTCCTCCAGGCCGCCTGGGCCCTCACCCTCGCCCGCTTCGATCGAATCTTCGGGCGAGCACGGCGGCGCCCTCGAACTCCTACAAAGGGGCTAGCTGCTTCCTGAGCACCCTCACCGCAGCTTCAAAGTGGTCAGCGCGAACAACGCAAACACCAGAGCCATAATCCAGAACCGTGCAATCACCTTGCTCTCACTCCACCCCAGCAACTCAAAGTGATGGTGCAGCGGAGCCATCTTGAAGATCCGCTTCCCGCCCCGCAACTTGTAACTGCCCACCTGCAGAATCACGCTGCCCGCCTCCAGAATGAACACACCGCCGATAAACGGCAGCAGCAGCTCCTGCTTGATGATCACGGCCAGCGTCCCGATCGCCCCACCCAGCGCAAGCGATCCCACATCGCCCATAAACACCTCCGCGGGATGCGCGTTGTACCAGAGGAACCCGATCGACGCCCCCACCATCGCCCCGCAGAACACCGTCAGCTCGCTCACCAGCGGCATCCGCTGCAGCTCCAGGTAATCGGAGAACACCGCATGGCCGGACACATACGTCAGCACCGTCAGCGCACCCGCGGCGATGATCGTGCACCCGATCGCCAGCCCGTCCAGCCCGTCCGTAAGATTCACCGCATTGCTCGCGCCCGTGATCACCACCATCACAAACAGCACAAACGGGAAGAACGCGAGCCACCCAAGGTGCGGCACATGATGCAGGCTGTCCACGATCAGGTTCGGCCGCATATGCTTCAAGAACGGCACCACCAGACGCGTCGAGTACATCCCCTTGGTCTGCATCACGGAGAGCGCCACCGCGATCGCACCGCTGATCGTAAACTGCAGCGTCAGCTTCTGCCGCCCCGTCAGCCCCTGGTTATGCCTGCGCGCCACCTTGGTGTAATCGTCCGCAAACCCGATCCCCGCAAACGCCACCGTCGAAAGCACAACCATCCACACCATAGGATTGCTCAGGTCCGACCACAGCAGCGTCGGCACCACAATCGAGATCAGGATCAGCACGCCCCCCATCGTCGGCGTCCCCACCTTCTTCTTGTGGCTCTCCGGCCCCTCCTCCCGGATGTACTGGCTGATCTGGAACTCACGCAGCCGCTCGATCACGAACGGCCCGATCAGCAGCCCGATCAGCATCGCCGTCAGACTCGCAAACACCGTCCGGAACGTGACGTAGCGGAAGATCCGGAACACCCGGAAGTACGGAAACAGCCTCTGGTACAGCAGCCAATAGAGCAAACCAAGCCCGCCTTTGTCCCGAACCTGCGCATCGTCCGCAGCCCCGGCTCACGGCTATGTTAACAGCCCAGCCTTCCCCTCCAGACCCGCTCCTCGCTCCCGTGGGAGTACTGCGCAGGGTTCCCGCACCCCAAGCCACGCCGCCCCCGGCCCCGTCCCCCTAGCCTGTACACTCTCCCTATCACGCACAGGCAACAGAACCTTTCCCCCATCGAACCCCAGAGGCTTCGCTATGTCCGCGACCCCATCCCGGCGTCCCCTCTCTCCGCCCCCACCGGATGCTGCCCCGGCCCTCTGCGGTTGCCTCGGCGCCACGTCCATTGCAACCCCGTCCGCCTCGCCGCGCATCCATTCTCAAATTCAGCGTAGACCTGAAGGAGGCCCGTTGCCGTTCGCCTGTATGCCAGCCCGCGCCGGCTCCCCCGCCGCCCATGCACCCTCCGCACCGAACCGGCGACGCAGGAGTCACCCCGCCCGATGAGAACGACCGCCATCGCCGACTCACCCGCACCCACCGACGTCCTCCGCTCTCACGTCCACGCAACCGCACGCCCGGCCTGGCGAGACCTGCTGCTCCAGCCCCGCCTCACCCCCGGCTTCGCCCGCCTCGAAGCCATCACCCTCGCCGTCTACGCCGTCATCCTCGCCCTCACCATCCCCTTTCACGAGCGCTGGGCGGACGAGGCCCAGGCCTGGCTCATCGCCCGCGACAACAGCCTCTGGGACATCTTCTACCGCCGCCTCCACTACGAGGGCACCCCCGGCCTTTGGCATCTCATCCTCTGGGCCGCAACCCGCCTCCACCTGCCCTACGCCTCTATCAACTGGATCTCCGGCCTCTTCGCCCTCGCCGGAGCCTTCCTTTGGCTCCGGTACTCCCCCTTCCCCACGCTGCTGCGCCTCCTCGTCCCGCTCACCTTCTGGATGCAGTACCAGTACGCCGTCACCGCGCGCAGCTACTCCCTTGTGCCGCTGTTCGCCTTCGCCCTCTGCGCGCTCATCGCCCGGGAGCGCCCCCGGCCCCTGCTCTTCGCCCTGCTCGCCGGCCTCATGGCCAACCTCTCGCTCTACGCCTTCCTCTGGGCCGGAACCCTCACCCTCGTCTACCTCCCTGCCCTGTGGCGAAGACGCGCACACCTCGCCTCCCGCTCCGCGCTGCCACTCGCCGCCCTCCTCTTCGGCTGCCTTACCCTGTTCGCCGTCTACACCGCCCTGCCCGCCTCCGATCTCGTCTCCCGCCAGGATGGCGCCGGCTTCTTCGCCCGCCCCAACCCACTCAAGGACAAGCTCATCCCCCCCACCCACCCGCCCGCCGGCTGGCGCCCCCTGTCCAACCAGGAGGCCTACATCCCCGCCCCGGCTGCGTCGCCCGACCCTACCCTCTACACCCGCGGCGACGCCATCCAGCGCCTCCTCATGCGCGCCCTCCACCCCCAGAACCCCAGCTATCGCATCCAGACCCTCGGCCACCGCCTCCAGCGCCTCATCCTGCCCTTCAACGCCCTGCTCTTCGCCGTCTCGAGCTTCAACCTCCTCGCCGTCCTCCTCTGGCTCGCCGCCGTCGCGTGGCTCGCCGCACGCCGCGCCCTCCGCTTCGCCCTCCCCATCCTGCTGATGGCCGTCCTGGGCTGCCTCACCTGGATCAACGATCACCACGCCGGTCTGCTCTTCGTCGCCCTGCTCGCCGCACTCTGGCTCGGCTGGAGCACACCCCGCCAGCCTCCCCGCCCCGCCGCTCCCCTCTCCCGCGCCCTCGCCCTCCTCCTGTTCTGCGTCCTCCTCGAACAGGCCGCGTGGAGCGCCCACGCCGTCATCGCCGACATCCGCTCCGTCTACGATCCCGGATTCGCCACCGCAGCCTTCCTCAAGCAGAACGCCGCCGGCAAGCGCGTCCTGGCCTACAGCTACGAGACCGTCGCCGCCGCCCCCTATCTCCCGCCGCATCCCTTCGTCAACCAGCCCACCAGCTATTGGATCTGGAGCTCCAGCATCCCCTACGGCAGACGCCTCCGCTTCGAACTCTCCAGCCATCCCGACATCGTCGTCGCCGGCTCCTCCTACATCGGAGATCAGCACCTCGCCAACCAGATCGTGCCCGAATACCCCAGGAACAACCCCTGGAACGCCATCGACACCCACTTCCTCGCCAGCCTGGGCTACCGGGAATTCACGCGCTTCTGCGGCCATCCCTTCATGCACACCGGCGAGTCCATCCTGTACTGCGACGTCATCTACCTCCCCGCCGGCACGCGCTCGCCCGCCGGAAGCCCCTGACGTATGATCGACCACGACGTGTCGCACAGCTCGTCCACCTCGCAGCTCGAACCCGCCCCGCACCCGCTGGCCGTGCGCGCCCGCGCCCTGCGGGAACAGCTCGCCGCCGCAGCCCTGCGCCTGTCGGCCCTCGCCGAAGCCCACCCCGCCCTCTCCCTCATCGCCCTTCTGCTCGTCGCCATCCCCGCCATCCTCGGCCACTCCATCTATCGCCCCCTGTGGCACGACGAGCTCTTCACCTTCTACATCGCCCAGCAGCCGACCGTCTCGGACCTCCTCCGCGCCAACCGCCTCATCGACCTCGTCCCTCCCCTCTCCTTCCTCCTCACCCGCGCCTCCTTCCATCTCTTCGGAGTCAACACTCTCACGACACGCCTCCCGGAGATGGCCGGCTTTCTCCTCGCCATGGTCTGCCTCTTCGCCTTCGTCCGCCGCCGCGCCGGCACCCTCTTCGGCCTCGCCGCCGCCACCCTCCTCTACACCGGAGCCGCCGAGCCCTTCGCCACGGAGGCCCGACCGTACGGCCTGCTCCTCGGCTTCGGAGCCCTCGGCCTACTCGCCTGGCAGCGCGCTCGCGAACACCGCCGCTTCGCCCTCCCGCTCCTCCTGCTCGCCGCCTTCGGCATGCTCCTCGACCACGTCTTCAGCGCCTACATCTGGACCGCGCTCGCCGCCGCCGAAGCCCTCCGCATCCTCGACCGCCGCCGCATCGAGTGGCCCCTCGTCCTCGCCTGGACCCTCCCGCTGGTCTCCATCCTCACCTGGATCCCGCTGCTCCGCACCCACAGCCGCGACATCTACCCCCCAGCCTTCCAGCCCTCGCTCAACACCCTGCAGTCCTTCTACCTCAACTGGCCCCAGCCCAACGTGCTCCCCATCCTCGGCGCGGCCGCACTCATGCTGCTCCTGGTCGGCAGGCGCTCGCTCGGCGGAGCCGCCACCTGGTTCCTCTCCCGCTACGAGTGGGTCGCCATGTTCGTCCTGCTCGCCGTCCCCACCATCGTCACCGTGCAACTCCTGCGCGCCCACGCCGCCTTCTTTCCCCGCTACGGCATCCCCGCCAGCCTTGCCATCAGCGTCGCCGCCGCCCTCCTGCTCGCCTTCTGGACGCGCGCCGACCCCCGCGCCGCCCTCGCCTGCATCCTCCTCGCGCTCCTCTTCACCCGCGAGCTGCGCTTCGCCCTGGGCGCCGTCGTCCACCGCCACGTCCTCACCAGAACCGAGCCCGTCACCGAGCCCTGCGAGCCCTGCACCCTCACCGCGCAGCTCGACCCCACCCTCCCCCTGGTCGACGCAAGCGGCCTCGCCTTCGTCGAGATGAGCCACCGCGAGGCCCCCCAAACCCTCGCCCGCGTCTTCTACCTCACCGACCCCGCAGCCTCCACAGCCATCGCCCACGCCAACATCTTCGAAGGCATGGCGCTCGAAAAACAGCTCCTCCCCCTCAGCGGAACCGTCGCCCCCTACCCCGACTTCATCCGCCAGCACCGCCACTTCTTCGTCTTCGGCGACTACGGATACCCGGAGGACTGGCTGCTCAAAAAACTCCACGCCGACGGCGCCACCCTCCGCTTCCTCGGCCCCGTCACCAGCTCCTACCTGAGCCACGACCTCTACGAGATCACCTTCTAGCCAAAATCCACCCCCCAAAACCCCACACCTCAACGCCCCAAACCTCAACGCCAAACCCAACCCAGGAGTGCGGTTGCGGGCGACCGATCCCGCTGACGGCAAGTCACCGGGTTGCGAGCGCCGGTGTGGCCGCGGCGAGTATCCCCCACCCCCCTGTACTTAAGTTCTAAAGTATCCTGGAATAAGGACTTAGATCTGGACCTGGAGAGGTGACGTCCCGAGGTCGCTCAGAGGGCGTGCGTGCTGGTATGGTTCTGCATTGTTTCCTACTGCTTTAAGTATACGGGGACGAGTGAAACTAAACGGCCAACTATCTTCGTTGGGTAAGTGGTTGGTGGTGAATGGTTTGTGGGGGTTTTCGGACGGTGGGGGGGGTGACAGCTTCCTGGGCTTGGCGTGGGGTTGGGGTGGGGAGTTGCAGTGCACCGCGTCGTCAAGCCTCGCCGTAACCCCTGTATCCGAAGTACTTTACGAGCCGGACTGGAGCGCCAGCCCGCGATACAGCTCGGCCATCGCCTCCAGCCCCACAGACTCCGCCCTCGCCTGCGCCCCTACGCCCGCAGGCCAGGCCGCCGCCAACGCCGCACTCCCGTACCCCGCGGCGCGCAGATTGTTGCCGAGCGTCTTCCGCTTCTGCGCGAAGCTCGCCTTCAGAAACCGGTCGAACCCGTCAGGCGCGACCCCGAGCTCCGCAAACCTCGGCGCGAACTCCAGCCGCACCACGCTCGAGTGCACCTCAGGAGGAGGCAGAAACGCGGACGGCGGAAGCGTAAACAGCATCTCCACCCGGGCATGCATCTGCGTCGTCGCGGAGAGCAGACCGTACTCGCTTCCGCCCGCCGGAGCCGCAACCCGCACCGCGACCTCCCGCTGCATCATCAGCACCGCGCGCCGCACCGCACCCGCGCGCGCCGCCCGAAACAGGTGCAGCAAGATGTCCGACGTGATGTAGTACGGCAGGTTCCCGATCACATCCACATCGGCCGCTTCGCCGGCGCCGGACGCGCCCGCGGACAGCACCGCACCGTCACCCGCGGCCAAACGCGCACCGTCACCCGCGGACAGCACCGCAAGATCCGTCTCCAGGATGTCCGCTTCAACGATCTCGACCGTCTGGACGCCGCCAGCCTTCCCGGCCGGAGCGCTTGCCGCGAGCCGCAGCCGCAGCTCCCGGGCGAGCTCCCCGTCCAGCTCCACCGCGACCAGCCGGCGGCAACGCCCCGCCAGAATCGAGGTAATCGCCCCATGTCCCGGCCCGATCTCCACCACGGTCCGGTCGCTCACATCCCCCAGCGCGTCCGCAATCGCATGACGCGCCGCGTCGTCCACAAGAAAGTTCTGCCCCAGCTTCGGTCTGCGCCGCATCTCCTGTCGATCCTACAGCCTCACGCGGATCCCCCTCGCGGCAGCGACGAGCCCCGACGCTACTTCGGTGAAGCCCGCTGCGGAGCCGCCGCAGGCGGAGCGGGAGGCGCAGCAGGAGGCGTGTACGGCCGCGACGTCTGCGCCGCAGGAGCCGTGTACGGCTGGGATTGCTGCCCGGGCGCAGGCCGCGGCGGCTGCACCGCGGGAGCCGCATACGGCCGCGAC
>JALYIA010000012.1 GCA_030776065.1 Acidobacteriota bacterium
TCGTCAGCGTCCCCCTCACCGTCCGCGACAAGAAGGGCGCCCTCGTCTCCGGCCTCGCGCCCGAGTCCCTCGTCCTCCAGGTCGACCGCAAACCCCTCCCCATCCGCTCCCTCGCCCACGACAACGAGACCCCCCTCACCGTCGGCCTCGTGGTCGACGCCAGCATGGGCCAGCGCGACGCCCTCGAAGACGAACGCACCGCCGCCAGGGCCTTCTTCGACGATCTCCTCAATGCCTCTTCGCGCGGTGGACGCGACCAGGCCTTCGTCGTCCAGTTCGCCCGCCAGGCCGACCTCCTCCAGGACGTCACCGCCTCCAAACCGCGCATCGACGCCGCCATCCAGCAGCTCCAGACCGTCGCCGGCAGCAAGGGCGGAGCGAGCGACTCCACCTCCGGAGTCGATCCCGGCAACGGACGCTCCAGCGGCGAGCGCGGCGGAAACACCCTCTACGACGCCGTCTTCCTCTCCTCGGACGAGGTCCTCGCCAGGCACCCCGGTCGAAAGGCCATCGTCCTGCTCTCCGACGGAGACGACCGCGGCAGCAAGGAGTCCGTCACCTCCGCCATCGAAGCCGCTCAGCGCGCCGGCGTCGTCCTCTACGCCATCTACTTCAAAGGCCGCCAGGACAGGGGCAGCTTCCCGCGCGCCCAGATCGGCCAGGACGACGGCGGCTATCCCGGCGGCGGCTATCCCGGCGGCGGTTACCCGGGCGGAGGCTATCCCGGCGGAGGCTATCCCGGCGGCGGATACCCGGGCGGTGGATACCCGGGCGGCGGATACCCCGGCGATTCACGCGGCCCCGGCGGCTCAAGCAGCAATCCCCCCCAGCCGAATGGCAGAAAGGTGCTCGAACACATGGCCAAGGAGACAGGCGGGCGCATCTTCGACCTCAACCGCAAGGGCGCCCTCACAGGCATCTACACCCAGATCGCCGAGGAGCTTCGCGCGCAGTACAGGCTCACCTTCGCCCCCGACAAGCCCGCCTTGGCCGAGGGCTTCCACACCATCGACCTCACACTCTCCCTGCCCAACGCGAAGGACTACGCCATCCAGACGCCCGAGGGCTACTACCCGTCCGAGTAGCCGCACCGTCCCTCCGCGTAGCCGCACCTGCCCTCCGGGTAGACCAGCCCGTCCGAGTAGCCGCACCAGCCTGTCCGCGTAGCCGCACCAGCGCCGGCACATCATCCTTCGCCCGCGCGTTGCGGCTGCCTCCACACTGATGCATCATTAACCTCGACCAGACGGGGGTGGTCTTTCCATGCCGCGAGCGAAGCCGGGAACGGGGCCACGAACGGGGCCACGAACGAAGCCGCAAACCGGGCCGCGGGCGAAGCCGGGAACTAGGCCGCCCGCCGCGCTCCCCAGACGGACTCGCCTCCTGCTGTCCGCCGCCGCCGGTCTGCTTCTGCTCGCCGTCGCCGCCTGGTACCTGAGCGGCCGCGAGGCCAGCCAGAACGCTGCCCCATCGGACTCCGCCGCCCCAACCGCCGCCTCGTCTGCAGAAGCCGGCGCACCGCTCTCGCGCCACCTCTACTCCGAGACCGCCGACCCCAAGGCCGACATCGCCCGCGCCCTCGCGCAGGCCCGGCGCGAGCACAAGCGCGTGCTGGTCGACTTCGGAGGCGACTGGTGCGGCGACTGCCAGGTGCTCGACCTCTACCTCCACCAGCCGCCCAACGCGCAGCTTCTGGCCGCGAACTACCTGCTCGTACACGTCTGGATCGGCCACATCGACGCCAACCTCGACATCCCGACCGGCTACGGGATCCCCATCAGCAAGGGCGTGCCCGCCCTCGCCGTGCTCGATCCGGCGGCCGGCGTGGTCTACGCCCAGCGCTCCGGCGAGTTCGAGAAGATGCGCCAGATGGACCCCGCCACGGTCACCGAGTTCCTCGAAAAGTGGAAGAGTTGAGCACACCGCGCGTCTCCGAGCAGAACGCGGCAGCCGCGGCTGCAACTGCGCCCGCGGCTGCGCCCGACCGCCTCCGCGGCCTCCGGGACAACTACGCAGCCGTCTCCAGGCTGCTCCGCCTGACGGTCGAGAACGTGCTCGACCACGACTGCCTGAACCTCGCGCAGTCCACCGCGTACTCGGCCATCGTGGCGCTCTTCCCCGCCCTGATCGTCGCGGCCGCCGTGATCGATCTTCTGCCGGACAGCGCGCCGCTGCGCTTCCAGCTCGCCCTGTTCTTCGACCGGGTCTTGCCCCCCGGTGTCAGTCCTCTGCTGTATGCGTACTTCCAGAACACCCCAGGCAACATCCACTCGCTGCGCGCGCTCGTCAGCGCCGGTGTGGTCTCCTTCCTGGGCGCATCGAACGTGGCCGTCACCTTGATGGAGGGCCTGCGCCGCGCCCGCAACCTTCCGCCGGACTGCTGGACCTTCTGGCAGCGCAGACGACGCGCCTTCGAGCTCGTCCCGCTCTCCCTGCTTCCGCTCACCGTCGCCAGCCTGCTGGTGGTCTTCGGACATGCAGCGACCATGTGGATCGCCTCGCACCTCGGCTCGGACATTCGCCCCTGGGTGTATGGCCTGGCGCTGCTGGTCCGCTGGAGCGTCGCGCTGGGCGCAAGCGTCGGGCTCACCGCGCTGGTCTATCATCTCGGCACGCCGGAGCGCCGGCTGGGCGTGGGGCGCAGGCAGGCCGTCTACGTGGAGCAGAACGGCGAGCAGCATAGCATCTTGATGCCCGGCAACTGGGTCCCGGTGCTTCCCGGCGCGGCCGTCGCGACCGCCATGTGGCTGCTCACCACACTGGCCTTCGGCTGGTACGTCACACGGTTCGCGAACTACTCGCAGGTGTACGGCTCGCTCGGCGTAGGCATCGCTCTGCTGTTCTGGCTGTACATCATCTCGCTCAGCGTGCTCTGCGGCGCGGAGTTCAACACGCAGTTCGAGGCGCACTTCGGCAAAGCCCCGCAGCCGGGCGCGCAGCCCGATGTACCGCCCGGCGCAGAGCCCGATGCCACGCCCGCGCAACCACACGCCGCGCCCGCGGCAGCCTCACCCAAACGCGGGTAGAATGACTGGGGCGGCGAGCGTTTGGGTTGTACCTCCAGCCGCATCTCGCGCATGCGCTCAGTAGAAACGCGTCCGTCCCCGCTCGCCGAAGGGGGAGTACGCGGCACCGACAAGGACCTTTGAACCACACACTATGACCTCTTCCACGACCGAGAACACCACTTCCTACTTTGCAGCACGGTCCTTTGCCGTGGACGGCCAGATCCGCCGCGCCAAGATCGTCGCCACGCTGGGGCCCGCCAGCAGTACACCCAAGGTCTTCCGTGAACTGGTGCAGGCAGGTCTCGACGTTGCCCGCCTGAACTTTTCGCACGGCACGCACGCCCAGAAGGCCGAGTTGATCCGCATGGTCCGCACCGTCTCGGCCGAGACTGGCAAGCCGATCTGCATCCTCGCCGACCTCCAGGGACCCAAGATCCGCACGGGCAAGCTGAAGGGGCACAAGCCCGTGCTGCTGACCGCCGGCAAGCGCCTGACCATCACCCCGACCGAGATCGAAGGCACCGCGTCCCTCGTCGGCACCACCTTCAAGACGCTCGCGGAGAACCTCGAACGAGGCTCGCGCATCCTGCTCTCCGACGGACTGATCGAGCTCTACGTGGACCGCGTGGACGGTCAGAACGTGGTCTGCGAGATCGTCAACGGCGGCATGCTCGGTGAGAACAAGGGCATCAACCTCCCGGGAATCCCGGTCAAGGTTCCCTCGCTGACCGAGAAGGATGAGGAGGATCTCCGCTTCGCCATCGGCCAGGGCGTGGACACCGTCGCCGTCTCCTTTGTGCGCACCGCCGACGACGTTCGCCACGTCAAGGGCCGGCTGCACGCGCTCAACTCCGAGGCCTGGATCATCGCCAAGCTGGAGAAGCCGCAGGCCATCGAGCACCTCGACTCCATCCTCGAGGTGGCGGACGCCATCATGGTGGCCCGCGGAGATCTGGGCGTCGAGGTTCCGCCGGAGAAGGTTCCGGCCATCCAGAAGCACATCATCCGCCGCGCCACCGAGTATCGCAAACCGGTCATCACGGCGACGCAGATGCTCGAGTCCATGATCGAGAACCCGCGGCCCACACGCGCCGAAGCCTCCGACGTCGCCAACGCGATCTACGACGGCACCGACGCCGTGATGCTCTCGGCCGAGACCGCCGCCGGCAAGTACCCGGTCGAGACGGTCGCCATGATGGCCAAGATCGTCGTCGAGACCGAAGAGCAGATCCGGCTCGATCCGCCGCTGCGCCGCCGCCACGGACGCAGCGTCCGCCTGAGCGTGGCCGAGACCATCTGCGAGTGCATGGCCCACTCCGCGCAGGACCTGGAACTCGCCGCCATCGCGATCTTCACGGAGAGCGGGTCGACCGCGCGTCTGCTCTCGAAGTACAGGCCCGAGCCGCCGATCTTCGCGCTCAGCCCGTTCGAGGAGGTGATCCGGCGGTCCATGCTTCTGTGGGGAACCTTTCCCATCCGCTGCGCCCGCTTCCGCGACACCGACAAGCTGGTCAACATGGCCGAAGAGATCCTGGAGAGCCGTGGACTGGTGAAGAGCCGCGAGGTGGTCGGCATCGTCGCCGGGACCCGCACGCGGTCGGGCGCCACGAACTTCATGCGCCTCCACATGGTGGGCGACTGCGAGCCGGCGGACGAGAAGGTGCGCAGCAAGCCGGGCGGCAAGAAGAAAAAGAAGAAGGCCTAGCCGCAACGAGCGGCGGACCGGGCTCGCCGCCCCGCTCGCTGTCGCGTGTCCGTACCGGATTTCCAGAGGGCGGCGCACGAACGCTTCTACAGGGGGCGCGAACGCTTCTACAATCGCTCGATGGGGCGGATCCATGTTCTTTCAGACCAGGTAGCGAACCAGATCGCTGCCGGCGAGGTGGTCGAGCGTCCAGCTTCGGTGGTGAAGGAGCTGCTCGAGAACTCGCTCGACGCCGGGGCCACGTGGGTCCGCATCGAGGTGGAGGGCGGCGGCCGCAGGTTGATCCGCATCATCGACAACGGGTGCGGCATGGTGCGGGACGACGCGCTGCTCGCCTTCGAGCGCCACGCCACCTCCAAGCTGCGCAGCTCCGACGACCTGCTGTCGATTGCGACGCTGGGGTTCCGCGGCGAGGCGCTGCCGTCGATCGCCAGCGTAAGCCGCCTCACGCTCGAGACGCGGGCCGCGGACGAGGACTCGGGCACGCTGGTCGAGATCGCCGGCGGAAGCATCGTGCGCGTCGTGTACTCCGGCCTGCCTCCGGGCACCACCATCGCGGTGCGGGACCTGTTCTACAACACGCCGGCGCGCCGCAAGTTCCTCAAGTCGGAGCAGACGGAGCTGGCCCACATCGCCGCCCTGGTCACGCACTACGCGCTGGCCAATCCCGGCCGGCACTTCGAGCTGCACTCCTCCACCCAGGCGCTGCTGGTCGCGCCGGCGGTGGCGTCGACCGCCGACCGCCTGTTCCAGATCTTCGGCCGCGACGCCGCCGCGATGATGCTGCCGGTCGCCGCCGAGCTCGACTTCGCGCGCGCCGGGCTGCCCGAGCCGCCGCCGTGGAAGCGCGAGGCAGACTACACGCCGCCGGAGCCGGGCTTCCTGCGCCTGTCCGGCTTCGTGTCCAAGCCGGAGTTGCAGAAGCTGAACCGGAACTCGATCTACGTCTTCGTCAACCAGCGGCTGGTGCGCGACCGGCTTGTGCTCCACGCGCTGACTGAGGCGTACCGCAACATCGTTCCGCCCAGCTCCTTTCCCGTCGTGCTCCTCTTTCTGGAGATGCCGCCGCAGGAGGTGGACGTGAACGTCCATCCTGCCAAGACGGAGGTGCGGTTCCGCCAGCCTGCGTTCCTCCACGACTTTATCCGGGACTCGGTACGCACCACGTTGATGACCGCGCGCCCTGCGGCGAGCTTCGCCTCCGCGCTGAGCGGCGGGGGCCAGGCGCACGCCAGCTCCTCCCTGCTGCTCGAGGTGAGCCCCATGCCGGGCCCGCCGGACGAGACGGTGTTCGCGCCCCGCGACGTCGCTTCGCTGACCGCCGCAGGCGCCGCGGACCCGGACGCGTTTCTGCTGGCGCCGCCTGTCGTCCCGCCGTCCCCGGGGCGGCTGGCCTTCTCCGAACACGGCATTCCGGTCGGCTATCCGGAGGGGTCGCCGGACGGGTCGCCGGAGTCGGGCGACGTGCCCGCGGCGGACGCTCCCGAAGCGACCTTGAACGCGCTCGCGACGCTGAAGCCGCTCGGCCAGCTGCGCGACTCCTTCATCCTCGCCGCCAACGAGGACGGGCTGTGGATCATCGACCAGCACGTCGCGCATGAGCGGGTTCTGTTTGAGAAGATCCTGCGCGAGCGCGAGGTGGAGCAGGTGCAGCGGCAGCGCCTGCTGATGCCTCTGCTGGTCGACCTGATGCCGGAGCAGATGATCCGCTTCGCCTCCATCGCGCGCGAGCTGGAGATGAATGGCTTCGAGGCCGAACCGTTCGGCCCGCGGACTCTGGCGGTGAAGGCGGCTCCCATCGGCCTCGAAGGCCGCGAGCTGGAGCGTATGCTGGAGGAGGTTCTGGCCGTCCCGGAGAAGGAGCAGCAGGCGGAGAACGCGGAGACCCGCCGCCGGCGTATCGCCGCTTCCATCGCGTGCCATGCCGCGATCAAGATCAACATGCCGCTCGACGCGCGAAAGATCGAGTGGCTGCTGGTCGAACTCGGCAGGACGGAGCACCCGACGAGCTGCCCGCATGGCCGGCCCGTCGCACTGCGGTATTCTCATAAGGACATACAGCGCGCCTTCCAGCGCATCTAGAGAAGAAAGAGCCTGAACGGAATCACCTCCCCGGGCCGTGTCTTCTTCGCTCGCCGCGCAGCACGAAGGACGCTCCATCGACCAAGGCCACATTGAAGGACATGCTGTCGAGCCGCCTGCCGGCCGCCCCAGCAGGAAGGTTTTCCGTTGAGCACCTGGAACCAGCACGACAACAACCCACTCCCTACCCTGGCACGCCTGCAGGAGTCCCGGCTGAAGCGCTGGCACCAGACCGGCGAAGCCCTGCTTACGCTCGAAAACCTGCGCAGCTGGCTGAACGCTAGCGGTCTGGTGCTGTTTGCGCCGCGCCCTCAGATCGCTTCGCCCGCGCCGAGCCTGGTGGAAGCCGTGCTGGGTGCGCCTGCTCCGGCGCCCACGCTCGAGCAGACCGCCGAAGCGCGCAGCCTGCTGGGCCGCCTCGTCGCCGAAGGGATCGCGCTTCCGCTGAACCTGCTGGGAGCCCCGTCGGGCACAGTCGGCGAGACACCGGACTTTGTCGCCTCCGCGGGCGTCTTCTCCTACATCTTCACGCTGCGGGGCGACAAGGGGTGGAAGCAGCCGCCCGTAACCTCCGGCGCGCTCAAGGTGTCGCAGCTGGCGGCCAATGCGTACGAGGCGCTGGTGCGGCTGGGCTCGCAGACCGCCTACGATCTGGCCCGCGAGCTGGGCAACGAGGTGACGGAGGCCGCGGTGCTGCGCGCGCTGGGTGAGCTCTGGACGCACCTTCGCGTGCTCCCCGTGCCCCAGCAGGACGGGCGAGCCGCCGTATGGGAGCTGATCGGCACACGCTTCACCAAGCAGGTGAAGGCAGGCGCGAACGCAGGTCAGCCGAGCGCGCTCTCCGCGTTGATCTCGCTCTACCTGGGGCAGGTGGCCTTCGCCACGGAAGAGGAGATCGAGGTCTTCCTCTCGCCTCTGGCGCCCCGCTCCCGCGTCCGCGATGTGCTCCACGCGCTGACCGCGGCACGGCAGCTGGAGACGATCGCCGTCGAGGGCCGTACGATGCTGCACCTGGCGGGCGAGAGCACGGCGGTGCTGGGTCCCGACGCCGCACCCGAAGTGCTGGACTTTGCCGCGGAGGCAGACCAGGCCGCGGAGGCAGACCAGGCGGCAGAGGGAGATCAGGCGCTAGAGGGAGATCAGGCCGCGTCCGCTGCCGGCTCCGACGGGGACGGGGCCGCGCCGCGGATCAAGAAGTTCGTCGCCCAACCGCGCAAGATCGGCACGGGGTATCTTGCGAAGGGCACACCGTTGAAGTCCGCGGGGAGGACCTCCGCGCGCCCCGCGGGCAAGTTCGCCGCACGGCGGGAGTCCGCCGGCGAGCGCCCGCCACGCGCGGCCGCGGATCGGGAGAGACGGCCCTTCCAGAAGAGAGGCGCGGACTCGAGCTCGACGGGAAGACCCTTTTCCGGAAAGCGCCCCGCAGGGGGGGATGGCGCGCGCTTCGATCGCCCCTGGACGGAGGTGAAACCCGAAGCCAAGCGCGAAGGGAAGTACGAGGCCAAGCCCCGGCGCGCGGCCGGCGACTCCCCCGGTGACGCACGCCCGCAGCGCTTCGACCGTCCGACAGCTCGCCCGCGCTCCGATGCGCCACGCGAAGGCCGCCCACCGCGGCGCGACGGCGGACAGGAGGGAGGGTGGAAGCCCGCGTACCGCGGCGCACGCCCCGCACCCGGCCAGGGCTCGGGCGGCCAG
>JALYIA010000013.1 GCA_030776065.1 Acidobacteriota bacterium
GCCGCGCACCGCACCCTGCTCGCCGCCTCCTTCGGCTGGATGCTCGACTCCTTCGACGTCATGCTGTACGCGCTCGTCCTCACCGCGCTCATGCTCGACCTCGGCATCACCCGCCAGACCGCCGGCATCCTCGGCTCCGTCACCCTCGTCGCGGGGGCAGCCGGCGGCGTGGCCTTCGGCTTCTTCGCGGACCGCTTCGGACGCACCCGCGCCCTCGTCGCCAGCGTCCTCATCTACGCCCTCGCGACCGCCGCCTGCGGGCTCGCCCACACCACCCTCCAGCTCGCCGTCTTCCGCGCCATCCTCGGCTTCGGCATGGGGGGCGAGTGGGCCAGCGGAGCCGCACTCGTCGCCGAGACCTGGCCCGACCGCCACCGCAGCAAGGCCCTCGGCATCATGCAGAGCTCCTGGGCCGTCGGCTACGCCCTCGCCGCCCTCGCCACCGGCATCCTGCTGCCCTGGAAGGGCTGGCGAGCCGTCTTCTTCGTCGGCATCCTCCCCGCCTTCGTGACCCTGTTCATCCGCCGCCATGTCCCGGAGCCCGAGCTCTGGCTCCGCGCCGCCAAACCCCCCGCAACCGGCGCACTCCGGCGCATCTTCCGCCCGGAACTCCGCCGCACCACCCTCGCCCTCACCGCCATGAACGCCTGCACCCTCTTCGCCTGGTGGGGCTTCAACCTCTGGGTGCCCGCATACCTCTCCCTCCCCGTCGCCCGCGGAGGCCCCGGCCTCTCCATCCACGCCATGGCAGGCTTCGTCATCGTCATGCAGGCAGGCATGTGGTGTGGCTACGTCTCCTTCGGCTTCCTCTGCGAAACCTTCGGCCGCAGGCGCTGCTACCTCGTCTATCTCGTCGCCGCCGCCCTCCTCGCCGCCCTCTACGGACACATCCAGACCCCCGCGCTGCTCCTTGTGCTGGGTCCCCTCCTCGCATTCTTCGGGACCGGCTACTTCTCAGGATTCGCCACCGTCACCGCGGAGCTCTACGAGACCCGCGTGCGCGCCACCGCCCAGGGATTCAGCTACAACATCGGACGGCTCGCCTCCGCCTTCGCCCCCTTCACCGCAGGCAGCCTCGCTCAAACACACGGCTTCGGCGCAGCCTTCACCGTCTCCGCAGCCGCCTTTCTCCTCGCCGCCCTCTGCTGGCTCTGGATCCCGGAGACCAGGGGCGCCACCCTCACCTAGCCACGCCCTCACCCCAGGCTGCTATCCTGCCCATAGCCGGCCGCCCGCGGAGGGATGTGTGAGCGGTTGAAACAGGCGGTCTTGAAAACCGCTTTGGTCGAAAGGCCAACGGGGGTTCGAATCCCTCTCCCTCCGCCATACCCTCTCCCCCGCGCATCCATCCAGCCCTCATCACACGCCCGCCCCGTCACGCGCCCGCCCGCGAAACCTCACTCAGAACCAGATCGTCACCCCCGCCAACCCCAGGAGCTCGCATGCACCGCCTCCCCTCCCCCGTCGCCCTCCTCCTCGCCCTTGCAGCCGTCTCCGCCCTCGCGCAGGACACCCGCACCGTTACCGAGCCCGTCCTCCCCCCCGCCTGCACCATCCTCAAAGCCCAGCTCACCGCCACCGCCAACGCGCTCTCCCCCGCGGACGAGTCCCGCCTCGACACCGCGCGCATCCAGAAGGCACTCGACGCCTGCGGCCCCGGCAAGGCCGTCGTCCTCCAGTCCGCCCCACCCGCAAACGCCTTCCTCAGCGGCCCCCTCGAACTCCGCCAGGCCGTCACCCTCGTCGTCGACAAGGGCGTCACCCTCTACGAGTCCGTCGACCCCGCGGTGCTCGAAACCTCCCCCGGAAGCTGCGGCCTCGTCAGCGACGCACCCGGCCGCGGCTGCCGCCCCCTCCTCTCCGCCTCCCACATCTCCGGAGCAGGCATCATGGGCGACGGCGTCATCGACGGCCGCGGCAACGTCAAGCTCCTCGGCAAGAACGTCACCGCATGGGACCTCGCCGAACAGGCCCGCCCCGGCGGTGGACAAAAGGTCAGCCGCCTCATCGTCACCGACCACGCCGACAACTTCACCCTCTACCGCATCACCCTCAAAAACTCCCCCAACTTCCACGTCTCCTACAACGCCGGAAACGGCTTCACCGTCTGGGGAGTCAAGATCGATACCCCAGGCAAGCTCGCCCGCAACACCGACGGCATCGACCCCGGCAACGGCTCCAGGAACATCACCGTCACCCACAGCTTCATCAACACCGGCGACGACGACATCGCCATCAAAGGCGGCCCCGGAGGCCTCACCGATATGACCGTCAGCCACAACCACTTCTATCGCGGACACGGCATGTCCATCGGCAGCGAAACCAGCGGCGGCGTCTCCCGAGTCCGCGTCGTCGACCTCACCCTCGACGGCCCCGACAACGCCATCCGCATCAAGTCCAACGCCGCCCGCGGAGGCCTCGTCCACGACATCCGCTACGACGACGTCTGCATCCGCAACTCCCCCAACCCCCTCTTCTTCGACACCGCCTACACCGCCAACGGCAGCACCGAAGGCACCCTCTACCCCGAGTTCACCGACATCACCCTCCACAACGTCCGGATCTCCGGCGGCGGCAGGCTCTCCTTCAACGGCTTCTCCCGCGACCACCGCGTCGGCATCGCCCTCGACGGCGTCCTCCTCACCGACGCCGCCCCATACAAGTACTCCCTCCACCACGCCGACCTCCACCTCGGCCCCGGACCCGTCAACCTCCACCTCGCCGGCGGCGAGGACACCACCACCACCGGCACCCCCGGCAAAGCCTCCCTCCCCTCCTGCGCCGATCGCTTCGTCCCCTTCCCCCGCTAACCTCCGCGCGCCCGCGCCTGCCCCCTCATCCACCCCACGCCCGTGTTGTACCCTCGTCACATACCAGGAGGGTTCTGTGCCTCACGACCGTCGCAGCTTCTTGAACGCCTGCGGAAGCCTGGGCTTCGCCTCCACCCTGCTCCCCGGCGTCCTCTACTCGCTCGCCGCAGACGCTCAGGCCAAAGGAGCCCCGCAGATCACCGCCGACATGGTCACCCGGGCCGCCCTCATCGCCGGCGTCCCCGTCGAGCCCGACCAGATCGCCGCCCTCCTCCCCGTCCTCAACGGCAACCGCAGGGGCTTCGACGACCTCCGCGCGCTCGACATGCCCAACTCCCTGCCGCCCGCCTTCGTCTTCGACCCCATGCCTCCCGGCCAAAAGCCGGCCCCTCCGCCACCCGGCGCCGACCTCCGCAAGCCCCTCCGCATCACCCCCGCACCCGCCATCGCCGACCGCCAAATCCCCAAAGACCTCAACGCCCTCGCCTTCTCCACCGTCCGCGAGCTCGGCGAGCTCGTCCGCCGCAAGAAAGTCTCCTCCCTCAACCTCACCGAGATGTACCTCGCCCGCCTCAAGAAGTACGACCCCACCCTCCACTGCGTCGTCACCCTTACCGAAGACCGCGCCCTCGCCCACGCCCGCGAAGCCGACCGGGAGATCGCCGCCGGCGCCTATCGCGGCATCCTCCACGGCCTCCCCTGGGGAGCCAAGGACCTCCTCGCAGTCAAAGGCTACCCCACCACCTGGGGCGCCGGCGGCTTCGAGCACCAGCTCATCGACGAGGACGCCACCGTCGTCCAGCGCCTCGACGCCGCCGGCGCCGTCCTCATCGCCAAGCTCTCCCTCGGCTCCGTCGCCCAGGGAGACCGCTGGTTCGGCGGCCAGACCCGCAACCCCTGGAACACCGAACAGGGCTCCAGCGGCTCCTCCGCAGGCCCAGCCTCCGCCACCGCAGCCGGCTGCGTCGCCTTCGCCATCGGCTCCGAGACCACAGGCTCCATCTCCAGCCCAGCTACCCGCTGCGGCGTCGTCGGCCTCCGCCCCACCTTCGGCCTCGTCCCCCGCACCGGAGCCATGACCCTCTCCTGGACCCTCGACAAGCTCGGCCCCCTCTGCCGCTCCGTCGAAGACTGCGCCCTCGTCCTCCAGGCCATCTGGGGACCCGACGGCCAGGACCAGGCCTGCAAGGACGCCTTCTTTCAGTGGAACGCAGCCTCCGACTGGAAGAAGCTCCGCATCGGCTACCTCAAGAAAGACTTCGAAGAGCCCTGGCTCCAGCCCACCCCGTCCCTCCCCCCCAACGCCACGCCCGAAGAGAAGGCCGCCTACGACCGCCGCAAAGCCGCCGAACCCGCCCAGCTCGCCAGCCGCGAGTACGACCGAACCTACGACCTCGCCGCCCTCGATACCCTCCGCAAGATGGGCGTCCAGCTCATCCCCCTCGCCTTCCCCGAGCTCCCCGTCGACTCCTTCCGCGCCATCATCGCCGCCGAATCCGCCGCCGCATTCGACGCCCTCACCCTCTCCGGCCGCGACAAACTCCTCTCCCAGGCCAGCGGAAGCACCTGGCCCAACACCTGGCACGCCGCCCGCTTCCTCCCCGCGGTCGAATACATCCAGGCCATGCGCGCACGCGAACTCGCCATCCGCGCCTTCGCCAGGCTCTTCGATCGGGTCGACATCATCGTCACCCCCACCTCCGGCCCCAGCAACCAGGTCGTCCTCACCAACCAGACCGGCCACCCCGCCGTCATCCTCCCCAACGGCATCCGCGGACACGACGCCCCCCCAGCCGCAGGATTCGGCCCCCCTGCCCCAGGCGTCAGCAACCTCAGCGGAGGCCCCAACACACCCCTCAGCCTCACCTTCCTCGGAGCCCTCTTCAAGGACGCCGAGACCTGCGCCTTCGCCCACGCCTACCACCAGGCCTCCGGCTTCCACACCCTCCGCCCTCCCCTCGCCTGAACCCCCCGCACCCCCCGCGACACCGCTTTGCCGAAAACATCAAATCCCGTACCTTGGAAGACACCGTGACCCTGCCCTCCCAGCCCCGGATGTACCGCGAGATCTATCAGCAGCCGGAAGCCCTCCAGGCCGCGCTCGACCGCTATCTCGACGCCGAAGGCTTCCGCCTCGACGCCTCCCTCCCCGTCCAGCGCCTGCTCGAGGCGAAGCCCGCGGAGATCGTCATCGCCGCCAGCGGCTCCAGCCGGCACGCCGGCATGGTCGCCGAGCTGCTCCTCGAAGACTTCAGCGGCCTCCCCGTCGATGTCGAGTACGCCAGTGAATACTGCTGCCGCGCCGAGCACACCCTCAAACACGCCCTCGTCCTCGTCCTCTCCCAGTCAGGCGAGACCGCAGACACCCTCGCCGCCCTCCGCAAGGCCGCCGCCGCAGGACACCCCACCCTCGCCATCACCAACGTCGCCGGCTCCACCATGGCCCGCGAAGCAGCCGCCTCCTTCCCCACCGAAGCCGGTATCGAGCGCGCCGTCCCCGCCACCAAAAGCTTCACCGCCCAGCTCCTCAACGTCTTCCTGCTCGCCCTGCTCGCCGCCCGCGCCCGCGACACCCTCACCCCAGCCGAGATCCGCACCCACCTCGCCGCCGCACGCCGCATCCCCGACAGCATCCGCACGCAGCTCCCCCGCTGGGAGGCCGCCATCCAGACCATCGCCGCCTCCTACACCAGCGCCGCCAGCTTCCTCTTCCTCGGCCGCGGCGTCCACTACCCCGTCGCCCGCGAAGGCGCACTCAAGCTCAAGGAGTCCGCCTACCTCCACGCCGAGGGATACCCCAGCGGCGAGCTCCGCCACGGCCCCAACGCCCTCGTCAGCGACACCATCCCCCTCGTCATGATCGCCACCGCCGACCCCCGCGACCCCGGATCGCTCGACCGCTACAACCGCGTCCTCCACCTCATGGCCACCATGCGCCGCCAAGGCGCAAACATCCTCGCCATCGCCAACACAGGCGATACCGAAGTCCCTGCCCTCGCCACCCACACCGTCTTCGTCGACCCCACCCTCGACGCCCTCCTCCCCATCTGCGAGGTCGTGCCCCTCCAGCTCTTCGCCTACTTCATGGCCCGCGCCCGCGGCATCGATGTCGACCACCCACGCAACCTCACCAAGGCCGTCCTCGGCGAATAACGCCCACCCGCGCCGACCCTCTACCCGCGCCGACCCTCGCACCCTCCCCTCTACCCTCGAGCCCGCCCACGTCACCCTACAGCCCAAGTCACCCTACAGCCGCACCTCCCGCTCCGTGATCTCCAGCCGGTCCTCCGCCAGAATCGTCGCCCGCTCGAGCACATGCGCCAGCTCCCGCACATTGCCCGGCCAGTCGTACCCCATCAGCAGCCGCTCCGCCCCCGCCGAGAGCCGCTTCACCGGCATCTCCTCCCCCAGCCGCTCCAGAAAGAACCGCGCCAGCGCAGGCACATCCTCCATCCGCTCCTTCAGCGCAGGCACACTCACCGGAAACACCGCCAGCCGGTGGTACAGATCCAGCCGAAACGCGCTCTCCCCCGTCCTCTGCTTCAGCGGCTGATGCGTCGCCGCGACAATCCGCACATCCACCCGCATCGTCTCGTTGCCGCCCACCCGCTGGATCTCCCCGCACTCCAGAAACCGCAGCATCTTCGCCTGCAGCGCCAGCGGCATCTCCCCAATCTCGTCCAGAAACAGCGTTCCCCCGTTCGCCGCCTCCACCCTCCCCACCCGCGACTGCACCGCCCCCGTAAACGCCCCGCGCGTGTGCCCAAACAGCTCCGCCTCCAGCAAAGACTCCGGAATCGCCGCGCAGTTCAGCACCACGTACGGCTTGCCCGCACGCGCGCTCAGACGATGCACCGCCTTCGCCACCAGCTCCTTGCCCGTCCCCGTCGCCCCCTCGATCAGCACCGGCGTACTCCGCGGAGCCACCAGCCGGATCAGCCACGCCAGCTCCCGCATCCCCGCACTCTCCCCGACCATCTCAGGCAGCGCCGCCACCTCCCGCCTCACCCGCACCGCCCCCGCGGCCGCCCGCGCAGGCTGGGCCGCGATCGCACCCCACCCCGCGGCCTCTTCCCTCTCCCAGGAGCCTCTCTCCACAGCCTCCACCCTCTCCTCCGCCACGCACCCGTCGGCCACCCCTTCCACCGCGTCCGAACACGCCACGGCCTGAATCGTCAGAGGCCCGTCCGTCACCGCTCCGCCGGCACTCGCCCCGCCCTTCGCGTCCCCCTGCCGCATCGCCAGCAGCAGCTCCCCGCGCCGCGGACTCCGCCCCGCGCACTCCTCGAACACCCCATCCGACCGCAGAATCTCCATCTCCGGATACAGGCTGCGCAGCAGCGCAGTCACCTCCTCCACCTCCAGATCAGGAAGCCAGTGGTCCAGAACGATCGCCTCCGCACTGTCGTGGTTCAGTTGCGAGAGCGCCTCCGCCCCGCCCCCCGCCTCGCGAACCTCCCACCGCATCGCCCGCAGCTCCTCCGATATCCTCTGCCGCATCTCCCGATCCGCGCTCGCCACCACCACGCTGCGCACCGAAGCCTGTACCGCCACTGCAGCCCTGCCTTGCTTGTAACCCACATAGCCCATAGGGTCCCCTGGAACAACCGCGATGTGAAGCTCAGCAGCGGCGTCCCTTCTACAGATTCCCCCCGCCCCGCGCCAGACACAATGGGAAACGGTGGAGGTGTCCGTCGCGCGGCCCAAAACGGGAAACCGCGCGCAATCTTGTACCGTGTACCGACGAAAAAACTCTCCTACTGCACCAGAGCACCGCGCAGCAGCTTGTCCGCAATCTCTCCCGAGGAGACAAAATACGTCCCCAGTGCAATCTGCCGCTGCAGCATCGCAATCCTCCCCCACCGCACCTCGCCGAACGCCGGCGCAGCCGGGCAACAAGCCGCCCCCTGAACCCGTGGCCGCTCCCCCATCCCGTCCCCCCCGCTCACTCCCATCGCCATGTCCCTGCCCCCCTTTCCTCCTTCATCGGCGCCATCCCACCGGAACATTAGCCCGTCCTAACAATTCTTTTGCCGGCCCTTAACCCCTCCCCCCAGCTCCCGCCCAGCCCTCGCC
>JALYIA010000014.1 GCA_030776065.1 Acidobacteriota bacterium
GTGGAGGCGGCTGGAGCACCAGCCGGCGCGCCGGCCGCGGGTGCGGCAGGTGCTTCGGGGGCCTTCCAGTACGCGAGCTTGAGGTACACGGGCTCGACCTCAAAGGGCATCTTGTCGCGTGCGTTGAGGATGGGCTCGAAGCTGGGGTGCATCTGGATGAGGCCGTCGGTCCAGGGGTCGAAGCGGAGGAAGCTGGCCAGGGGCATGGCTGCCTGCTGCTTGAGGTCCTTGGGATCGAGTTTGAGGCCCTTGTTCATGAGCGCCTGCATCCAGAAGGTCTGGTCGGTGGCGCTCTTGATCAGGGCGTCTCCGATCATCGGCTCGTTGAGGGCGTGGAGCCCCTTGAGCCTCTGCTGGAGCTGCTGGAGGTAGAGGCCGAAGTACTGCTGTCCGTCGGTGAGCTCCTTGGTGGAGAGCAGCTCGATGGCCTTCTTGGCGGCCTCGGCGTTGTCGGCTGCGGTGTGGTGCATGGGGATGCGCTCGAAGACGGAGGTGGAGGGGAAGAGGAGGCGATCGCTGAAGGCGTACTTGGTATCCAGGCGATGGCCGAGGATGATGTGGGCGACCTGGAAGGCGAGAATCGAGTTCAGGTTGCCCTCGATCTGCTTGCCGTCGGTAGTGGGTACGGCGGCGGTGTCGAGGAGGCCCTTGGAGACGATGATGGTATTGCCGACGGCGAGGGATTCGAGCGGCTCGGTGAGCAGGGTGCGCACGCGGATGGGGCTCGAGAGCTGAATGTTGTTGTAGACGAGGATGTTGTTGGCGAGGGCTTCGAGGGTCTTGTCGAACTCGCTGGGTGCGTCGAGCAGGCCGGCCTGGAAGAGGCGGTCGACGACGTTGTCCTCCGCCTGCTGCACCCAGGCGCGCTGTGCGCCGAGCGGGCTGACATCGGGGGCGTCGTTCGAGACGTCGGTTGCGTTGACGACCTCTTCTGAGGTCTGCTCGGCGTTGTTCTGGGGGACCTTCAGGACGTAGCCCCAGACGTAGTTGATGGCTTTGAACTTGAGCGTGCTGCTTGCGCTCTTGGGGTCGCTCTCTTCGACGTAGAAGGAGGTGGGGAGCCAAAGGTCCGGCTGGACGTTGGTGCGCCAGCTATCGAAGTGGTAGAACTCCTTCATGGTCTGGATGGAGCCGGCGAAGTCTCCGTTGAAGCGGACGACGTTTCCTCCGCGGGTCTCGATCCAGATGCGGCCGTAGAAGCGGCCGAAGGCCTTCTTGCCGCCGACGGGGGAGACGTCGAAGACGGCGGTTGGGATGGTGCCGAGGAAGTCGTTCCGGACGAAGGAGAAGGTGTAGTGCTGGCGGTCGAAGTTGTTGGAGTCCATCAGGATCATCTGGACGAAGCCGGACTCGTGGAAGGTGAGTCGCAGGCTGGAGGAGATGCCGCCGAGCGCGCCGATGGAGTTCTTGAAGAAGCCGAACTTGCTCTTTTTGCCTTCGAAGTTGCCTTTGTTGGTGGCGTAGGTCTGGTCGTTGATGACCTTGTTGAAGTCGACGCGGGCGAGGAAGTGCTGATCGGACTCGGGGACCTGGAGCAGGACGGGATCCGGCCGCATGTTCTGGATATAGGTTTCGACGAGCGGAGCGCGCTCCTTGACGACCTTGATGACGTTCTTTTCGCGGGCGATCGCTTTATCGACGAGCGCGCTCTGGGCGGGGGTGAGCTTCCGTCCGGTCGCGGTATCCGGATCGACCTTCTTCTTGCCGAAGATCGACACACCAGCCAAGGCAGGAGACGATGCGGCGATGAGGAGCGCCAGCGTTGCACCGGCGATGGATAGTTTACGAGCGATCATGATGTGCGGCTCCCTTTAGGTGCCCAGGCCACCGGCGAGTGAACTGAGGCTGATTCGAACTGTGTTGATCCGGAAAGCTTACAAAGCCTGCAAGACGGACGGATGCGGTTATCCAGCGAGCTGGAAGGCGATGTTGACGAAGCCATCCCATTCGATCGGGTGGCCTGACGCGTCGGTTGCGGGTTCAAACTTGGTGGCGAGAACTGCGCGGCGGGCCGACTCGTCGAGGCCATGGCCCAGGCCGTTGGTGACGCCGACGACTTCGACTGCGCCGTTGGGAAGGACGTGGATGTGGACGGTGACCGTACCCTCGAGGTGCATCTGCTTGGCTTCCTCGGTGTACTCGGGTCTCGGCTTGTAGATGACCTTGGGGGAGGAGTGCTTGGGGGCGGAGGAGGCCTCAGCCTGGGCGCGGGGGGCGGGCGGCGGGGTGTTGACGGCGATGTTGACGGGCCCTGCGACGCGGCCTGTGGAGTTCAGCGGGCCGGTACCTCCTGTGACTCCCAGCTTGACGCCCTGGACTCCCTTGGATCCGGTGCCGCTCATGCTGCCGTTGGGCTGGCCGCTGCCGGCGAGGTTGACCTTGCTCGGGCTGCCCATACCTGTGTTCGAGGCGGGCATGCCTGCCATTCCCTTGTTGCCGAGGTTGACGTTGGACACCTGGGCGGAGGAGGGCGCGATGGGGTTGCTGGTGCTGCCGAGCGCGACGGCCGATGGATGCTGCGAGTTGTTGACGACCGCGGCGTTCTGCGCGAGGTTGACAGAGACCGGCTTGGGCGCGGCCATGGCGACGACCTGCTTGGGCGGCGCGGGCATGATGACGGGCTTGGGAGCCTCCATCTTCACGACCGGCTTGGGGGGCTCCGGCAGCTTCACGTCGGGGACGACGATCTTCGGGGTCTGGACCTGGATCTTGGGCACGTCGGGGAGTTTGGGCGGCTTGGGCGGGACGATCTTGGGCTTGGGCGGCTCGACGTGCTTGATCTCGGGGATGGGCATGTTGAGCTCGGTGAGCTTGCGGCTGTTGTCGATCGTCTTTTTGGTGGCTGCACCAACCACAACGACCACGAACGCCAGGAGCACGTTGATCACGACCGCGGTTATGGTCGAGCTCTTGCTCTGCACGCCATCGTTCAAGACGCCGAAGTGGGCGAACTGAATATCTTTCGGCTGGCCGAGTTCTTCGGTGCTGATAGGCTTTGCCATGATCGGAACGGTCCTTGTCCTTGCATCAACCGGTTTTATGCGGTTGAAGTGAAATTAGTATGACGCAACTTTGCGACGCAAAAGTAACGAAATCCGCGTACATGCCTGCGAAGTACATGTTTGCCGCTGCAGGTGAAGTGGTTCAAGTCATTCAGGCTAAAGGGTTCTACGGGGTCAACCCAGAATTCTGATGAACAATTTGGTGCGGTTACCGATGTCATCGTTGCCTGAGCCGGCCTGTGTCCCGGGGCCTGCGGTTGGAGTGTGCGGCGAAGCGGGAGCCCTGCTTCTTGGATGCTTCGCAGCGGAAAACCATGGAGCAAATTGTTTTGAGTGCTTCTGCGGGGCCGTTTGTTCAAGGACATCCTCCCTTAACACGGGGCTTGAAGAAATCACTCTTTTGCGGGGAATCCCTATACTTTGGTGGTAGGAGCTCAGGCACTGGCGGGCGCATCGGTCGAGGCGGATGGCCCAGAGCTCTCCGGGAGAGTGCATGCATATCCTTGTAACCGGCGGTGCCGGCTATATCGGCGGTACCGTGACCCGCAACCTGCTGGCGCGGCAGCACGCCGTGACGATCTTCGACAACCTCTGCCACAGCAAACGGTCGGCGGCGCCGGAGGGCGCGGCGTTCGTCGAGGGGGATCTGGCCGATCGCGGGCTGCTCGAACGGGTGCTCGCGGAGGGGCGGTTCGACGGCGTGATGCACTTTGCCGCGCTGATCGAGGCGGGCCAGAGCATGCAGCAGCCGGAGCTCTACTTCCGCAACAACACGGCCGGCACCCTGACGCTGCTCGAAGCGATGCTGGCCACGGGGCACAACCGGCTTGTCTTCAGCTCGACGGCGGCGTGTTACGGCGAGCCCGAGAGCGTGCCGATCCGGGAGGATGCGAAGCTTGCCCCGACGAATCCCTATGGCGAGAGCAAGTTGCTGGTGGAACAGATGTTGCGCTGGTTCAACCAGAGCCATGGGCTGCGCTACGCCAGCCTGCGGTACTTCAACGTGGCGGGCGCGATGGAAGGCTATGGCGAGGCGCACGAGCCCGAGTCTCACCTGATTCCTCTGATCCTCGATGTCGCGCTGGGACGGCGAGACAGGATCAAGATCTTCGGCGAAGACTACCCGACGGAGGATGGAACGTGCGTCCGCGACTACATCCATGTGCAGGATCTTGCAGATGCGCACTTCCTTGCACTGTCGGCGCTGGAGACGCGCGACCGGATGATCTACAACATCGGCAACGGCACGGGGTTCAGCGTGCGGCAGGTGATCGATTCCGTCGAGCGCGTCACCGGCAGGGCAGTTGCGGTGGAGGTGTGTCCGCGGCGGCCGGGCGACCCCGCGGTGCTGGTGGCGAGTTCGGAGAAGATACAGAGGGAGCTTGGCTGGAGCCCGAAGTTCGGCGACCTGGATACGATCATCCGCAGCGCGTGGGGGTGGCACAGGCAGCGGTACCCGGAGCATACGCAGCGGCACCCGGAGAAAGAGGCGTAGATGCTCGAAGACATGTTTCATCTGCACCTGCCTGTGCTGGAGAAGATCGTGCGTCCGGTGGTGGTGTACGTCTGCCTGATCCTGTTTCTGCGGCTGTTCGGCAAGCGGGAGCTGGCGCAGCTCAACCCGTTCGACCTGGTGGTTCTGCTGAGCCTGTCGAACACCGTGCAGAACGCGATCATCGGCGACGATAACTCCGTGACTGGCGGCGTGATCGGGGCGTTTTCGCTGCTTGCGATCAACTGGCTGCTGATGCGTGTGCTGTTCAAGCTGCCGCGGGTGAACCAGGCGCTCGAGGGCAGCGAGACGGTGCTGGTGCGGCGCGGCGTGGTCGATACCGCGGCGCTCGAAAAGGAGACGCTGACGGAGCTCGAGCTGCTGTCGGTGGTGCACAAGCAGGGGCTGGGGGACTTATCCGAGGTGGAGAAGTGTGTGCTTGAGCCCAACGGCAACTTTTACGTGGAGCCGATCAAGCCATCGCCCGATCTGGCGCAGGTGACCGCGCTGAAGGAGAGCATCGAGGCGTTGCGGGCGGAGCTTCGGGCCATGCGGGCGGAGCTGAACGCCGGCACCTGAAAACGGACGCGGAGGAACCGGCGGACGGACCGTTGCGCCCGATCAGACGAAGGGTGCAGCGGGTGGTCGTCTGTATCTCACTGCAGCAGCCGACGCTCTACCTCACTGCAGCAGCCTGGCGGATGGAGCCTCCCGCCGCTCAGGGCTTCGCGGCCGGCGCGGTGGGCGAGCGGGTGGAAGCCGGGGGCGGCGCCGCAGTCGCGGGGGGGGGCGCGGTAAAGATCTTCAGGGCGTTCTGGACCGTGTAGTTCAGTCCCCAGGCTGTGGGAAGGATGACGATCGCCCAGGCGAGCACGACCAGCAGGGGCGAGGAGTGGGTTGCGACGTGTGCGGTGTGTGGGTCTGCCATGGTGCGGCTCCAGATGAAACGTATGTGGCTGGTGAGAGGGCTGATTTTCGCAGAACTGGCCTTGGGGGGATGCGAGGCGCTGCGGCGCTAGTGAGCGGCGGCGGTGTCGTAGACGGGCTTCTCCTTCATCCAGTACCGCTCGGCTACGGGGCGGACGAGGAGGTTGGCGATGAATCCGACGACGAGCAGGCCGGTCATGATGTGCAGGATGAGGGGGTAGGCGTCCTGCTTGGGCAGGTTGGCGGCGACGTAGTGGTCGAGGATGCCGTTGACGATGAGCGGGCCGACGATGCCGGCGGTGGACCAGGCGGTGAGCAGGCGTCCGTGGATGGCGGAGACGTTGAAGCCGCCGAAGAGATCCTTCAGGTAGGCGGGGATGGTGGCGAATCCGCCGCCGTACATGGAGAGGATGAGCACGGCCATGCCGACGAAGAGCGGGACGGAGTTGAGCTTGTCCGCGCGGGTGAGGGGAAGGAAGAAGAAGAGGATGGCGCCGAGGGTGAAGAAGAGGAAGTAGGTGGGCTTGCGGCCGAGGTAGTCGGAGACGGAGGCCCAGAAGAAGCGGCCGGCCATGTTGAAGATGGAGAGCAGCCCGACGAAGCCGACGGCGGCGGTGGCGCCGATGTGGCCTCGGAAGAGGTCCTGGATCATCGGGCTGGCCTGTTCGAGGATGCCGATTCCGGCGGTCACGTTGGTGAAGAGGACGACCCAGAGGAGCCAGAACTGGGGGGTCTTCCAGGCCTCGGAGACGGCGACGTCGTGGTGCGAGATGAGGGCTGAGGTGCGGGTCTCGCCGGACCAGCCTGCGGGTCTCCAGCCGGGCGCGGGGACGCGGATGGTGAAGACGCCGAACATCATGAAGACGAAGTAGACGATGCCCATGGTGAGGAAGGTGGCGGGAATCATGGGCGCGCCTGTGGCCTTGTAGTGGGCCATGAGCTGGCTGGCGAGCGGGCCGCCGATCATGGCGCCTCCGCCGAAGCCCATGATGGCGAGTCCGGTGGCGAGGCCGGGGCGATCGGGGAACCACTTGATGAGGGTGGAGACGGGCGAGATGTAGCCGAGTCCGAGGCCGATTCCGCCGACGACGCCGTAGCCGAGGTAGATCAGCGCGAGCGCATGGATCTGCGCGCCGAGTGCAGCGATGACGAAGCCGGAGGCGAAGCAGATGGCGGCGTAGAACATCGCACGCCGCGGTCCTGCGCGCTCGAGCCAGGCCCCGAAGAGCGCGGCGGAGATGCCGAGGAAGGCGATGGCGATGGAGAAGATGTATCCGATCGCCTTCAGGTTCCAGGCGGAGCCATCGGCCGCGTGCATGGCGAGCAGCGGGTTCTTGAAGACGGAGAAGGCGTAGACCTGTCCGATGGAGAGATGGATGGCCAGGGCAGCGGGAGGAATGAGCCAGCGGTTGTAGGTGACGGGAGCGACGGTGCGCTCTCTGTCGAGAAACGATAGCATCTGGACCTCCAGGTCCTCTTTGGATCGCGCTCTGCGGTTTGGGGCGGCGAAACGTCACCACGAGCGCGCCGGCCTACGAGTGTAAGCCGGCACACATGAGATGCACACGGGTGTTTGCCCTCGGTCGAGCGCGTAGCGTACCTTTTTTCTGCAGATCAAATTTACATGCGAGCGGCGTCGGTCCGGGCAGTGGGCGCGGGGCCGATCGCGACCGCATCGGGGGACGCGCGTGCAGGGGTCACAGGGGACGAATATGGAGTCGCTGCTGCGGGAGAACCGCGTCTTTGCGCCGCCGGCCGAGTTCGCGGCTGGGGCGCGCATCAAGAGCCTGGACGAGTACGAGGCGATGTACCGGCGCAGCGTGGACGATCCGGATGGCTTCTGGGCGGAGGCGGCAGGCGAGCTGGAGTGGTTTCAGCCGTGGTCGGCGGTGCAGCGCGGCGACATCTCGCATGCGGAGTGGTTTGTGGGCGGGAAGCTGAACCTGGCGCACAACTGCGTGGATCGGCACGCCAACGGCGCGCGGCGGGACAAGGCGGCGATCATCTGGGAGGGCGAGCCGGGCGAGGTGCGGAGGCTGACGTACGGTGAGCTTCACGGGGAGGTGCAGCGGTTTGCCAACGTGCTGAAGGGGCTGGGCGTGGTGAAGGGCGACCGCGTGGCGATCTACATGGGCATGTCGCCTGAGCTGGCGATTGCGCTGCTTGCGTGTGCGCGTATCGGTGCGATCCACTCGGTGATCTTCGGCGGATTTGCGGCGCACGCGATTGTGGACCGGGTGAACGACTCAGAGTGCGTGGCGCTGCTGACGCAGGACGTGAGCTTTCGCCGGGGCGGCGAGGTGAAGCTGAAGGCGATTGTGGACGAGGCGATCGAGAGGTGCCCGTCGGTGAAGAACGTGGTGGTGTACCAGCGCGCGGCTTCGGCGACGGTGCCGATGAAGGCGGGGCGCGATCGCTGGTGGCACGAGCTGATGGCGCAGGCTGAGGCTGAGTGCGCGCCGGAGTGGATGGATGCGGAGGATCCGCTGTACATCCTGTACACGTCTGGAACGACGGGCAAGCCGAAGGGTCTGCTGCATACGACGGGCGGCTACGCGGTGCAGACGTATTTGACGAGCAAGTATGTCTTCGATCTGCGGGACGACGATGTGTACTGGTGCACGGCCGACATCGGCTGGGTGACGGGGCACAGCTACGTGGTGTACGGGCCGCTGCAGTGCGGCGCGACGGTGCTGATGTATGAGGGCGCGCCGAACTGGCCGGAGTGCGACCGGTTCTGGAAGATCGTAGACGACCACAAGGTGACGGTGTTCTATACGGCTCCGACGGCGATCCGGGCGTTTATCAAGTGGGGCGATGAGTGGGTGCGGAAGTATTCGCTTGCGTCGCTGCGGCTGCTGGGGACGGTGGGCGAGCCGATCAATCCTGAGGCGTGGATGTGGTATCACCGCGAGATCGGCAAGGAGCGGTGCCCGATTGTGGACACGTGGTGGCAGACGGAGACGGGCGCGCACATGATTGCGCCGATTCCGGGTGCGGTGGCGACGAAGCCGGGCTCGGCGACGCGGCCGTTCTTCGGGATTGTGCCGGAGGTGGTGACGAAGGAGGGCAAGCCGGTTCCGGCGGGACACGGCGGGTTGCTGGTGATCCGCAAGCCGTGGCCGGCGATGGCGCGGACGATCTGGGGCGACGCGGAGCGGTACCAGCAGGCGTACTTCTCGGAGGTTCCGGGGTGCTACTTCACGGGCGACGGCGCGCGCTGCGATGCGGACGGCTACTACTGGCTGATGGGGCGGGTGGACGACGTGATCAACGTGAGCGGACACCGGCTGGGGACGATGGAGATCGAATCGGCGCTGGTGGCGCATGCGAAGGTGGCGGAGGCGGCGGTCGTGGGGCGTCCGGACGAGATGAAGGGGCAGGCGGTGTCAGCGTTTGTGACGCTTGAGAGTGGGCATCAGCCTTCGAAGGAGTTGAAGGACGAGCTGCGGGCGTGGGTCGCGAAGGAGATCGGAGCGTTAGCGCGTCCTGATGACTTGAGGTTTACCGAGCAGTTGCCGAAGACCCGTAGCGGGAAGATTATGCGGCGGCTGCTAAGGGAACTGGCGGCTGGCGGGGAAATCAAGGGAGATACGACGACCCTTGAGGATTTTTCAGTGATTTCCAAGTTGCGGGAGTCGGACGAGGTTTGATCCAGTTTTTTCGGGTGAATGGGGCAGTGGAATTCGCTATTGATTGCCGGTGACTTTGATTCTGGCCCAGATGAACTGGCCTCCGTTGAGCGCGTGTGAGGGCTGTACCTGGGTGATGAGAACTGCGGTGCCGGCGCGGACGGCACCAGCGATCGCTGCCTGGTTGAAGGTCTGGCCCGGGCCGCGGT
>JALYIA010000015.1 GCA_030776065.1 Acidobacteriota bacterium
ACGAGCGCCTCGACACCGCACTCGTCGGCGAGATCGCGCGACTCCGCCCCCACATCCACTTCATCCTCATCGGACCCGTCGTCAAGATCGACCCCGCCACCCTCCCCCAGGCCCCCAACCTCCACTACCTCGGAGGCAAAACCTACCCCGAGCTGCCGGCCTTCCTCGCCGGCTGGGACGTCGCCCTCATGCCCTTCGCCATCAACGAAGCCACACGCTTCATCTCCCCCACCAAGACGCCCGAGTACCTCGCCGCGGGCAAGCCCGTCGTCTCCACCCCCGTCCGCGACGTCGTCCGCGGATACGCCCAGGACGGCCTCGTCGCCATCGCAGCCGACCCCCACGCCTTCGCCCACGCCATCGACCAGGCCCTCATCCCCCCCACCGAAGCCTGGAACCAAGCCGTCGCAGCCAAACTCGGCGCCAACTCATGGGACACCACCTGGGGAGCCATGCAGCGCGAGATCCGCCGCGCCATCGAGAGCCGTCCCGATCCCGACGCCCCCGCGCCGCAGCCCCCGCACACCCTGGCCTCCGCCTAACCCCAAACCCCGCCGGCACACCCTCCACCCGCCCCGCTACACCAGCGCAGGAGCCGGCAGAATCTCCTCCACATCCACCCACTGCGTCGGATACACCCCCGTATAACACGCCGTGCAGAAGCTCCCCGGCGACAGCCCCGTCGCCGGCTCCCCCGTCGTGCACGAGTGCGTCAGCCCCACCAGGCTCAGGTACCCCAGCGAGTCCGCCTCGATAAACCGCCGGATCTCCTCGACCGTATTGTTCGCCGCAATCAGATCCCGCTTGCTCGGCGTATCCACCCCGTAAAAACACGGCGAGATCGTCGGCGGACACGAGATCCGCATATGCACCTCCGTCGCCCCCGCCGCACGCACCATCCGCACAATCTTCCGCGACGTCGTCCCCCGGATGATCGAGTCGTCGATCAGGATAATCCGCTTGCCCTCCAGCAGACTCCGCACCGGGTTCAGCTTCATCCGCACCCCGAAGTCCCGCACCCGCTGCTCCGGCTGGATAAACGTCCTCCCCACATAGTGGTTCCGGATCAGCCCGAAGTTGAACGGGATCCCGCTCTCGGCCGCATACCCGAGCGCCGCCGTCACGCCCGAGTCCGGCACCGGCACCACCAGATCCGCAGCCACCCCGCTCTCCCGGGCCAGCTGCCGCCCCATCTCCTCCCGCGACTGCTGCACCCACCGCCCGAAGATCC
Organism: Acidobacteriota bacterium; assembly: GCA_030776065.1. Classification (GTDB taxonomy): domain Bacteria; phylum Acidobacteriota; class Terriglobia; order Terriglobales; family Acidobacteriaceae; genus Edaphobacter. Next base: position 1,232 of record JALYIA010000015.1, read on the forward strand.
GCGAGTCCGGCCGCGCAAAGTACACATGCTCGAAGATGCAGCTCGCCGGCGGCGTCGTCTCCGACGCAAACCGCCGGCTCGTCACCCCGTCCTCGCTCACCATCACCAGCTCGCCCGGCTCCACATCCCGCTCGTACTTGGCATGCAGCAGGTCGAACGCACACGTCTCGCTGGCAAACACAAACGTGTCCGCGGCCCCGTCCACCCCCGCGATCCGCCCCATGCTCAGCGGCCGGAACCCATGCGGATCGCGCGCCGCGAAGATCCGGTTGCGCGTCATCATCACAATCGAAAACGCCCCATCCACCTGCGCCAGCGACTCCGCTATGCAGTCCACCAGCGTGTTGCACCGCGAGTGCGCAATCAGCTGAACGATGATCTCCGAGTCCGACGTCGTCTGGAACACCGCCCCATCCCGCTCCAGCCGCGCCTTCGAGTTCCCCAGGTTCACCAGGTTCCCGTTATGCGCAATCGCGATCAGCCCCTTCGTCGACTCGACCGAGATCGGCTGCGCATTCAACAGCGCCGAATCCCCCGTCGTCGAGTACCGCGTATGCCCGATCGCCATATGCCCCGGCAGCTTCGCCAGCACATCGTCCGTAAAGATCTCCGACACCAGCCCCATCCCCTTGATGTCGTTCACCTCGCGCCCATCCGCCGAAGCAATCCCCCCAGACTCCTGCCCCCGATGCTGCAGCGCATACAAGCCCCAGTACGTCATCCGCGCAGCATCCGGATGCCCATACACCGCCATCACCCCACACTCCTCCCGCAGCTTGTCGAAAGGAGTGGAATCATCCTGCTCATCGCCTTCATAGTTCGATTCCGCCCCGGTGGACTGAATAGGAAGAAGATCCGCCTGGATCCGCTCACGGAACCCGTCGTCAATCTCGTTCAGATCCACGACATCGACGAAGATCGGCAAGTCAGACTCGGAGAAATCGCTCTTCAAATTGGTATAAGTAGAAAAGTCCATCGGATTCGGCCCGCCTACGGCCAAATCCAGATCGGAGCGTCTCCGCGCCTTCCCACGCGTTCGCGAACCAAATGCGTAGACGGGCCGGTCAGGAACATTTCGGCGCAGGACGTCGAGGACCAACGCACGGTCGTCAGGGGAGAGGTCGAGGGTTCGGGTCTCAGCCATGACGCTCGATCCTCCGGGTCAATTCGTTGAAAAGCGCATGCGCATCTGTCGAAAAATCCACCAACGTTGCAGATACAGCGTTGGCAATTTCCTCACGATACATATGAGCGGCGCGGTTTCGGTTCTCCCGATAGACCTTCCATTTGGGCCAACCGTCCTGAAGCAATCCTTCCTGGTCTGCGAGACGGATCACATCCTGAAAATCGAAGTTCGCTACTTCATCCGCCCGGCGGGAATTGCTTTGAAGATATTTTGTCAGCGTCTTAACGGCCATCTGATAGGTGAGCTCAAAAGACTTTATGACGGAGTATCGAACGGCAAGATCGGAACATTCCTTCTTCCATCGTTCCAGGAGAATATCGAAATCCCTCAAGCAACATTGAAGGCCGTACAAGTCTCTCCCCGAAAAATCATCTGAAGAACTCATGCGGTCACCACCTCCGCCGCAAGCTGCGACTCAAGCGACTCCTCCCACGGCCGCCGCAGCGCCTCAATGCTCTCCGCAACCAGAGGGATCCCCGCGGCATGGATCTCCACCCTCTCCGCAATCGTCTCCCCCACATCCAGCGGCCAGATCTCCCCCGCCTCGTCCAGAAGCGTGCAGATCCTCGCATAGTCTTCCGGCGCGCACGTCACGACCACCTCCGTCGCGTTCTCATTGAACAGAGCCGCCGCATAATCGGGCGCACGCAACGCACCCAGCGTCGCCCGTACGCCGATCCCACTCGAAAGCGCCGCCTTCGCAAGCGCCACCCCCAGCCCGCCATCCGAGATGTCCGCCGCCGACCGGATCAGCCCACGCCCCGCAAGCTGCGCCAGAGCCCGGTGAAGCGCCGCCTCCGACCTCAGATCCATCGCCGGCACCTCGCCCCAGAACCCGCCCAGCACACTCTGCGCATACGCCGACGAACCCAGCTCCGCGTCCCCCGGCGAGTCCAGCCCCGCCGTCGACTGCAACAACAAAACCTTGTCCCCCACCGCCTGAAACCCGCTCGGCACGGCCTTTGACACATCCTCCAGAATCCCCACCACCCCAACCACCGGCGTCGGATAAATCCCCTCACCCTTCGTCTCGTTATACAAACTCACATTCCCACCCGTAATCGGCACATCGAGCGCCGTACAAGCCTCCGCAATCCCATCGATCGCCAGCGACAGCTGCGCCATAATCTCCGGCTTCTCCGGATTCCCGAAGTTCAGGCAGTTCGTAGCCGCCACCGGCACCGCCCCCGTACAAGCCACCTTCCGCGCCGCCTCTGCCACCGCATGCATCGCGCCAACCTTCGGGTCCAGCCAGCACCACCGTCCATTCCCCGCCAGCGCCATGGCCAGCCCGCGCTCCGGCTTCGCTTCGGCCACAGAAGCGGGTGCCCCATCTTCGCGCGGCTTCATCGCGCTAAGGTGGGTATCGAGCGAAGCTCGACCCTCTTTCGCGCCAGCAGACCCCGTCCCCTTGATCCGCATCACCCCCGCTTCCCCGCCCGGACCCTGAACCGTATTCGTCTGCACCATCGAGTCGTACTGCTCATACACCCACCGCTTGTCGCAGATGTTCAGCGACCCCAGCAGCTTCTTCAAATCCGCCGTATAGTCCCGCGGCTTCTTCAACTCCTCCACCACCCACGCCGGAGGATCCATCGGCACCGGAGCCTTCCACACCCCCACAGGCCGCTTGTACACCGGTGCCTCGTCCGTCAGCGCCTTGTTCGGAATCTCCGCCACCAGCACCCCGCCGTGCGTCACCCGCATCGTATCGTCGGCGGTTACAATTCCCACGATCGAAGCGTCCAGCCCCCACTTCGCAAACACCGCGAGCACCTCGCCCTCGCGCCCCTTCTCCGCCACCAGCAGCATCCGCTCCTGGCTCTCGCTCAGCATGATTTCGTAGCTCGTCATGCCCGTCTCGCGCTGCGGCACCAGGTCCAGCTCGATCGTCAAGCCCAGCTCGCCCCTCGCCCCCATCTCGCACGTCGAACACGTCAGCCCCGCCGCCCCCATGTCCTGGATCCCCAGCACCGCACCCGTAGCCATCGCCTCCAGGCAAGCCTCCAACAGCAGCTTCTCCATGAACGGATCGCCCATCTGCACATTCGGCCGCTTCTGCTCCGACCCCTCCGTGAACTCCTCGCTCGCCATCGTCGCGCCGTGAATCCCGTCCCGACCCGTCTTCGCCCCCACATAGATCACGGGATTCCCCACACCCGTCGCCTTCGCATAAAAGATCTCGTCCGTCCGCACCAGCCCCAGCGCAAACGCATTCACCAGGGGATTGCCCGAGTAGCACTCCTCGAACCGCGTCTCCCCGCCCAGGTTCGGCACCCCAAAGCAGTTCCCGTACGCCGCCACACCCTCCACCACACCCGCCAAAGTATGCCGGTTCCGCGCATAATCGATCCCACCTGTGCCGTTCTCCCCTCCCGATCCCTGCCCCCTAATCCCCGATCCCTGCCCTAATCCCTGTTCCCTAATCCCTAATCCCTGATCCCTGTTCCCTAATCCCTGTTCCCTGTTCCCTGTTCCCTGCACCTCCGGCGCCAGCGGCCCGAACCGCAGCGAGTCCATCACCGCCAGCGGCCGCGCATTCATCGTAAAAATATCCCGCAGAATCCCGCCCACACCCGTCGCCGCCCCCTGGTGCGGCTCAATATAACTCGGATGGTTGTGGCTCTCGATCTTGAACGCGCACGCCCACCCATCGCCCACGTCGATGATGCCCGCATTCTCCCCCGGCCCCTGCACCACACTGCCCGGCCCGCTCGTCCGCGTCCCACGCGTCGGCAGCCGCTTCAAATGCACCCGGCTGGACTTGTACGAACAGTGCTCCGACCACATCACCGAGAAGATTCCCAGCTCCGTCAGGCTCGGCACCCGCCCCAGCTTCGCTTCGATCGCCCTGTACTCCTCCGGCGTAATGCTGTGCTGCTTCAGCAGCGCAGGAGTCACCTCCACCGGCGTCGGTACCGTGTTGTCCGAAGTGGCGGCGTGCGCCACCATCTCTGAGGCTGATTCAGCTCGAATAGGCATAGCTCGCTGAGGAGATTGTCGCATGCCGCCGCCCGCAACCACTCACCCACACCACGCCCCCCGCCACCCCACACGC
>JALYIA010000016.1 GCA_030776065.1 Acidobacteriota bacterium
GGGTGGGGTGTCATGCGAGGTGGAGGGCGGTGATGGCGAGGTCGATGAGCTTGATGCCGAGGAAGGGGGCGATGAGGCCTCCGGCTCCATAGACGATGAGGTTGCGGCGGAGCATGGCTGCGGCGGACATGGGTTTGTAGGAGACGCCGCGGAGGGCGAGCGGGATGAGGGCGATGATGATGAGGGCGTTGAAGATGACGGCGGAGAGGACGGCGGAGTGGGCGTTGTGGAGGTGCATGACGTTGAGCGCGTTGAGGACGGGGAAGACTCCGGCGAACATGGCGGGGATGATGGCGACGTACTTGGCGACGTCGTTCGAGATGGAGAAGGTGGTGAGGGCTCCGCGGGTCATGAGGAGCTGCTTGCCGATGGCGACGATCTCGATGAGCTTGGTGGGGTTGGAGTCGAGGTCGACCATGTTGCCGGCCTCCTTGGCGGCCTGGGTGCCGGAGTTCATGGCGACGCCGACGTCGGCCTGGGCGAGGGCGGGGGCGTCGTTGGTGCCGTCTCCGGTCATGGCGACGAGCTTGCCGTCGGCCTGCTCGCGCTTGATGAGGTCCATCTTGTCCTTGGGCTTGGCTTCGGCGAGGAAGTCGTCGACGCCTGCCTCGCGGGCGATGGCGGCGGCGGTGAGGGGGTTGTCGCCGGTGATCATGACGGTGCGGATGCCCATGGCGCGGAGCTGGAGGAAGCGTTCGCGCATGCCGCCTTTGACGATGTCCTTGAGGTGGATGAGGCCGAGGGCGCGGCCGTTTTCGGCGACGGCGAGGGGTGTGCCGCCGGCGCGGGAGATGGCTTCGACGGCGGCGCGGAGCTCTTCGGGGAAGTGTCCTCCGTGCTCTTCGAGGTACCGTGCGATGGCGTCGACGGCTCCTTTGCGGATGGAGCGGCCTGGCTGGCCGGGGCGTTCGCCGTCGACCTCGATGCCGGACATGCGGGTGGTGGCGGAGAAGGGGACGAATTCGGCGTTGAGCTGGGCGAGCTCGCGGCCGCGGAGGTTGTAGCGCTCCTTGGCGAGGACGACGATGGAGCGGCCTTCGGGGGTCTCGTCGGGGAGGGAAGAGAGCTGGGCGGCGTCGGCGAGGGCGAGCTCGGAGATGCCGGGGGCGGGGACGAACTCGGACGCCTGGCGGTTGCCGATGGTGATGGTTCCGGTCTTGTCGAGCAGGAGGGTGTTGACGTCTCCGGCTGCCTCGACTGCGCGGCCGGAGGTGGCGAGGACGTTGTGCTGGACGAGGCGGTCCATGCCGGCGATGCCGATGGCGGAGAGGAGGCCTCCGATGGTGGTGGGGATGAGGCAGACGAGGAGCGAGATGAGGACGAAGACGGTCTGGGGCGCGCCGGAGTAGATGGCGAAGGGCTGGAGGGTGACGACGGCGAGCAGGAAGATGACGGTGAGTCCGGCGAGGAGGATGTTGAGGGCGATCTCGTTGGGTGTCTTCTGGCGCTCGGCTCCTTCGACGAGGGCGATCATGCGGTCGAGGAAGGTCTCGCCGGGGTTGGAGGTGATGCGGACGGTGATGACGTCGGAGAGGACGCGTGTGCCTCCGGTGACGGCGGAGCGGTCGCCTCCGGCCTCGCGGATGACGGGCGCGGACTCTCCGGTGATGGCGGACTCGTCGATGGATGCGACGCCGTGGATGACCTCTCCGTCGCCGGGGATCATCTGGCCCGCGGAGACGCGGACGACGTCGCCGACGCGGAGCTGGGAGCTGGGGACCTCCTGGAGGATGGTGTTGACGAGCTTGTGGGCTGTGGTCTCGGACTTGGCCTGGCGGAGGGCATCGGCCTGGGCCTTGCCGCGGCCTTCGGCCATGGCCTCGGCGAAGTTTGCGAAGAGGACGGTGAACCAGAGCCAGGCGGTGATCTGGAGGTTGAAGCGGAGGTCCGCGCGGGGGTGGAGGAGGAGGAGCGCGGAGGTGAGGATGGAGCCGATCTCGACGACGAACATGACGGGGTTGCGCATCATGGTGCGGGGGTGGAGCTTGCGCAGGGCGTCGGTTGAGGCGCGGCGGACGATGGCGGGGTCGAAGAGGGATTTACGGGTTGGCATGGGGGGTGTTCCTTCGTGCTGCGGGGTTTGTCGTCCCCATGGGCTGGGTTAGAAGGCGCGGCCGGCGTGGAGGAGGAGATGCTCGAGGATGGGTCCGAGGGAGAGGGCGGGGAAGAAGGTGAGTCCGCCGAGGATGAGGATGACGCCGGTGAGCAGGACGGTGAACAGCGGCGTGGTGACGGGGAAGGTTCCGGCGGAGGCGGGAGCGATGCGTTTGCGGGCGAGGCTGCCGGCGATGGCGAGCATGGGGACGATCATGAGGAAGCGTCCGCAGAACATGGCAAAGGCGAGCGAGTTGTTGAACCAGGGAGTGTTGGCGTTGAGTCCGGCGAAGGCGGAGCCGTTGTTTCCGGTGGCGGAGGTGTAGGCGTAGAGGATCTCGGAGAGGCCGTGGGGGCCGTGGTTGGCGAGAGAGCTGAGACCGAGGCGGGGCAGGAGGATGGTGGTGGCGGCGAGTCCGAGGATGAGGAGGGGGAAGATGAGCAGGTAGAGCATGGCCATCTGGACGTCGTAGGACTCGATCTTCTTGCCGAGGTACTCGGGTGTGCGGCCGACCATGAGGCCGGCGATGAAGACGGTCATGATGACGAAGACGAGCATGCCGTAGAGGCCTGCGCCTACGCCTCCGAAGACGATCTCGCCGAGGAGGATGTTGACCATGGGGACCATGCCGCCGAGGGGAGTGAAGGAGTCGTGCATGGCGTTGACGGCTCCGCAGGAGGCGTCTGTGGTGACGGTGGCGAAGAGGGCGGAGTTGGCGATGCCGAAGCGGACCTCCTTGCCCTCCATGTTGCCTCCGGACTGGAGCAGGGAGATGTGCTGGTCGACGTGATGGAGCAGCGGGTTGGGCTGGGACTCAGCGTAGAAGCAGACGAAGACACCTGCGAACCAGAGGACGACCATGGCGGCGAGGACGGCCCAGCCGTGGCGTGGGGCGCCGGTCATCTGTCCGAGGGTTATGGCGAGACCTGCGGGGATGAGGAAGATGGCGACGAGCTGGAGGAAGTTCGTGAGGGGCGTGGGGTTCTCGAAGGGGTGGGCAGAGTTGGCGTTGAAGAAGCCGCCGCCGTTGGTGCCGAGCATCTTGATCGCCTCCTGGGAGGCGACGGGCCCCTGGGCGAGGGTCTGCGTGGAGAGGGTGGCGGGCTTGCCGTCCGGGCCTGTGGTGTGCTGCGTTTCGACGAGTGCGGCGGTGTCGTAGGGGCGGAGGTTCTGGGGGACTCCCTGGGCGACGAGGGCGAGGGCGAAGAGGGCGGACAGGGGCAGCAGGACCCAGAGGGTGCCTCGTGTGAGGTCGACCCAGAAGTTGCCGAGGGTGTCCGACTCGCGCCGGGCGATGCCCCGGATGAAGGCGATGGCGAGGGCCATGCCGACGGCGGCCGACCAGAAGTTGTGGGTGGCGAGGCCGAGCATCTGGGTGAGATAGCTCATGGTGGTCTCGGGCGTGTAGGCCTGCCAGTTGGTGTTGGTGGTGAAGGAGACCGCGGTGTTGAAGGCGAGGGCGGGCTCGACGCCGGGGAGGTGCTGGGGGTTGAGGGGGAGCAGGTGCTGGAGGCGTTCTATCGCATACGTGAGAAGCAATGTGGCGGCGGAGAAGACGAGCATGGCGAGGCCGTACTCGGTCCAGCGCATCTCGTGTGCGGGGTCGACGCGGGTGGCGCGGTAGAGGAGTCGCTCGCAGGGGAGGAGGATGGGGTCGAGGACGGTAGGGCGGCGCTCGAAGACGCGTGCGAGGTAGCGGCCCATGGGCGCCGCAAGGAGGAGGACCGTGGCGATGAAGACGACGATCTGGAGCCAGCCGTTGAGGGACATCAGAAGCGCTCCGGGCGGAGAAGGGCGTAGACGAGGTAGACGAGGAGAGCGGCGGAGATCGCGAGGAGGAGGACGTTGGCGATCACGGCCGGCCTGCTTTCAATCTGGCGCAGCCGTGGGTGTAGGCGATGGCGAGCGCGAAGAGGAGTGCGGTGGTGAGAATGGCGAGGAGGTCGGGCATGGGGGGCTTCTCCCTTGGGGCTTCGGATCAGAAGTGATAGGTGATGTCCGCTGCGACGACGAACTGGGTCTTCTTGGTTCCCAGGTCATAGGCGGGCAGATCGTACGCGTGTTCGAGGCGAATCTCTGGGCGGAAGAGCACGGTGGAGCCGATCCAGTGGCCGTAGCTGACGAGGTGCTCGGAGTAGCGGGTTGTGAATCCGGTGCGCTGGCCCTTGAGGTCGTCGACGAACTCATTGCGGATGGAGAGGTAGCTGCGGGTGTTGAACTCGTGCTCGAGGTAGTTGACCAGAGCGACTTCGGGTGCGAAGCAGCGCAGTTTGCCATAGGAGCAGAAGGCTCCGTTGGCGCCGGTCTCCGGGGCAATCGCGGTCTGTCCCGGAGCGAGGTTCCCACCGATGTTGGGGACGTCGCGCTCGTACATGAACCAGGTTTCCGTGTCGGTGTGCCAGGTGCTGTTGATCTTGTGGTACCAGGTCTCGTAGTAGCTTTGGACGTTGTTGTAGGCGTATTTTCCGTCGTTGAAGGAGTTCGCGCAGGTATAGAGGGCGTCGCCTCCGTTGTTCCAGCTGTAGTCGACGCAGGCGGTGCCTGTGGGCTTGACGTCGGGGGTCCAGGGGGCGACGTCGTTGCCACCGGAGAAGCCGCCCTGCAGGAGCCAGTGATCGGAGAGCTTGAGGCTGACGACGATGCCGGTCTGGGTGTAGGGGTCAACGGAATAGAGCAGGGAGTGGGAGTAGGTGTAGTTGTTGGGCGCGAGCTGGGCTTCGATATCGGGCAGGGAGATGTAGCGTCCGATGCGGATGTTCATGCCCTTGGCGACGTGCGGGTTGTAGATGTCCAGGTAGAACATGACGGGGTCGTAGCCGTTCTGGTGGTTGCGGGCGAGCAGCTGCTGCGAGAAGATGCCCTTGGCGGTGGTGTAGCGGAAGTCCTGCCCGTAGAGCTGAGCGAAGCGGAATCCCCAGTCGAGGTGGTCGGTCTGCACGGTGTCGGGCAGGCGCTCGATGTAGAGCACCTGCTGATCGGCGGTGATGCGATTGGGGCTGTAGTAGTAGGAGGCGGGAGAGTTGGCGCCGTCTCCCTTGTTGGAGGTGCTGACGTTGAAGCCGCCGTTGAACCAGCCGTAGATCTTGGTGCGGGAGCGGTTGTGGTTGATGGCTTCCATGAGCGGATAGGTCTGGGTGTCGGGCGCTCCGATGACCGGGGTGCCGCCGACGGAGTAGTCGCCGCCGGGGAAGGGCGTGGAATCGAGCGGGGCGGGATAGCCGCGGCGGGCGGGAGCTTCGGCAGGCGTGCCGGCGGCCGCGGGCGCCCAGTCCTGGGAGTACGCGTGGGCGAGGCGTGCGAAGAAGTTGCCGGAGGATTCAGGCGGACCGGACTGGTTAGACGAACCGGACTGCGTTGGGGCGGACGGGTTTGGGGAGAGGGTGTTCTGAGCGAGGGAGACAGGGACAAGGGACAGCAGAGCAGCGACTCCAGCGAAGCACGAACGAAGCATGATGACCTCAACCGTTCCAGTGGAACGCGGGAGGCCGTAAGAAGTCCGTTGGTGAAGCGTTAAGAAGTCATAGGTTCGGAGCGCAGGCGGTATCCGACCCAGGGCTCGCTTTCGATGTGCCTGGGGCCGGGGGCGGTATCGATTTTTTTGCGAAGCTGCGCGATGAGGACGCGGAGATACTCGGGCTGATCTTCGCCGCTGGGTCCCCAGACGGCGCGGAGGAGCTGCTTGTGGGTGAGGACGCGGTCGGGATGGCTGGCGAGGGTGAGGAGGAGGTCGAACTCCTTGGGGGTGAGGTGCACCTCGTTGCCGGCGACGGTGACGCGCCTGGTGACGCCGTCGAGCGTGAGATCGCCGACGGAGAGCCGCACATCCCTGGCTTCGAGCGGGGCTTCGGAGCGGAGCTGTACGCGTGCTCGCGCGAGGAGCTCAGGCATGTTGAAGGGCTTGGTGACGTAGTCGTTGGCGCCTTGGTCGAGGGCGCGGACCTTCATCGCCTCGCTATCCCTGACGCTGAGGACGATGATTGGGGTGTCGGACTGTTTGCGGATGGCCTGGGTGAGTTCGACGCCGTTCATCTCGGGCATGGCGAGGTCGGTGATGACGAGGTCGGGGCGTGCGCTTTCGAACTGTGCGAGTCCGAGCAGGCCGTCTGGGGCGTGGAGCACCTCGTATCCGCTGGCCTGGAGCGCGGCGCGCAGCATGCGTGCGATCTGGCGGTCATCTTCGACGACGAGTATGCGTTTCACGGTCTCTCCTGCGTGACGATGTGGAGGTCGACGTGGGGGGCTTCGGACATGAACTTCTGGATGGCGAGGTAGTAGAAGTAACTGCGCAGGCCGTGGACGGCGGAGCGGCCGACGATTGCCTGGGTGATGCGGTTCTCGCGGACGAATGCGGCGGTGGTGCGTGCGGTGTCGGCTCCGGTTAGCGGGACGACGGTAGCGCCGAGGTTGCGTGCGAACTGGAGGCTGGAGTCGAGGGTGCGCCTGCGTTCGGGCTCGTCGTCTCGTCCGCGGGTGACGTGGAGGATGTAGAGCTCGGCGCCGAGGGCGTCGGCGAGGCGGGCTCCGCGGGCGATGAGGTCTTTGGCCTGGGAGCCCGCGGAGATGCAGACTGCGACCTTCTCGGAGACGCTCCAATGGGGCCCGAGTTTTTTGCGGCGGACGTATTCGTCGAGGTTGCGGTCGACGGCGCGGGTGACTCGCTGGAGGGCCATCTCGCGCAGCGCGATGAGGTTTCCCTGGCGGAAGAAGTTTGCGAGCGAGCGCTCGACGCGCTCCATGGGATAGATGTCGCCGCGGCGCATGCGGGTGACGAGAGCTTCGGGGGTGAGGTCGCTGATGACGATCTCGTCTGCGCGGTCGAGCACCCAGTCCGGCACCTGCTCCCGGACTGCGATGCCGGTGAGCGCCTGGACGCGCGGGGCGAGGCTTTCGACGTGCTGGATGTTGATTGTGCTGAGGACGTCGATCTTGCGATCGAGCAGGCAGAGGACGTCGTCGTAGCGCTTGGGGAGGCGGCTTCCTTCGATGTTGGTATGGGCGAGCTCGTCGACGAGGGCGACCTGGGGGCTGCGGGCGAGGATGGCGTCGACGTCCATCTCGGTGAAGGGTGTTCCTTTGTAGACGATCTCGCGGCGTGCGACCTGCTCGAGCTTGCGGGCGAGCTCGGAGGTGCCGGCGCGCCCGTGGCTCTCGACGAAGCCGATGACGACGTCTTCGCCGCGGCTGCGGCGGCGTATGCCTTCGGCGAGCATGGCAAAGGTCTTGCCGACTCCGGGCGCGTAGCCGAGGAAGACTTTGAGTCGTCCGCGGCTTTTTTCGGTGTCGCTCGAGAGCAGCCAGTCCTCGGGGGATTTCCTGGGGGCCTCGCCGGTTCGTCTTGTGTTGTCCGCCACGCCGTTACAATTCTCCCCATGAACTCACGCCGTGCCATGGCAGTCGCGCGATGGATGCTGGCAACGGGGGCACTGGCGGGAATTGTACTCGTGTATCGCGTCTGGTTACACGTGAACCCGACGACGGTGGCGCTGACCCTGCTGTTGCTGATCCTTCTTCTGGCAGCGGAGTGGGGGCTTCGTTACGCGGTGGCGATCTCACTGGCCGCGACCGCGTGCTACAACTTTTTCTTCCTTCCGCCGGTGGATACGTTTACGGTGGCGGACCCGCAGAACTGGCTGGCGCTGCTGGCGTTTCTGGCGACGGCGATCATCGCGAGCCGGCTTTCGCAGCGGGCACGCGATGAGGCGGAGGAGGCGCGCTCGCGGCAGCGGGAGCTGAGTGTGCTGTTTCGTCTGAGCCGGGAGCTGCTGCAGTCCGAGAGTGTGGCCACGCTGCTGAGCGCGGCTCCTTCGGCGGTAGCAAGCGTTACGGGTGGCCGCTCCGCGCTGCTGTACCTGGTGGAGGGGGACCGGCTGTACCAGGCGGGGTCGGACATGGTCTCGGCGGTCGAGATTCCGCATCTGCGGCAGCTTGCGCAGACGCTGCCGGGGCCGAACCTGGATGGGGGGGAGATGCAGATCCCGATCCGTACGGGGGTGCGTCCTCGGGGTGTGCTGCTGGTGCGGGGAGCGGCGCTCTCGGGGGAGACGGCGGAGGCGATCGGCAGTCTGATCTCGATTGCGACGGAGCGGGTGCAGGCGCTCGAGGGACTGGCACGGGGCGAGGCGGCGAAGGAGAGTGAACGGCTGCGCACGCTGATGATCGACTCCATCACGCATGAGCTGCGCACGCCTCTTACGTCGATCAAAGGGGCGGCGACGACGCTGCTGGCCGGAGGCGTGGGAGAGGATGAGCGGAGCGAGCTGCTGAGCATCATCGACGAGGAGAGCGACCGGCTGAACCGGCTTGTCTCCGAGGCGGTGGAGATGGCGCAGCTGGATGCGCAGCAGGTGCAGATGCACTTTGTTCCGGTGAAGGTGACGGATCTGGTGCGCCGCGCCCGCGCAAGCTGTGCGTGGGTGGAGGAGCAGCACACGGTGGCGGTAGAGGTCGAGGAGGGCCTGGAGGTCTCGGCCGACGCGGGGTTCCTGGAGAAGGTGCTGTCGAATCTTCTCGAGAACGCGGGGAAGTACTCGGATGCCGGGTCGCCGATCCGGATCTCCGCGGAGAGGACGGCGGCGGGGGTTACGATGAGCGTGGCGGATCGCGGTGTGGGGATCGATGCGGGGGAGCTGGGGCTCGTGTTTGAACGCTTCTACCGGGGACGGCTGCAGGCGGACGGCGCATCGGGAACGGGGATGGGGCTTGCGATCAGCCGGGCGATCACGGAAGCACATGGGGGGACGATCGCGGTGGTGAGCCAGCGAGGGGAGGGGTCAGTGTTCAGCGTGACGCTGCCGGCGTGGGTTGAGGAGACCCGCGGCGGGGGCGCGCGGGGGGACTTTGGCAAGGCTGGCGAGCAGGTGTAGGATGCCGCTCATGACAGCTTTGAACCGGCGTGACGTGTGTGTGGCGCTCTCCTCGTTTGCGGCTCTGGCGATGGGGGCGGAGGGGCAGAGTGCGCCGGGCGGCGCTTCCGCGGGAGTGCACGACGGGACGGAGCCTGTGCTCTCCGCGGCGCGGGTGTACCGCTTCGAGGATCTTGCTGTGACGACGGGGCCGAACGGGGAGAGCCGGGCGGTGCTGCGCGGTGTGCTGCCGACCGGAGAGGTGGTGGAGATGCACGAGACGACGCTGTTGCCGGGTCACATGCCGCATCCGGCCCACACGCATCGGCACTCCGAGCTGATGATGATCCGGGAGGGGACGCTGGAGTTCGCGATGGACGGGCGAACCGAACGGGCAGGGCCGGGAGGCGTGCTGTACGCGGCCTCGGGCGTGAGGCACGGGCTGAAGAACGTGGGGGAGACGCCGGCGAACTACTGTGTGATTGCGATCGGCCGGGAGAGTTGAGGGGGCGCGGGTTGCGGCGTCGGCTCAGGCGGCGCGTGTCTCGCCCGCCAGCAGGTTTCGGAGCTGGGCGATGAGTTGCTCGGGCGGGAGGGGCTTGAGCAGGAAGTGGACGTTCATCCCTTCGTAGAGCGGCTCTGCCTCTTCGAGGCCACTGATGACCATGACGGGGATGTGGGGATGTGTTCTGCGGAGTTCACGGACGAACTCCGCGCCGCTCATGCCGGGCATGATGTGGTCGGTGACGATGGCGCGGATCTCCGCGGGGTATTCGTTGTTCTGGAACTGCTCGAGGGCTCGCCGGGGGTTGAGAGCGGCGATGGCGAAGTAGCCGGACCGCTTGAGGATCTGCTGCCGTGTTGCGGCCTGGATGGCGTTGTCGTCCAGGAGGAGTATGGCTGGACCCTGCTTTGCCGCTGCGGCATCCTGGTTTTCGTCGGTCATTGGAACATCACCCAGTCTGGTGTCTTGAGGTTCGGTTAGGCGAATCGGTGCACGTCCGCTAGGACTATGATGCGGAGCAACGGGGTACGGGTGCCTGAACGGCTCTGTGTCGGCGGGACGAGGACTCCGATGACTGGACTCATCGCTTTCAAAACATTTACAGTTGGCCGCAGAAACGTCAAGAAGATCCGAGCCGGGTTTTCAAAGTAGTCAAAGAGGGATATCGCCAAGTGAACCTCACCGTCATCGACTGGCTGATCATGCTGGTCTACTTCGTCTTTGTTCTGGGCATCGGGTTTGCGCTGAAGCGGTATATGCGCACGTCGAACGATTTTTTTCTGGCGGGGCGGTCGATTCCGGCGTGGGTGTGCGGGCTGGCGTTCACCTCCGCGAATCTGGGGGCGCAGGAGGTGATCGGGATGGGGGCCTCGGGGGCGAAGTACGGCATCGCCACGAGCCATTTCTACTGGATCGGGGCGATCCCGGCGATGGTCTTTGTCGGCATCTTCATGATGCCGTTCTACTACGGCTCGAAGGCGCGTTCGGTCCCGGAGTTTCTGCGGCTGCGGTTCGATGAGAAGACACGCGCGGTGAACGCGTTCTCGTTTGCGATCATGACGGTGTTCTCGTCCGGTATTTCGATGTATGCGATGGCGCTGCTGATCCAGACGCTGGGCCTGTTTCACGGGATTCTGCCGGATCAGTACATCTTCCATGTGTCGATCGTGCTGTCTGCGGTGATTGTGCTGGGGTACATCTTCCTGGGCGGGCTGACGAGCGCGATTTATAACGAGGTGCTGCAGTTCTTCCTGATTGTGGCGGGGTTCGTTCCTCTGGTGTGGATCGGGCTGCGCAATGCCGGCGGATGGCAGGGCATCAAGCAGACGCTGCCGGTGGCGATGACTCACTCGTGGCGCGGGATGTCGCACGCGAACACCAATCCGCTGGGGGTGGAGTGGATTGGGCTGGCGATGGGGCTTGGGTTTGTGCTGTCGTTCGGCTACTGGTGCACGGACTTCCTGGTGATCCAGCGGGCGATGGCCGCGGACTCGGAGGTTTCGGCGCGGCGGGTGCCGTTGATTGCGGCGATCCCGAAGATGTTCTTCCCGTTCCTGGTGATTCTTCCGGGGCTGATTGCCGTGAGCGTGACGGCGCGTGTGGCTCCGGGGGCTCCGGCGGCCGTTACGACGAAGGCGGTGCCGGGTCAGCCAGTGGAGCCGGCGCATCCGCATGGAATCATCCCGGTGAAGGTGGACCCGGTGAGCGGGGCTCCGGTGCTGAACGCGGACGGCACGCCGGTGTACAACTACGATCTTGCGATTCCCGTGATGCTGCTGCGGTATTTTCCCACGGGGATCCTGGGGCTTGGGCTGACGGCGCTGCTTGCCAGCTTCATGTCCGGCATGGCGGGCAACGTGACGGCGTTCAACACGGTGTGGACCTACGACATCTACCAGGCGTACATCAACAAGCGCGCCACGGATGCGCACTACCTGTGGATGGGGCGCATGGCGACGATCGGCGGGATTGTGCTGTCGATCGCGGCGGCGTACGCGGCGAAGAACTTCAACAACATCATGGATGCGCTGCAGCTGATCTTCTCGCTTGTGAACGCGCCGCTGTTTGCGACGTTTCTGCTGGGGATGTTCTGGAAGCGAACGACGGGCCATGGCGCGTTCACGGGCCTGCTGGCAGGGACGACGGGGGCGCTGGTGCACCATGGCCTGACGCTTCCTGCCGACGCTACGGCGGGTATCCACGGGGGGTGGATCACGCTGGTCCACACGTATCCGAGCGACATGGCGCAGAACTTCTGGACGGCGATCTTCGCGTTCTCGATCAACATGGTGGTGACGGTGGCGGTGTCGCTGGCGACGCGTCCGAGGCCGGAGTCGGAGCTGGTGGGGCTGGTGTACTCGCTCACTCCGAAGCCGGTCGAGACGCATCTGGAGTGGTGGCAGAAGCCTTCCACGCTGGCGTTCGCGGTGCTCGGCATGCTGGTTGTGCTGAACCTGGTATTTGCGTAATGCGCGAGAGCGAGAGCAGGGAAGGGGCGATCGATGGGGCTTGATATACGCGTTCCACTGGGGATGATCTTTCTGATCATCGGCGGCATCATGGCGATCTTTGGAGCGGTGACTCATGGAGACGCCGCGCTGTACGAGCGCTCGCTGGGCGTGGACCTGAACCTGACGTGGGGCGGGATCATGATTGTGTTCGGAGCGGTGATGTTCTTCTTCGGGCGGCGGCAGAAGTGGCAGGACGATCCGGTGCATCCGCGTCCGTGGGAGAAGCCGGATGTTCCGGTGAAGCGGTCTAGGGGCCGTACCAGGCTGTAACGAGCTGCTCCGCGCTGCGCAGGCCGGTGGCGCCGTAGGGTCCGATGGCGATCAGATAGGCGAGCCAGAGGAGCGCTTCCGGCTGAGCCGCCCATCGGCTCAGGACATCTCGCACGGGGTGCCCGGGGCTGCCGGCTGGGTGTGATTGCGCCAGCTGGAGGAAGAACAGCATGAGGGTGGCATCCAGGCACATGGCGCCGATCCAGCGTGTGGTGTCGTGGCCGAGCGTGCACAGGAGCAGGGGGGAGAGAAAGAGGGCCGCGGTGGCGAGTCGTTGGGCGGGCGGTGCGCCCGCGGCCTCGAGGGCCTGCTGCAGCAGACGGGCGAGCAGGGCGAAGTACGGCGCGGAGAGAGCAAGCGTAAGCCAGAGCACGTGGACCACGTAGGGTGTGTACATGCGGCGGACAAGGCCGCGCTGCTCGGCGAGAGTGGAGGCCATGACCTGGTAGACCTGGGGCTGGATGGCGACGTCCGTGCGCGCCTGCGCCTGGTGCAGCAGGGCTTCGGGCGGGAGCTTGAGCGTGCCCCAGTGCAGGATCGCCGCGAAGGCTGCGAGTACGGCGAGCAGATGGCCCGCCGCGGCCCACCACGGCAGGCGCCGGGAGACGGCGAGGTGCAGGAGGATGGCGAGGACCAGGGGGTAGAACATGAGGCTGAAGGCCTCATGCGCGAGCAGACCGAGGATGCACGGCGGCAGGGAGGCAGCGGCTGCGAGGGGGGCGGGAGTTTGAGGAACGATCCGGCGCACACGAGCAGGACGATGTAGAGGGTGATGTCGGGCTGGGCGAAGAGGTAGCCCAGGTGAGGCAGGGCTGCGGGTGCGCTGAGCAGGACGGCTGCGAGGGTGCGGTCCTGGGTGGAGCCGAACAGCAGAGGCCTAAGGACCGCATAGGTGAGGGCGAAGCCCAATCCCAGGAAGGCGTACTCGATTGCAAGGAGCTGCGGGCGCGGGAAGAAGTGTACGGAGGCGAAGAGTTCGCCGACGAGGCCGCGCTTGACGAAGCCGTTGCGCCAGTCGAGCCAATAGAGCGCGAAGCCGTAGTTGTTGGCCACGGGGCCGTAGCTCGACAGGGCTGCCACGACGACGGCAACCCACGGGAGAGCGCGGGACGGACGGGCGGGTTGGTGATGCCGGCGCACCATGCCGAAGGTAGGATGCGGCATGGCGCAGAACGGCATTGCGGCGAGCGGGAATGATACTACGGCTGTGTCGCACGGTTGCGGAGGCTGGCGGCTGAGGGACGGGGCTGGGGGGACGGCTGTGTGGGGAGCAGCGGGGTAGGGGATAATGGGGGGTATGAAGCGCCGCACTATCGGCCACTATGAGTTCATCCGCAAGATCGGCGCGGGGGGCTCGGGTGTGGTCTACCTGGCCACGGACACGCTGCTGCAGCGTCCGGTGGTGATGAAGCTGCTGAAGCGTGGTGCGCAGTCGCTTGAGCAGGTGCGGGCGACGCAGCTCCGGGAGGCGCGTCTTGCCTCGGCTATCGATCACCCTAACGTCTGCGCGATCTACGACGTGGGGGAGGCGCCGGCGGAGTCGCCGGGGGGCGAGGACGAAGCGTATATCGTCATGCAGTACATCCCCGGCAAGAGCCTGGACAAGGTGATCGGGGAGGGACCGGCGAGTCTGCAGCTTGTGCTGTCGGCGGGCATCCAGATCGCGGACGGATTGAATGCGGCGCATCTGCTGGGGATCTTCCATCGCGATCTGAAGCCCGCGAACGTGATGCTGACGGATGGCGGTTTGATCAAGATTCTGGACTTTGGGCTGGCCCGGCGGCTGGCGATGGATGAGACGGACTTCGATCCATCGGCGCCGGGCCGTCCTGTGGCTCCACCTCCGGAGGCGACGTACACGGCTCGCGGGGGCACGATTGCGTATATGGCTCCGGAGCAGTTCGTGACCGGGCGGTCGTCGGTGCAGTCGGATGTGTTTGCTCTGGGGCTGATTCTGTATGAGCTGGCGAGCGGACGGCATCCGTTTCACAGGCCGGATGCGCCGGAGTTCCAGACGATTCGCGCGCTGCAGTTCGCCGATCCTCCGAATCTGCGTGAGATCGTTGCAGAGCTTCCGGTGGAGCTGGAGTCGGTGATTTTGCGATGCCTGGAGAAGCAGCCGTCGTCTCGCTTCTCCTCCGCGGCGGATGTGCGCGAGGGGCTGCGGACGGTGATGAAGGCGATGCAGCTGGATTCGGTGGGCATGCCCGGGGATGCGGTGTCGCAGATTCCGGCGCAGGGGCGTCTGGATCTGAATCTGCCGGAAGAGGAGAAGCGGACGACGGGGATCCTGTCGATGCTGGCGGAGCGGTTCAGGGAGTCTGGCGCGACCTCGTCGGCGAAGCAGAACTCGATCGTGGTGCTGCCGTTTGTGAACCTGGGGAACGCGTCGGCGACGGCGCCGTCGCAGGCACCTTCTCCGCTGTACGGCTATGCGCTGGCAGATGCGGTTGCGGCGCGGCTGGCGCGGATGAGCTCACTTGTGGTGCGGCCTTCGAGCTCGCTGATGTCGATACCCGCGCATCAGCTGGATCCTCTGGCGGTGGGCAAGAAGCTGCTGGTGCAATACGTGCTGGCGGGCAACTTCATGCGGTCCGATGGCGGGTTCGATCTGAACTGGCAGCTGCTGGATGTGCCGTCGCAATCGGTGCGCGCCGGCGGGTCGATCAACGTGGCGTCGTTCGATCTGATCAGCGTGCAGACGGAGATCTGCAACGAGGTGTTTTCGACGCTGCAGGGATTCGGAGACCTGCAGTATCCGTCGTCTTCTTCCGATGGAGGGCGGGAGACCTCACCTTCGTTGTCGCAGGATCTGTCGGAGGAGTACCTGCAGGCGCGGGCTGTGCTGTCGTCGTTTATGTCGCGGACCGGTTCGCTCGACGATCTGAATCGCGCGCGGGAGCTGTTCGAATCGGTGCTGCGGCAGGACAACGATTATGCGCCATCGTGGTCCGGGCTCGGGATTACGCATCTGCAGTATGCACGGCACGGGCTGGGCGGACAGATGCATGTGCTGGAGGCGCGGCGCGCGTTCGACCGTGCGCTGCAGCTGGATTCGGGTTCGGTGGAGGCGAATCTCTACCGCGTGTATATGCTGCTCTCGCGCGGCGAGAAGGAATCGGCACGTCACGGCATCGAGCATCTGCTGCAGTCCGCCGCGAACGACTGGAACGTGCATCTTGTGGCGGGGCAGACGCTGCGCATCGACGGGCTGTATGAAGAGGCGCTGGACCAGTTCAACACATCGCTGCGGCTGAACCCGGCGAATGCAGCGGTGATCTACAACCACCGCGCCCGGGTGTACCAGTACCAGAATCAGCTGGAGCTTGCGGGGGACGAGATCGGGAAGGGGCTGACGCTGGAACCGCGGCAGCCGCTGCTGCGCATCTCGCTCGGGTATCAGCATATGCGCCTGGGCGATCTGCCGCGCGCGATCGAGACGCTCGAGAACGTGATCTCGGACGACGCTTCGCTGCGGATCGTGTTTCCTACGATCGCGCTGTGCTACTCGCAGCTCGGGGACCGGACGAAGGCGGCGACGTTTATCCTGGAGGAGACGCTCTCTGCAGCCGAGGCCGACGGGGAGATGGCGTACCGGCTGGCGACGTACTTCGCAGTGGATGGGGACGAGTCCGAGGCGCTGCACTGGCTGCGCCGCTCGATCTACCTGGGCAACGAGAACTATCCCTGGTTTTCGAAGAATCCGGCGTGGAAGAAGCTTCTGGGCCACGGGGATTTCGAGCGGATCCTGGAAGATCTGAAGAAGTCGTGGCGGCGCAACCAGAAGAACTGGAAGCGTCTGCTGTCGCAGGTGCGGGACTAGGGCGCAGGGCGCGGCGGCTCAAAAAAGTGGCCACCCACGTGGGGCGGCCGAATGCGCTTCCGCAAACGGAACGTCTATTCGCCGCCCTGCCGGCCGTTGGCCGCGGTTGCGGGGAGCTCGGCGCGGGCTGGGCTCAGCGAAAGCGGCGCGGTGAGGCTGAAGATGACGCCGAGGTCTTTGGGGAGCTGCGCCTGGCGATCCTGCTTGAACCAGACGATGGCGGTGGCGCCGGCGCCGATGCCTGCACCGATCAGCGCTCCCGGAGGCCCGGCGATCAGGGCGCCTGCGGCCATGCCGCCGCCAGCAGCGAGCCCGCCGGCTTCGAGGGTTCCCTTGATGTCGTCGCGGCGGATGATGGTTCCTTCGTGGTCGACCTTGGTGTTCTGCCAGCTTGAGGTGTCGATCACGCGGGCGTGGATGGCGTAGGTGACGCCATCGGGCAGGGTGACGCGCTGCGGCTCCAGGTGGATTGCGGCGCGGCCGCCGATGCGCTTGCCTCCGGAGACCCAGGTGACGCGGCCTTCGAGGACGGAGCCGGCGGGGATGTACACCTGGCCCTCCTGCATGACGGGTTCGGCGACCTCGGCGGTGAAGCGGCTGCCGGGCTGGGTGGTAAGGGTGGAGAGGGTCTCGCGCAAGCGGACGGAGAGGAGGGTTCCGTCGTTGATCTCACCGGCGTGCGTAGGGACGTGGGTGACGATGCCGGCGTCGGGATTGCCTGGTCCGGAGTCGGGATTGCCGACCAGCGGACGGCGATGGCTTGTGCTCTCCGATGTGACGATGGCGGCGTCGGGGTCGAAGGGCTTCGCCGCATCGGGGGAGACCGCGGGCGGTGCGCTGCTGCCGGGCGCGCGATACGGCTGGTAGGGACCGTACACGACCGGGGCGGAGGCGGGATTGGCGGGGACAGCCGCCGATGGCCTGGGACGGGCCGAGGTGGAGGTTTCGCTGTCGGATGACTCGGAGGCGAGCACGGGCTGGGCGACGGAGACGCCGCTGCGCCCCTCCTGTGCGGCGAGGGCCGGTGTTGCGGCAAGGAGCAGGCCGGCGGCGAACGAAGCGAGGGTTGCGCCTGGCAGGTTGAAGGCTGCGGTGGTGTATCGGATGGATGTCATGGCAGAGACCTCTCGGGGCATTGCCGCGGCGGAATTGCCGGCTCTGCGGGCTGGCCCTTACTAGCGAGGGTATAAGCGCAGCAGGGAGCGTGGCGGTAATTCAGGGCCAGGGAATCGAGACAGCAAACACGCAGGTGGAGCGGGCTCGGCCTGTGTTGAGGGCGCAATGCTGCGCTGCCCGTGAAGGAACAGTTTCCGTTCGGGGCACGCGAGGTGCCGGGTCGTCTGCTTTGTTAGAATCCGTGATGTGGATCGCCCCTCAATCGACTTAGTCACGACCATACGGGCTACCGGCGCGGGGATCGATGTTCCCGTGGACCGCAGGCCCGGGCTGAACGAGCGCCTGGAGCATCGCGTGGTCGCGCAGCCTTCTTCACCGATTCAGAACAGGAGCAACATGACCGAGATCGTCTCTATCAAAGCGCGCGAGATCCTTGATTCCCGCGGAAACCCTACTGTTGAAGCCGACGTGCTGCTTTCGGGCGGCGCCATGGGGCGCGCGGCGGTGCCTTCGGGGGCGTCGACGGGCGAGCATGAGGCTGTGGAGCTTCGCGATGGGGACAAGGACCACTACCTGGGCAAGGGCGTGCTCACGGCGGTCGAGAACGTGGAGTCTGTCCTGGCGCCTGAGCTTATGGGGATGGATGCGGCGAACCAGCGGCTGCTCGATGGGACCATGATCTCGATCGACGGCACGGAGAACAAGAGCAAGCTGGGCGCGAATGCGATTCTGGCGGTGTCGATGGCGTCGGCGCGTGCGTGCGCGAATGCGTTGAAGCTGCCGCTCTACCGGTACCTGGGCGGCGTGAATGCGTGCATTCTGCCGACGCCGATGATGAATATTCTGAACGGCGGAAGCCATGCGGATTCGAACGTGGACTTCCAGGAGTTTATGGTGATGCCGGTCGGTGCGGAGACGTTTTCAGACGCGCTGCGGTGGGGCACCGAAGTCTTCCACACGCTGAAGGGCGTGCTGAAGAAGAAGGGCTACAACACGGCGGTGGGCGATGAGGGCGGATTTGCGCCGAGTCTGAAATCGAACGAGGAGGCGATCGAGTTGATCCTCGAAGCGATCGAGAAGGCCGGCTACACGCCCGGCGAGCAGATTGCGATCGCGCTCGATCCTGCTTCGAGCGAGTTCTACGACAAGGAGAGCGGCAGGTACGTGTTCAAGAAGTCCGACGGCCGCTCGCTGAGCTCTGCCGAGATGGCGGCGTACTGGCAGGCATGGACGGAGAAGTACCCGATCGTCTCGATCGAGGACGGCCTGGCCGAGGACGACTGGGAGGGCTGGACGTACCTGACGGAGAGCGTAGGGCAGCGGATTCAGCTTGTGGGGGACGATCTATTTGTAACCAATACAGAGCGGCTGCAGATGGGGATCGAGCGCAAGGTGGCGAACTCGATCCTGATCAAGGTGAACCAGATCGGTACCGTGTCCGAGACGCTGGAGGCGATCGAGTTGGGGCGGCGGTATGGGTATACCTCGATCATCAGCCACCGCTCTGGGGAGACCGAGGACACGTTTATCGCGGATCTCGCGGTGGCGACCGGAGCGGGGCAGATCAAGACGGGGTCTGCGAGCCGGACGGACCGGATTGCGAAGTACAACCAGCTTCTGCGGATTGAAGAGGAGCTGGGAGCTTCGGCGGAGTTTCTGGGCGTCGAGTCGTTGAACTTCAACGGATAGGCTGGGCTGGCTGCGGATAGGCTAGGCTGGGCTGGGACGGCTGCGGCGTGGCTGAAGGGCGCGGCAGCCGTACAAGCAGCGTTGTTCTGTACGCGGGCCTACGGAAGGGTGGAGGCGGGCGGCTCCGGCTGGCCGGCGGTCGTGGGCTTGTGGGGCCGCATGAGGGGGAAGAGGATGACGTCGCGGATGGACTTTGAGCTGGTGAGGATCATGGTGAGGCGGTCGATGCCGATGCCTTCGCCTGCGGTGGGCGGCAGGCCGTACTGCAGGGCGCGAACGTAGTCCTCGTCGACTTCGGCCATGGCTTCGAGATCGCCCTGCCTGCGGTCTTCGAGCTGGGCTTTGAAGCGGCGGCGCTGGTCGTCGGGGTCGTTGAGCTCGGAGAAGGCGTTGCCGATCTCGAAGCCTCCGATGTAGAACTCGAAGCGTTCGACCCAGTCGGGCTCGTCGGGCTTGACTTTGGAGAGCGGGGAGACGGCCAGGGGGAAGTCGTAGATGATGGTGGGGTGGATTAGGTGGGGTTCGGCTACGGCTTCGAATGTCTCGGCTATGGCCTTGCCTAACGCGACTGAATAGTCGGTCTCGGCTTGGAACTCATTCATTCTCGTGGCTGCCAACGAGAGAAGCCCGAGTGATTTTGGATACTGATCACGCTGCTGACTAGCGCTCGCATACTGCGAGACGGCTGCATTCAAGTGGGACCGGAACTCTTCGAAGCTAGCGAAGTCTTTTTCGGTTGGCGGATCCCCGGCTTGTTCTGGCCAAAACTTTTCGGTGGCCTGCTTCATCGAGAGCTTCTGCCATTTGCTGAGGTCGATTTCGTGGCCGTTGAAGGTGGTGAGGGTGGTGCCGTTGACTTCCTTGGCGACGGTGGTGATGAGCTCCTGGGTGAGGTCCATCAGGTCGTGGTAGTTGCTGTAGGCCTGGTAGAACTCGAGCATGGTGAACTCGGGGTTGTGCTGGGTGGAGACGCCTTCGTTGCGGAAGTTGCGGTTGATCTCGTAGACGCGATCCATGCCGCCGACGACGAGGCGCTTGAGGTAGAGCTCGGGGGCGATGCGGAGGGAGAGCGGGATGTCGAGCGCGTTGTGGTGGGTGCTGAAGGGGCGGGCCGCGGCGCCTCCGGCGATGGTGTGGAGCATGGGGGTTTCGACTTCGAGGTAGCCGCGCGAGTCGAAGAAGCGGCGGATGGCGCGGAGGATGGCGGCGCGCTTGACGAAGACGTCGCGGACGTCGGGGTTGACGAAGAGGTCGACGTAGCGCTGGCGGTAGCGGAGCTCGGTGTCCTCGAGGCCATGGAACTTGTCCGGCAGGGCGAGCATGGCCTTGGCGAGGAAGGTGAGGGTGCGGACGTGGACGGTGAGCTCGCCGGTGCGGGTGCGCATGAGGTAGCCGGTGACGCCGATGTGGTCGCCGAGGTCGAGGAGCTTGTAGAGGGCGAAGGCGTCCTCGCCGACGTCGTCCTTGCGGACGTAGATCTGGAGGCGCCGGCCGCCTCCCTGCATCTGCGCGAACCCGGCCTTGCCCTGGAGGCGGATGGCCATGACGCGACCGGCGATGGCGACCTCTGTGCGCGTAGCTTCGAGCTCTTCCGCGGAGACGGGGGCTGCGGGGGAGTCGTACTTCGCCTTGAGCCAGGGGACGAGCGCGCCGTCTTTTTCGGTCCAGCCGGGGGCGGAAGGGGCGAAGCTGTTGGGGTAGGTGGCTTGCGCGGGGCTGAGGCCGTGCTTTGCGCCCAGTTCGGCGATCTGCCGGAGTTTTTCCAGGCGTTCGGTGTGGAGCCGCTGTTCGAAGTCGCTTTCGGGCACGTGTGGTTCCTTGGATTGGGATTCAGGTGGCTATGGAGCGCGGATGTGTCGGGCCTTCAGCCCTCGGATCGTCTCAGGCTGTACCTGGACCTTCGGCCCAGGCTGGTATGTGACGCGCCGTTGGCGCTCAAGCGGCGATGATCCTGATCGATTCTATCTACCCGTTCGCCGTGTTGTAATGGACAGCGGATATGGCGAACGTGGACAAGCAGGACGATCCTTCTTTGGCCGATGGCGGCAAGGATCACAGCGGGCTGAAGGACTACGTGAAGGCGGAGTCGATGGTGCAGCTTGCGCTGGCGCTGCCGGCGGGGTGCCTGATCGGGTGGCTGCTGGGCTCGTGGCTGGACCGTCACTTCCACACGACGTGGATCGGGATTGCGGGGATCGTGCTGGGCGCTGTCGGCGGGTTTATCCAGATCTTTACGACCGCGTCGCGGTACCTGAAGAACAACCGCTGAGATGGGGGATCCGACACACACACCGGGTGGGCTGGCGGAGTTCAGCGACGAGGACTTCCGCCGGGTGATCTGGGGTGCGTTGCGGCTGGTTGCTGTGGCCGTGCTGGTCGGGGTGCCGCTGCTGGCGTGGAAGCTGGGCTGGGCTTCGGCGGGGCTGTACGCGGTGGGCGCGGTGATTTCGGGGTCGGGGCTATTCGAGTGGCTGCGTCTGATGTCCGCGCTGATGAGCCGGATGGAGGCGGGGACGCCGGAGCGGCCGGTGGTGGTGAAGCCGCTCGCGCCTGTGCTGATCGGCTTCTTCCTGCGGCTGGGGGGCGCGGTGGTGCTGCTGTATGGTAGCCTTAAGCTTCTGCATGGTTCGATCTACGCCCTTGCAGCCGGACTTGTGCTTGGAGTGTTTGCGCTGCTGTTCCAGGCGCTCCGGCTGGTGAAGTCCTGGACGGTTTAGGGCGCCAGAACCGATGCGGAACCTACACGAGACATGCCGACACAGTTACTTCTCACACGCACTTTGAACGCTCACTTCGCCGCGCCGGTAGACCATCTGCTGGGGGCGCTGCGGATCCACCCTGAGTACCCGCAGGCGCCGATCACGAATGCGTTCGCGATGGAGCTTGTGGTCTTCCTCGCCCTGCTGCTGTACTTCGTCGTGGTGCGGGCTACGCTGAGCGTAGAGCGGCCCAATCCGGTGCAGCACCTGGCCGAAGGGGTACACGAGTTCGTCTCCACGCAGTCTGAGGCCATCATCGGGCATGGCTATGAGCGATTTACAAGCTACCTGACGGCGCTTGGGCTGTTCATCCTGGTGTCGAACCTGATCGGGTTGATCCCGGGCTTCGAGTCGCCCACGGCAAACGTTGTGGTGCCGCTCGGATTTGCGGTCTGCACGTTTCTGTACTACCACTACCATGGTCTGCGCGTGAACGGGCTGAGCTACTTCAAGCAGTTCGCAGGGCCGGTGTGGTGGTTGTCGCCGCTCCTGATCCCGGTCGAGATCATCTCGCACTTTGCCCGTGTGCTTTCGCTGACGGTGCGGCTCTACGCGAACATCTTCGCGGGAGATCTAGTCACCCTGGCGTTCTTTTCGCTGGTGCCGATCGGAATTCCGCTGATCTTTATCGGTCTGCACTTCGGCGTCGCCATCGTGCAGGCGTATGTGTTTATCCTGCTTGCGATGAGCTACCTCTCGCTCGCGGTAGCCGAAGAGCATTGAGGCTCTTCCCCCTCCCGGCACGAGCGGGAGTATCCGGTTTCTCCGTGCGGTCTTCTCTCCCGCCGCACGGAGCGCACCAACGCCGTTCAGCGTGAGGGTGCCAGCACGGTGAGCATCAACCACCCACTGGCGGCGTAATCCTGGGAGAACGGAGTGTTGTATGACGCGTACGCTTCAGATGTTCAAGTACCTCTTTCTGTCGCTGGCGGCTGTTCTGCTGGCGACTCCCGCATTCGCGCAGGGTGGCGATGCGGCTGCGAACCAGTGGGCGCCGATCGGCGCCGGGATCGGCATGGCGCTTGCGGCGGGCCTGTGCGGTCTGGGTCAGGGCAAGGCGACTGCCTCTTCGGCTGAGGCGCTGGCGCGGAACCCGGGCGCACGCCCTGGAATCTTCCTGTTCCTGATCCTCGGCCTGGCGTTTATCGAGTCGCTTGCGCTGTTTACGTTTGTGATCATCTTCCTGTTCGTGAAGTAAGCGGCAGACAGAGCTGTAGCGAGAGAGCCCCCACCCGGGGGCTCTTTTTTCGCTGCGCGGGTGGGCAGACGGGGTGGTCTTGGTACACTTCCTGACGCAACGAGAGAAGGAGCCCTCCAGGATATGAACGTCTCCCGCCGCACGGTGGTCTCCGGATTGGCCACGCTGACCGGGGCGCTGACCCTGAACCGTTGCGCGATGGCGCGCGCGCTCGCGGAGCAGCGGCCTGCCGCCGGGACGGGCGGGGGGAAGGATCTTCTCTCGGGCAGCGAGCGGTATCCCACCAGGCTGCGCCCCTTTGCGATGACGGAGGTACGGCTGCTGCCGGGCGTGTTTCGGGAGCAGGCGGAGATCAATCAGCGCTACCTGGACTCGCTCGATGGAGACCGTCTGCTGCATTCCTTCCGCCTGACCTCGGGCCTGACGAGTACGGGCGTGCCGTACGGCGGGTGGGAGAAGCCGGACTGCGAGCTGCGCGGCCACTTCAACGGGGGGCATTACCTTTCGGCCGTGGCGCTGGCGTATGCGAGCTCCGGCAACGAGACGCTGCGGCGCAACGGGGATGCCGTGGTGGCCGGGCTGGCCGGCTGCCAGAGAGCGAATGGGAACGGCTACCTGAGCGCGTATCCAGAGGGCTTGTTCGAGACGCTAGCGCGCGGCGGCAGGGTGTGGGCGCCGTTCTATACGCTGCACAAGATCATGGCGGGGCTGGTGGATATGTACGTCCACACCGGCAATGAGCAGGCGCTCGCCGTGGCGGAGGGCGCGGCGGGCTGGGTGGAGGCGTACTTCCAGGGCATCCACGACGACCAGCGGCAGTTCCTGCTGCGGACCGAGTACGGCGGCATGAACGAGGTGCTGGCGAACCTTGCGGGACTTACCGGACGCGAGCGATACCTCCACCTGGCGCGGCTGTTCGAGCAGCCGGCGTTTCTGGATCCGCTTGCGATGCGCCGCGACGTTTTGAAGGGGCTGCACGCGAACACGCATGTGCCGAAGGCGATCGGCGCGGCGCGGATGTATGAGCTTACGGGGGAGACGAGGTACCGCGAGATAGCGACGTATTTCCTGGATGAGGTGCTTGCGGCGCGTTCGTACGCGATCGGCAACACCAGTCTGGACGAGCACTGGCGCACCGACCCCGGGGACCTGAAGGGGACGCTCGGGTACCACGATGCGGAGTGCTGTGTGGCCTACAACCTGATGAAGCTGGAGCGCCACGTGTTCTCGTGGACGGGGGAGGCGCGCTGGATGGACGCCTATGAGCGTTCGCTGTGGAACTGCCGCCTGGGTACGCAGGACGGGCATGGGCTGAAGCAGTACTTCTTTCCGCTTGCCGCCGGGTACTGGCGCCACGTCAACTCGCCCGACGCGTCCTTCTGGTGCTGCACGGGCACCGGTGCGGAGGAGTTCGCGAAGTTCAACGACTCGATCTACTTCCACGACGGCGCAAGCCTGTGGGTGAACCAGTTCATCCCGTCCGAGCTCGTGTGGAAGGATGCCGGGCTGACGCTGCGGCAGGAGACGGCCTTTCCCGCGGAGCAGGGAACCACGCTGCGGTTCAAGACGACGGCCCCGCAGAGGCGCACGGTACACATTCGGATCCCGTCGTGGGTGGCCGGGGAGGATGGGTCTGTGGCCATCAATGGACGCGCGCTCGAGGCGTTTGCGCAGCCGGGATCGTACCTTGCCATTACGCGCGAGTGGCGGGATGGAGACAAGGTGGAGGTCGCGTTGCCGATGAGCGCGTATGAGGAGGTGCTGCCGGGCGACCCCGGGCTGCGCGCGGCGCTGTACGGCCCGTTGGTGCTGGCTGCGGTGCTTGGCCCGGGGCCCGAATCCGGGCCGCTGAAGGTGGGCGCGTACGACACGGGGCCGAAGGATCCTGGGCCCCCGGCGGCGAACCCGGCGGGGTCTCCCGAGCTGATCTCGGCCCGGGAGCTTACGTTTCGTGCGGGTGGCGGCGGCAGGCTTCCGGTCAGGCCGATGTACCGCATCCGGGATGAGCGCTATGCGGTGTACTGGAGCAGGCCGGGCTGAGTGCAGGAGTTGGGTGCTTTGTCCGATAGGATGTGCATGGGAACTACAACCAGTGAGCCGCCCGTCTTGACCATCAAAACCATCTCCTCCCGTGAGGTCTACCGCAATGCGTGGACGCGCGTCCGCGAAGACGTGATCGAACGCGCCAACGGGCAGCGGGGGATCTACGGCGTGATCGACAAGGATCCCGCGTGCATCGTGATTCCTCTGGACCGCGGCGCGGATGGGGACCACATCTACCTTGTGGAACAGTTCCGCTACACCGTCGGCGGGCGCTTCAAGGAGCTGCCCCAGGGGGGCTGGGAAGATGCGTCGGTGGACCCGCGGGAGATGGCTGCGGGCGAGCTTCGGGAGGAGACCGGGCTGGTCGCCGGGCGGCTGACGCACCTTGCGACGCTGCAGATCGGGTATGGCGTGATGAACCAGAAGCACTTTGTGTACCTTGCGGAGGAGCTGACGCCGGGCCCGCACGACCGCGACCCGGAGGAGACGGACCTTGAGGTGTATCGCGTGCCGGTGGCGGAGTTCGAGGCGATGATGCTCGACGGGAGGCTGGTGGATAACTGCTCAGTCGCCGCGTGGGGAATGTATCGTTTGTGGCGCGAGCGGCAGGACGGCGTGTGACGGTGCGTCGCGCAGTGGCGGCGGCGATCGTGCTGTGCGCTGCGGGCATGGCGGAGTCCCGCGGGCAGGCGCCTGTGGCTCCACGCGGGCTCGCGGTGACGCCTCTGCCGGACGCGCCGAGCCGCGGGCTCTGGGGCGATCAAGCCGATGGGAGCTACGTCAATCCTGTGCTGCCCGCGGATTTCTCCGACCTGGACGCGATTGCGGTGGGCACTACCTTTTATGCGATCTCGTCGACGATGCAGTACTCGCCCGGCATGACTGTGCTGCAGTCCGACGACCTGGTGAACTGGAGGGTGCTGGGAGGCGTCGTACCGGACCTTACGGTGCTCGATCCCGAGCTGAACTGGGATCGGATGAACCGGGCCGGACGAGGCATCTGGGCGGGTGCGATCCGGTTCCATGCCGGCCGGTTCTGGGTGTATTTCGCGACTCCGGATCAGGGCATCTACATGAGCACCGCGACCACTCCTGCGGGGCCGTGGACGGCTCCCGCTCCGGTGATGACGGCGTCCGGATGGGACGATACGTGTCCGTTCTGGGATGACGATGGGCAGATGTATCTGGTGACATCGCATACCTCGCCCGAGGGACCGAGCGGGACGAAGTACAACATCCACCTGTTCAGGCTGACGCCGGACGGCAGGAACATTGTGCCGGGATCGGACCGGATCATCCACCAGTCGCGCGGCTCGGAGGCGAACAAGCTCTACAAGTGGAACGGCCTGTACTACCACTACTTTTCGGAGGTGCGGCCGGAGGGCCGGGTAGCGATGATGGAGCGTGCGAGGTCGCTCGACGGGCCATGGGAGGTGCGGCAGTTGCAGCATGTTCAGGGCGCGGTGGACAAGGAGCCGAACCAGGGGGGCATCGTGCAGTCGCCCGACGGCCGTTGGTGGTTCTTCACCCACCAGGGTCGCGGCGACTGGGAGGGCAGGGCCGCGGTGCTGCTGCCGGTCGAGTGGATCGACGGCTGGCCAGTCATCGGGAGACCCGGCGCGGACGGGATCGGGACCATGGTGTGGCGCGGCGAGAAGCCGGTGCAGGGAAGGCCGCGGACCGAGGTCGTGGCCTCCGATGACTTTACCCTGCCCGTGCTGCGGCCCGAGTGGCAGTGGAACTACCAGCCTCGCGGCGGCATGTGGTCGCTCGCCGAACGGCGTGGCTTCCTGCGGCTGCATGCGTTCGCTCCGGTGCATCCGGACGCGCTGACGGCGGTGGGCAATGTACTGACGCAGCGCGCGTTTCGGAGTGCGCATAACGAAGTAACCGTGAAGCTGGATCTCTCGGGCATGACCGAAGGCCAGGAGGCTGGGCTCTCGCACTTCGCGAAGACGTCCGCGGCGATCGGTGTTGTCCAGACGGGAGAGGTGCGGGCGCTGTCCGTGCGCGCGGAGGGCAGGCGCATCGAAGGGCCGGTCCTCAAGCAGAAGCAGGTCTGGCTTCGGTCCGCGTGGGGGTTCGACGGCGTAAGCCGGTTCGCCTACTCGCTCGACGGCAGGACCTTCACTCCGCTCGGACCGGAGTACCAGCTCACCTGGGGATCGTATCGTGGCGATCGCATCGGGCTGTACACGTGGAACAGCAGCACGACGGGATACGCCGACTTCACGCAGTTCGTCTACAAAGTTGCCCACTGAGACGGTTGCCCACTGACGCGGCCGCGGGCCAGGCGTGCGGCTTAGCCGACGAGGTGGCCCATCTTGTCCCGTTTGGTCTGCAGATAGCGCTCGAAGGTGGGCTCGGACGGCACCTCGGCTGAGATGCGCTCGGTGACGGTGACGCCGGCCGCTTCGAGCGCCTCGACCTTCTCGGGGTTGTTGGTGATCAGCCGAACGGCGTTGAGGCCGAGCATCTTGAGGATTCCGGCGGGGAGCTCGAACTGGCGGCAATCCGCCTTGTACCCGAGTTCGAGGTTGGCTTCGATCGTGTCCAGTCCCTGGTCCTGCAGCTCGTATGCCTGCAGCTTTGCCATGAGGCCGATCCCGCGGCCTTCCTGGTTCTCGTAGAGCAGGATGCCGGCGCCGGCATCGGCGATCGTGGCGAGCGCGAGTTCCAGTTGCTGGCGGCAGTCACAACGGAGCGAATGGAAGACGTCGCCGGTAAGGCACTGGGAGTGGACGCGGACGATGGGACCGGCGGGGCCGCCGTCGGCTGGGGGGGCGTGGATGTCGCCCATCACCAGCGCTACGGCTGACTCGATGCGGACTGCGGGCGCGGGAACGGCAGCGTTACATGGCTGCGGGTCCTGCACCAAGCCCTCGAACCCGAGGATGCGGAACTGTCCCCAGCGCGTGGGGAAGTCGGCATCGGCTACTTTTCGGATTGAGTTGAAGGGCATCGTGTCGATTATACGGATTGGATTCTTGAGGAGCTTGTTTTGGATTTATGAGGAGCTCGTTTTGGATTCTTGGGAAGGTTCGTTCGATTCACGGCCGCAGCGGGCAGGCCGGACCGCAAACGGTCGTCCGGATTTTTGACATCACAAACGTTTCCGGGCGAGACTTGAATCTCCCGCGGCGTTGCGCGAGCACATCGTGCCGCGGGAAGAGTAGCTCTGCAGCCGGGAAAGTCGAACGGCTGTGTGGACAACAACTGTTGCCGTAAAGGAATGTTCGGGAAGCGCGGTGAAACTCCGCCACTGCCCCGCAACTGTGAACGCGCACGGCGAATCCGGAGATTGACCGGATCGTTGTGAGCGCCGAACAGGAACCTGTCACTGCGCTGGAAGGCGTTGGGAAGGCAGGTTCCGGTACGTGTCCGGCGTGAACCCGCGTGAGTCAGGAGACCGGTTCCAATTTTGCGCTGACTCACCAACCGCATCTCCGGGGGGAGATGCAGGAGCGACATCATGGTTGCTGGTTCTGTCCGGGCGTTCCGCCCGGCGCGTGTTTTCCTGCGGGCGCTGTTTGCGTTCGCCTGCTTCCTGCTTGCCTTCACAGCCACAGAGAGGGTCGCGCGCGCGGTCGTTGCGCGTGGCGTGGTGACGGACGCGCTTGGCCGTCCGATAGCGGCTGCGCGGGTGCAGCTTGTGCAGGGCGCCAAGGTGATGGCGATCGGCATCGCGGGTCCGGACGGCGTGTACGAGGTGCGCTTCGCCGGTCGTGGGCGGTTCATCCTCCTCACCTCGGCAGCGCGATTTTATCCGGGCATCGGGCAGGAGTTCTATGGTGGACCGGCCGATGTGGTGACCCAGAACGTGGTGCTCGAGACGCTCTCCCTGCACGAAGAGGTCACGGTCACTGCGACCGGCGTCCCTACGCCGGTGGCGCAGACGAGCGCCGCGGTGACGCTGATCCCGGAGCGCCAGCTCGAGACACGCGCCGGTATCGTCGACCTGATGCGCCTCTCGCCCGGTGTCGCCGTGGTGCAGACCGGGCAGTGGGGAGGCGCGACGAGTCTGTTCGTACGCGGCGGCAACTCGGACGCGAACAAGGTGCTGATCGATGGCATTCCCGCGGAGGCTGTGGGGGGGCGGTTCGACTTCGGTACCCTCTCGACGACGGCGCTGGGTGCGTCTGCTCCGTCGAGCGCGGCGATCGAGATCTATCGCGGCGCGGATTCGGCGGTGTACGGATCGGATGCCGCAGCGAGCGTCGTGGCCTTCGGCACGGCACGGGGCAGCGGTGTGCGACCGGTGCTGCACTACTCGGGCGACGCGGGCACTCTGCATACCTATCGGAATGAGGTGACGGTGGGCGGCGCACGCCGCAAGTTCGACGCTCTGGCCGGGTTCTCGCGCTTCGATACGTCGAACGCGCTGAAGCTGGACGAGTACCACGCGTCGACGGCCGCCGCGAACCTGGGCTACGCGGCTGGGCCGGGTACGACGGTGCGGTTCACGCTGCGGAGCGGGATCTCCGCCGCCGGGCTGCCCAATGCGCATGACTTCTACGGCGTGTCGGCAGCCGGCAAGCAGTCGGACCAGAACCTCTACTCGGGCGTTACGGTGGAGGACACACGGAACGGCGGCTGGCACAATCTCGTCCGGTATGGCGTGGCGCGGACACGGGAGCAGGCGCGGACGTTCTATCCCGCCGGGCAGTACGTGGCGGAGGGCGGCGCTTACTTCGGCAACACCGTGACGATCCGCGGCGCAAACGGGTACACGGCGACCGGCCGGGCTGCGCTTGCCTATCCGGGGGTGTATCCGCAGCGCGACGACCTGGTCTCCAACCGGGATGAGCTGTACTACGGCACCGACACCACGTTCGCGCACCGGATTCGCGCGCTGTTCGGGTTCCGCTATGAGAAGGAGCGGGGCAGCTTCGTGTATCCGACCTACGGCGAGGACCAGCGCATCCGGCGAACCAACTTCGAGTACACGGCAGAGATCGCCGGGCAGGTGAAGAACCGGCTTTTTGTGTCGGGCGGGGGAGCGCTCGAGAAGAATCATCTGTACGGCGTGGCAGGAACTCCGCGCTTCGGCGTGGTGTACGTCCCCGTTCGTCCGGCCGCTCGCTGGCTGCACGGGACGCGTGTGCGAGCCAACGCGGCGACCGGCGTGCAGGAGCCTTCACTGGCAGTCGAGTTCTCGAGCCTGTACCTTCAGCTTGCGCTGGCGGGCAATACGACGGCAATCCAGCAGTACGGCGTCCGGCCGATCCGCGCGCTGCGCAGCCGCACGCTCGAATTCGGAGTGGACCAGAGCATTCGAGGCGAGAAGCTGGTGCTCAAGCTCGGTTACTTCCACAACCAGTTCTCGCACCAGATCGAGTACGTTGGCGCGGGAACGCTGAAGCGCTACTTCGGGATCACGGGCACGATCCCCAACTTCTACGGCGCGGATGTGGGTTCGCTGGCGTTCCGCGCACAGGGCATCGAGACCGAGGTTGACTGGCGGCCCAGCGCCCGGTGGACCCTGCGTGGAGGGTGGACCTACCTGGACGCCGTGGTGGAGCAGTCGTTCTCGAGCGATGAGATCGCGGTGCAGGGCGGGTATGCTTCCCAGAATCCGAACATCCCGGGCATCGCGATCGGCGAGTCCCCGTTTGTGGGCGCGCGGCCCTTCCGGCGGCCTCCGCATACGGGCTTCTTCACGGTGGAGTACCTGGGCAACCGCTTCACCGCAGGCATGACGGGCGCGCTGGCCAGCAGGGCCGATGACTCCACGTTTCTGGACTACTCGGACCTGGCTGGGACGAACTCGTTGATCCTGCCGAACCGCAACCTGGACTTCGGGTATGCGAAGCTCGATGCCAACCTGACGTATGCGCTGCGCCCGCGGGTGAAGCTGTTCACGCAGATGGACAATCTGCTGAACCAGCAGCACATCGGACCCATCGGCTATCCTGGCCTGCCGTTCACGATTCGCGCGGGGTTGAAGGTGCGGGTGGGCGGCGACTAGGCCGGCGCGTCGAAGGAGAAGGATCCGGCGCAGGCCGGTATACTCGGCGCAGAGCTATGGCGAAGAGTGTGCCGGAACGCTGGATCCTTCCGCTTCGCGCGGTGTGTATCGCATGGCTGCTGACGGCTCTGGCGTACGTGGTGTGGCATACGTGGAGCTGGCCGCTGATCCTGGACGCGCAGGTGATCCACTACGCGGACTTTCTGATGGCGCATGGCTGGGCGCCGTACCGCCAGATCGACGACATGAACATGCCGGTGGCGTACCTGGCCGACTGGTTCGCCATGCACGTCTTCGGTCCGGGCGACCTCGCGTGGCGGATGTACGACTTCTTCCTGATGGGCACGTTGACCGGCGCAGCCATCGCGATTGCGCGCAGGGTGGACTGGCTCGCCGGCTTGTTTGCGGGCGTGCTGTTTGCGCTGGTCCACACAGCGGATGGCCCGATGAACACAGGCCAGCGGGACGAGGTGATGGCTGTCCTGCTGGTGGTGAGCTACGCCTTTCTGTTCGAGGGCGTGCGGGCACGACGGCCGGTGTGGCTGGCCGGCTTCGGAGCCGCGTGGGGACTGGCCGCAGGCATCAAGCCGACGGTGGCGCCCTTCTTCTTTGTGGTGCTCGCGCTTGCCTGGGTGGTGTTGCGGCGGCGCGGTGTTCCCGGCGCAGCGTACGTTGGCTGCGCGTGCGCTGGAGGAGTTGCGGCGGCGGCGGTGTTCTTTGGATTTCTGCTGCGGTACGGCGTCGTGCACGAGTTCCTGGGCATGAACCGCACGCTGATGCCGTACTACGCGAGCCTGCAGCACAAGGGCTTTCTGCCGCTGCTGCGTGAGAGCCTGCCGCGGCCGGTGCGCTGGCTGGTTCCGTTCGGCGCGCTTGCGCTGTGGGCCAGCCGACGGGAGGGCGATTGGGAGCGTTGGGCGCTCGCGATCGGCGTCCTGCTGGGCGCGTTCTCGTACTTTGTGCAGGGGAAGGGATTCACCCATCACCGCTATGCGGCGGTGGCGTTTCTGCTGCTTTGGATCG
Source organism: Acidobacteriota bacterium (assembly GCA_030776065.1). Classification (GTDB taxonomy): domain Bacteria; phylum Acidobacteriota; class Terriglobia; order Terriglobales; family Acidobacteriaceae; genus Edaphobacter. The sequence continues at coordinate 31,842 of JALYIA010000016.1, forward strand.
GCCTGGAACTCGCCGCCGCGACGCGCCGCGTTGGGTGGCTTCGCTGGGTCGGAGCTGCCGGGTTTGCGGTGGGGCTGCTGGTGGTGCTTCCCAGACTGACGGTTCAGGTACGTGCGGCGGGCGATGATGCGGCGTTTGCGCGGACGCTCGAGCGGGACCTCCTGCAGCTTGGCGTCGCCCGACTGCAGGGAAGGGTGCAGTGCCTGGATCTTGTGGACGGCTGCCTGGCGGCGCTGTACCGGCTCGGCATCGTGCAAAGCACGGGGTTGACCGGCGACATGCTGCTGTTTTCGCCTGACCATACCGCGCCCGCGGTGTTGGCCGACCGGCAGAGGTTCTGGGCCGAGGTGCAGGCTCATCCGCCGGATGTTTTTGTGCTGAGCAACGAGAAGTTTGTGGACGCGGGGTTCGACAAGCTGGAGCAGTGGCCGGAGTTTACCGGTTTTCTGAATGCCGGCTACAGCGAGACGATTGAGCGGAGCTTCAGCGGCGGCATTGCGTATCGGATCTACCTTCGGCGCGGCATGCGGCCGTAGCGGACATGCGGGGCGACGCCAACCTACGCCTCCGTACGTCCATCTAAACAGTGGATATGAAGACCGATATGAAGACGATCGTTGCGGGTGCCTTGTTCGCCGGGTTGACGTTGAGTGCGGCAGCCAACGCACAGCGTGACGAGGGACTGGTTGCGACGCAGGTGCTGGTTGCGGCGGAGGGCAAGGCTCCGGCTGCTCTCGGGCGGGCGGATCTTACGGTGACGGTTGAGGGACGAACGGTGCCGCTCGACTCCTGGACGGCGGTTGCTCCGGCGCGGGCGCAGGTGGCGCTGCTGATCGACGATGGGCTGCGCGAGAGTGTAGGGCGCAACATCAGCGCGATCAAGTCGTTTTTGAACGGGCTGCCGCAGGGCGTCGAGGTGCTGGTCGGGTACATGCAGAATGGGCGCGTGGTGGCGGCGCAGCCGTTTACGGCGGACCATGCGGCTGCCGCGGCTGCGATTCGACTGCCGCAAGGGGTTCCGGGGGAGAGCGCAAGTCCGTACTTCTGCCTCTCCGATTTTGTGAAGCACTGGCCGGGCGCGGCGGTTGCGGATCCGAACGCGCCGCCGGAACTTCAGCGGGAGCGCACGCGCTCGAAGTCGCGCTTTGTGCTGATGATTACGAACGGCGTGGACCCGTACAACGGAAGCACGTCGCTGGCCAACCAGGACAGCCCGTACGTTGCGGCGGCGTCGACGGATGCGAAGCGCGCGGGCGTTGCGGTGTATGCGATCTACTACGGCGACGCGGGGATCGGCGGACCGGGAGCGAGCCTGAGCGGGCAGAGCTACCTGGAGGAACTGACGCACGCGACTGGAGGAAAGAGCTTCTACCAGGGGGCCGGGAATCCTGTGGCGCTCGACCCGTTTCTGAAGCAGTTCACGCAGGCGCTTGGGGCGACCTACGTTGCGGAGTTTCAGGCTCCGGCGGGAAAGAGCGGGCACGACCTGGTGCGGCTGAAGGTGAGCTCGGCGTCGAAGGCGAAGCTTCGCGCGCCGGATGAGGTGCGACCGGGGAACCGCGAGTAAGAGGCAGGGATGTGTGAGGGCAGGGAAAGAGGAACGGCCTCCGAGGGGTGCTCGGAGGCCGTTCTCTTGCAGCAGGGTTCGAGGTTTAGTACATGCCGTCCATGCCGCCGCCGCCGCCGTGGCTGTGTCCTCCACCGCCTGCTTCCTTCTTCTCCTGGATCTCGGAGATGAGGGCTTCGGTGGTGAGCATGAGGCCGGCGATGGAGGCCGCGTTCTGCAGCGCCGTGCGGGTGACCTTGGTGGGGTCGATGACGCCTGCGGCGACGAGGTCCTCGTACTTGCCGGTGCCTGCGTTGTAGCCGAAGTTCGATTCCTTCGACTCGTGGATCTTGCCGATGACGACCGCACCCTCTTCGCCGGCGTTGGCGATGATCATGCGGAGGGGCTCCTCGATGGCGCGCTTGATGATCGTTGCACCGATCTTCTCGTCGCCTTCGAGGCTCTTGATGACGGCTTCGACTGCGGGAACGCAGCGGACCAGGGCGACTCCGCCGCCCGGGACGATGCCTTCTTCGACGGCTGCACGGGTGGCGTGCATGGCGTCTTCGACGCGGGCCTTCTTCTCCTTCATCTCGGTCTCGGTGGCTGCACCGACCTTGATGACGGCGACGCCGCCGACGAGCTTGGCGAGGCGCTCCTGGAGCTTCTCGCGGTCGTAGTCGGAGGTGGTCTTGTCGACCTGGGCGCGGATCTCGCGAACGCGGGCTTCGACTTCGCCATCCTTGCCGCCGCCATCGATGATGGTGGTGTTGTCCTTGTCGATGGTGACGCGCTTGGCGGTGCCGAGATCTTCGATCTTGACGCCTTCGAGCTTGATGCCGAGGTCCTCGGTGATGGCCTTGCCGCCGGTAAGGATGGCGATGTCGCCGAGCATGGCCTTGCGACGGTCGCCGAAGCCGGGGGCCTTGACGGCCGCGACGTTGAGGGTGCCGCGCAGCTTGTTGACGACGAGGGTGGCGAGCGCTTCACCGTCCACATCCTCGGCGATGATGACGAGGGGCTTGGCGGTGCGGGCGATGGCTTCGAGCAGGGGGAGCAGGTCCTTCATCGAGGAGATCTTCTTCTCGTAGATGAGGATGTAGGGGTTCTCGAGGGCGGCTTCCATGCGCTCGGAGTCGGTGACGAAGTAGGGCGAGAGGTAGCCGCGGTCGAACTGCATGCCTTCGACGACGTCGAGCTGCGTCTCCATGGTCTTGGACTCTTCGACGGTGATGACGCCGTCCTTGCCGACCTTGTTCATCGCCTCAGCGATGATGGTGCCGATCTGGGAGTCGGAGTTGGCGGAGATGGTGCCGACCTGGGCGATCATGTCGCCGGAGACGGGCTTGGAGAACTTGGAGAGCGCACCGCCGATGACGGCGCCGTGCTCATCGCGCTTGCCGATGATGGCCTCGACTGCCTTGTCGATGCCGCGCTTGAGGGCCATGGGGTTTGCGCCGGCGGCGACGGTCTTGACGCCTTCGCGGTAGATGGCCTGGGCGAGAACGGTGGCGGTGGTGGTGCCGTCGCCGGCGACGTCGGAGGTCTTGGACGCGACTTCGCGGACCATCTGGGCGCCCATGTTCTCGAGCGGGTTGGCGAGTTCAATCTCCTTGGCGACGGTGACGCCGTCCTTGGTGATGGTGGGGGAGCCGAACTTCTTCTCGATGACGACGTTGCGTCCCTTGGGGCCGAGGGTCACCTTGACCGCGTCGGCGAGGATGTTGACTCCGCGCAGGATGGCCTGGCGGGAGTCTTCTCCGTGCAGAATGAGCTTTGCTGGCATATGTGTTGCTCCTGTGTGTTGGCCGGAACTGGTTCCGGCGGTGTTTCCGTGCGGCGTGGTTCGCCGCGAGGGGGATGGTCTCGACGGGGGAGGGGTCGAGAAGGGCGCGGCGTGCCTACTTCTTGAGGATGCCGAGGACTTCTTCTTCGCGCATGATGAGGAAGTCTTCGCCGTCGAGCTTGATCTCGGTGCCGGAGTACTTGCCGAAGAGGATGGTGTCGCCGGTCTTGACGTCGAGCGGGAAGACCTTGCCTTCGTCGTTCGACTTGCCCTTGCCGACGGAGATGACTTCACCCTGCTGGGGCTTTTCCTTGGCGCTGTCCGGGATGATGATGCCGCCGCGCATGCTCTCGCCCTCTTCCATGCGACGGACCAGGATGCGGTCGTGCAGGGGGGTAAACGTTGTTGCTGCCATCGGGTACGTCTCCTTGAAGCGAAAATGGTGTGACTGTGGGTGGATGATGGGGAGGAGGGAAGCTGGTGCGGCGGTATGCCGCGTTAGCACTCCTGCCCTTCGATTGCTAACGATAGGGCACGGTGGGGGAATTGTCAATGGGGGTGGCGTGAAATCTTAGTCAACTATGCGCAGATTTGCGCGGGGGAGGGAGGAGGCCTCGGGG